>CAXTVC010000041.1:0-25359 GCA_964247615.1 uncultured Acidobacteriaceae bacterium
AAATTCCGGAAGCGCCGATCGATGTGCTGATGCAGCAGGTCGTTGCGGCGTGCGGTGCCGAGAGTTGGGACGAGCAATCGCTGTTCGACGTCGTGCGCCGCGCATGGCCATATCGTGATCTCACGCGCGCTCACTTTGAAGAGGTCGTGTCGCTGCTGCACAACGGTATCGAGAGCACGCGTGGACGGTACGGTGCGTACCTGCTGCGTGACCGCGTGCAGGGCCAGTTGCATGGCCGCCGCGGTGCGCGCATGACCGCGATCGCCAATGGTGGAGCAATCCCAGACACGTCCTTGTTTGCCGTGATGCTCCAGCCTGAGAACGTGCAGATTGCGACGCTGGACGAGCACTTTGCGGTGGATTCGCATGCGGGTGATGTGGTGCTGCTGGGCAACACGAGTTGGCGCATTCAGCGTGTCGATCCGGGGGGCAAAGTGCTGGTGGAAGACGCGCATGGAGCGCCGCCGAGCATTCCGTTCTGGGAGGGCGAAGCGCCGCAGCGTACGGCCGCATTGTGCGACGGCGTCAGTGATCTGCGTGCGGAGATTGACCGGCAGACACGCAACGTGAAGCCTTCCGCGATTCGCAGCTCCGGGCCCGAAGAGGACGTAGCCGTAAGCCCTTACCGCGATGAACGCTGGGGCGCGCTGCACCCCGAAGTGCGGGCGTGCATGGCGTGGCTGTGCCGTGAGTGCTACGTGTGTGAGTCTGCCGCGCTGCAGCTGATCACCTATGTCGTTGCGGGCCGCAGCGTTCTGGGCGCTGTGCCGACCAAGCGGACAATCATCGCGGAGCGCTTCTTCGATGAAGGCGGAGGGCAGCAGCTCATCCTGCACGCGCCGTTCGGTGGCCGCCTGAACAAGGCCTGGGGCCTGGCGCTGCGCAAGCGCTTCTGCCGTGGCTTCAACTTCGAGCTGCAGGCTGCGGCGACGGATAACGGCATCAACATTTCACTCGCCGAACAGCACAGTTTCCCGCTGAGTGATGTCTTTCAATACCTCACCGAGTTCACCGCGCGTGAGTTGCTGGAGCAGGCCTGCATCCCTTCGCCGCTGTTTAAAAATCGATGGCGCTGGGCTGCGGGTCGCAGCCTGCAGCTGTTGCGCATGCAGAAGGGCAAGCGCGTGGCGCCGCAGGTGCAGCGCACGCGCTCCGACGATCTGCTGGCGAGCGTGTTTCCCCATGCCTCGGCATGTCCGGAGACGATGACCGGTGACATCGAAATCCCGGATCATCCGCTGGTGCGCGAGGTGATGCGCGATACGCTGACCGAGGCCATGGACATCGAGGGTCTGGAGGCCCTGCTGCGTGGCATTGCGAATGGCAGCATCCAGTGCCTTGCGGTGGATACACCGGTGCCCTCGCAGTTTGCGCATGAGCTCTTGAATGCGATGCCGTATGCGTACCTTGATGAGGCTGATCTGGAGGCTCGTCGTGCGCGTGCCGTGCAGCTGCGCCGCACGTTGCCGGATGCCGTGACGGACGGTGCGGGGAGGCTGGACCAGGCAGCGATCGATACGGTTCGTGAGACGTTGTGGCCGGATGTGCGTGATGAGCACGAGATGCACGATCTACTGTTGCAGCTTGTGGCGTTGCCGTTGTCGTTGTCGTTTCTGACAGAACAGACAGGGACGAAGCCACGCGCGACGGTGCACTGGCCGGAGTATTTCGAGCGGCTGGCGCGACAGGGAAGGGCGTTCGTTGTTGCCCTTGGCGACGCGCCTGCGTGGGTCGCTGCGGAGCGGCTGCATGATGCACATTTGCTGTGGCCTGCACTGGAGATCCCGCACGATGCGCCGGCCGTGAGTGCAGCGCGTGGAGAGACGACGCTGGCCGGTACGGAATATCGTCCTGAGCAGCCGGTGTCGCCATACGATGGCGCGGCAACGAGCCTGGTGCAGGGATGGCTGCAGTTGCTGGGGCCGTTGACTGCGGAGCGTCTGGGCGCGTGGCTGCACCTCGATCCCGCACCGCTGGCACAGGCGCTGCTGGTAATGGAGATGCAGGGCATGGCCATGCGCGGGGTGTATGAGCGGCCGAAGCCGGGCGACGATGCGCCCTATGCGATTGAATGGTGTGAGCGTCGCATCCTGCAGCGCATACACCGGCTTACGCTGGCGGGTCTGCGCAAGTCCGTCGAGCCGGTTGCGCCGGTTGTGTTCAACCGCTGGCTGCAGGACTGGCAGCATGTTGCGCCCGAGACGCAGCTGAGCGGGGAAGAAGGCGTGCTGGCGGCGCTGGAGCAGATGGAAGGCTTTGAAGCGCCGGCCGCGGAGTGGGAGCGTACGCTGTTGCCGGCACGGGTGAAGGACTACGATCCGCGCTGGCTGGATGGCCTGTGCCTGGCAGGCATCGTGGGCTGGGGACGCATCTCGCCGCACCCCGCGTGGAGTGGTGATGATGGCGGTGCACCGCGTCGTGTGATCCCGACGGGCGCTGCGCCGATCACGTTTTTCCTGCGCGAGTCAGCTGACTGGCTGCCTGCGTCGCTGGCGCAGAAGGGCGTTGACGAAGGGGTGCTGGCGCAGGCGCTTTCTCCCGAGGCGCAGTGCCTGCGGGCGCTGCTGCGTGACCGTGGCGCGGCGTTTACGGCCGACCTGCAACGCATGAGCACGTTGACGAAGCAGCAGGTCACCACGGGGCTGTGGGAGCTGGCTACAGCAGGCCTCGCCTCTGCCGATGGGTTCGATCAATTGCGCGCGCTGATGGACCCGCGGCGCAAATCAGTGCACCTGGAGCAGACGCCTGCGGTGAGTCTGCGCAAGCGTGCGGCGGCACGCACCACGGCGGGTCGCTGGTCGCTGCTGGTGGGTGAACAGGCCGCAGTGATTCCAGCGGTGAAGCGTGAGGCCTCGCAGGTCGCAGTGGCCGCGGCACGGCAGGCGCAGTCGTCGCTGGAGTCCTATGCGCGCGTGCTGTTGTGCCGCTATGGCGTGGTCTTTCGGGAGCTGCTGGCGCGCGAGTCGAATGCACCGAAGTGGCGTGACCTGGCACCGGTGCTGCGTCGGTTAGAGGCGCGTGGAGAGATACGCGGCGGACGCTTTGTGAGTGGGCCGTTTGGCGAGCAGTTCGCCGTGCCGGAGGCGGCCGAGGGTCTTCGCGAGGCACGGCGGCGGCAGGTCGCGCGTGCAAACGAGGCGGTCATCAAAGTAGCTGCGGCCGATCCGCTAAACATGGTCGGGATTCTTGTACCGGGCGAACGCACACCTGCGATTCCTGGCCGCGAGGTGGAGTTCCGCAACGGTGCGGTGCCCGCCGAGGTTACCGAGGCTGCAGCGGCCAACAACGGTGTGCACAATCCGAGGCAGCGCAAACCGAGCCGCTCTGTTGCCGACATGCTGCGCCAAGAGGTGAACGGTGCCAAAGCACTGCCTGCGCGGACCGCATCACGATCCATGGAGCTGTTTACATGACCCAGAATGACGACGATGTGAGCACTACGTTGATGAGTGAAACCGCTGCTGAGCCGGAGTGGGTTCCGGGGGATGATCTGCTGCCGGGTGACGCGTACCTGGATGGGGAGTACATGGTGTTTACGGCCCAGTTCCACCTACGTCGTGGGTATTGTTGTAACTCCGACTGCCGCCATTGCCCTTACAAAGATCCTCAGGGATGCGCGTAGTAGCCGGTGCGGGTGCGGGCGACTAGATGCTTGTCTGCCATGCGCACTTCGGTGTGGTGGTACTCGGGTGCCGTCTCTGGCGGGGGCGCCTGGTAGGAGAGCTCGTACTGCATGGAGGCATCCGCAAAGCACTGGCCCAGCAGGGCGCGCAGATCGTTGTTGCCGGTAAAGAAACGCCCTCCACTCTGCACGCTGAGCACCTGGACGCCAAGGTCTCCTGGAACAGCCTGTCTTGGATCCTTCAAGCCCTTCAGGAACTCCTCGTAGTAGAAGGCGCGCGCTGGGTCTTCGCCGGCCCCGGTTGGATCGATGGTGTAGAGGGTCGTGTTGGAGCGACGGAGCGCATCGGAAAACGCGATGACCTCGTTGTAGATACCTTGTTCCTGCTTTGAGCTGAGCTGGATGCCGGGGCCTGAGATGAGCGGCCAACCCGGGGTCATCCAGACGATGAACTTGCGGCCGGGCTCCGTTTCGGCCCGCGTGACCAGTTGGCTCAGGGTTTTGAGGGACATATCGAGACGTTCTTCTGCGCCGTAGAAGCCCGAGCTGCGGCGCAGGTCACGCAGGCCGATCGTCTGCTTGTCGAGTTCCTGCTTTACCGCGTTGCCGTCTTTGGTGAAGTTTTGCTGAATCTGTGTACCGCTGTCGGTGAAGATGGCCAGCGCCGTGGGTTGCGCGAGTTGCCCGTCATTAGCTTGCAGGAACTTGTCGAGCTCCTCACGCTCATATGCCACACGCACGAACGGAACGTTTACGGCATCGACCACAAGGAGCACTTTTACGGGTTCCGCCACGCCATCCAGGGCGCGAAATGTGTTGATGGCCTGGGGCGCGCCGTTGTCCAGTACTGTGAAGCTGGTCTGCGCGAGACCGCCGACCGCTTTGCCATTGTCCCCTGGTGTTACGACGACATTCAGGTGGATCGTCTGGCCGTTGGTACGGGGAACCACAGGCTGCTGGCCGGACATCGCGGCCCCGTTGAAGAAGAACGAAACAGCAGCCGCTACAGCGAAGACCCGCATTGCCATACCTTCAAGATGCTCTTTAGGGCGACGGAGTCGCCGCAAGATAGGACGAATACAGTAAAGCGCTGCGGGATCACCAAACGTCCCAGACGCTAGCGTTGTGTTGCTGCATCAAGGCTGGGTGGCTTTACCCTGGCGAGTTCCTTGTGCCGCACGTCATGGTTGCTCAGCAGTACCTTGACGCGGGCGTCCTGTAGATAGGGCAGCAACAGCGGTTCATTCGACATGGCCGAACGTACATCGAAACCTCGCTCCGAGGCTTTGGTTAGCCAGTTGATCGTGGATTCCGGATCGCCCTGCGTTGCGGAGACACGTGCCATCTCGAAGCAGATTTCGGCGTAGTGAGACGAGGCCAGGATCTGCAGATTGTAGCCGCCTGTGGTCCCATGGTGCATGATCTCGGGATCGAGCGCCACGGCGCGTGCCAGCTCCCGACGCGCGTTGCGAGCATCACGTGTTTCGAAGTAGGCGAGCGAGAGGTTGGAGTGGTATACCGCCGAGTTTCGGTTCAGCTTTACTGCATGCTTGTACTCGCCGACAGCCTGGCGTGTATTGCCGAGCATGAAGTCCGCGGCACCGAGGTTGTTCCAGGCCTCGGCGTCTTTCTTGTCGAGGTGCAGGGCTTGCACGAAACACAGGCGTGCGATGAGGCCATGCTGCAGCTCGAGGTGCACGACGCCTTCTTTTTTGAGCAGCCGACCCGGTACGCCGCCGTTGATGGCCGCGGCCTTGTAGTAGGTGAGGGCATCGTCGGGGAAGCGACGCGCCCGTAGCACATCGCCGCTGGTCTCCAGCTTCTCCGGAGAGGCTGTCAGCGGGTCGGGGAGGTGCGGTGCGACCAGCGCCCAGTCCGCGGTTCTGTGCGGATCGAGCGGAGAGGGAGTTTGAGCCTTTGCGCATGCGGCCGTGCCGAGCGCTAGCAGGACGGACAAGACGTGACGAGGTTTGACGTGCATGGGTAGCCTCCCCGTGCAAACGCCAACATACTCCGCCTGAGCGCGTCGTTCCGTCAATCCCCCATGAAGATGCGTTGCGCACGCCCGACTTGCGCCCGGGGCTACTCCGCGTGAGGCACAGGCGTGGCTGCCGGCGGCGGTGTGGAGGCCTGGGCCGGGGCTACCTGCAATGCGGTTCTTGGAAAGGCGAAGGAACCGCCCGCGTCGTCGATGACGTTGACCTGGCAGATGTAGTTGCCGGGCTTCAGCTGCGTCAGAGGCACGTCGAACTGGAAGGCTACCGCGTCACGGCCGGGGACGTTGACGGCGTCGGCGGTGACGAGCGGTGTCTCATAGACCTTTACGCCGCCGGAGAGGAACTCGATGGAGGTGAGGACGTGGATGGGGCCTCCGTCGCGGCGCGTGAGGCCGGGTGCGGCTGCGGGCTGTGGCGTGCCTTTGGTCCTGGTTGCGTCGTAGAGTTCGTAGAGCAGGTAGAGGTGCCCGTCCCCGCGAAAGACATGCGCGACGTTGGGCACGTACTCCTGCCCGTCGCGGATGAGCAGGTTGGGTGAGTCCTTTTGGGTGTTCTGCGTGCGTTGGCTGGCGAGCACGACGGAGCTCAGCTTGACGGGCAGCTTCTTCAAGTCGGGCACCTGCAGATCGGTCTCGAAGGAGCCCATGTTGCCGGTCTCGTTTTCGCGTACGACGAACTTGGCATGGTAGTGGCCGGGGGCGAGCGTGAAGCCGGTGGAGTACTGGATGTTGCGACGGGCTACGCCCTGGGCCTGGTTCACGGCGAGCTTCACGGTGTCACGCACATTGCCTACCGTGATGCCCTGGGCATTCTTGATCTGGCCCAGCACGTCGAGCGTGGCTTTGTCCTGATCTTTGCTGCGCGTAAAGGGAATCTGTGAGCCGGGTATCACGAGGCTGACCGGGACGTAGAAGCTGTTGGCGGCCGCGCGCAGGAAGTACGCCTGCAGATAAACAGCGACGTCGAGCGCGGGCAGATCGCTGCGCAGCTGGTCGTTGAGGGCCCCCTCGCGATCCTCTGTCTTCTGGTGCTGGAAGTCGGCAGGGGCGAAGTATCCGGGACGGTACTCGACCTTTACGTCGGGGCGGTTCACCTTGATCGTCAGGTGGCGAAACATGCCATCCCTGCGTGGATCGGTCGAGTGGAAACCGAGGATGTAGTACGCCTCGGTATCGCGCTGCACCTGCTGGAAGACGGGACCGAAGTCGTTGGAATCGAAGAAGGCTTTGCCGCCGGTGTCCGTGGCGAGCGTGCCCAGCAGCTCCTGCGAACTGAAGTTGGCGCTGAACTGGTTGGCGACCGCGCCTCCGGTGTAGGCAGCGGTGCCGCGCAGGCTGCCCTGGCTGGCATCGCCCACCGGCGGCAGGGCTTGCAGACCCCGCGCGTCGACGGAGTAGATGGCCATGTTGGCTTTGGCGGCTTCATTCGTAGCGGCGCGCAGGCTGGCCTGGTTCTCGATGCCGTCGCGGGAGAGACCGCCGGAGAAGTAGAGCAGGCTTTTGCGCTGATCGACCTTTTCGAGCGACTGCGCGATCTGGCGGATGGCGTAGAGCTCGCGATCGGTGTTGAGGTTGTTGTACTCGGTGTCATCGGTGACGAAGCTGCCCGCGTCGTCGGCTGTGCCGTTGGTTGTGCCGCCGGTAGCGCCTGCACCGAAGGCGGTCTGATCGGTGCCGTTGTATTTGCCCAGGCCATGCAGCAGCGCTGCCTTGTTTGCGGTGAAATCCTGGTCGAGATTCAGCGCGGTGGAGAAGCTGACGAGCGCAACGAGGTCCGCGGGCTGCATCTGGGTATTGACGTACTTTTGTGCGGCCTCAACGGCGCGGTCTGTGTCGTCGTCCCCCAGGGAGCTGAGGTCGAAGAACATGACGATGAGGCGATGGTCGCGCAGTTGCTGTGGGTCTGCGGCAAAGTTGCGCTCGAGTAGATCGGCGACCGTGGCCTTGCCGGCGACCGTGTTCTTCTCCTGCAGGGTGGCTGCCCCGTTCACGGTCTGATAGTCAAAGCTGGCGACCTTTTGCGGCTTGCTGTTTTCGAGGATCTGGAAATCGCTGGCCTTGAGGTCCTTGACGACCGCACCGGTCTTTTTGTCACGCACGACGACGTTGGTGAGGACGATGTTGGCGTTGACGGTGAGGCGGTAGTTGCCCGTCTGGGCCCCGGGATCAGGCTGCGTCGCGGGTTGCTGTGCAAGGCAAGGGGACGCGGCGGAGAGCAGGGCAAGAGCGAGGTTCCGTGTTCGTTGCAGCGTTGTCATGGCTAGAACCTGAACCTGCCCACAAAGGTGATCTGCCGCATGGCGGCTGCGCCGGTGACTTGCCCGAAGGTTGCTGAGTCCAGCGTTGTGTTGATGCCGTTGTACTGCACGGTGTTGAAGACGTTGCTGGCTGTTGCGCGGGCTTCAAAGGAGCGTGTCTCGCTGAGCGTGATTGTGCGGGAAAGGGAGGCGTTGATCAGCAGCTGTCCCGGGCCTTCGATGGAGTAGCGTGAGGCGCTGCCATAGCCCGTGGTGCTGACCGGGAAGGCAAAGGCGCCCCCATTAAAGAAGTTGTGTACCGAGCCTACGCCCGGGATCGGCTGCGTGAAGACGCGGTCGGGTCGCAGTGTGTAGGTGCCCCCAGCCGCGATCTGTGCTGCGGTGGACTGATAGCTTGGCGTGAAGTACGTGCCGGAGGTAATAGTGAAGGCCCCTGAGACGTTGAAGCCATCCAGCAGCTTCGACGTGACGCCGCCCTTGTTGAAGAAAGTGCGATTGGGGCCGACGGGCAGTTCGTACAGCCATGTGCCGCTTAGGGAGTGGCGCACATCGAAGGCGGAGTTGGAGCGCTCGGCGAGCAGGTCCGTGGGGTCCTGGATGGAGGATGTCTCGGTGCTGCCGTTGATGCTGGAGGCGTCGTCGATCGAGTGCGCGTATTGGTACTTGGCGCCCAGCGCGATGCCTTTTTGCAGGCGCTTTTGCGCGTTCACGGTGAGGGCGTTGAAGGTGGACTCCGCGATGGACTGCTGATAGGTAAAGGCCACAGCGTCCGGCGTGGTGACGCTGTTTGACGTGTGGTTTGGCGCGTTCACCACGTTGAGATGCGAGCCATGGGAGCCGTTATAGCCGAGGTTCAGCACGATGCCCAGGGGCAAGGTGCGCTGGATGTCGGCGTTGTAGACCTGCACCAGGCCGAGACGATAGTTCGGGTCGACGGCATAGGTGTTTTGATACAGCTTGCTCGAGCAACTGAAGGCGCCACCGAGGGTGAAGTTGGTGGCCTGCGTCGGTGTCTGCGCAATGCAGCCTGTGTTGTTGGTCTTTGAGCTGAGCACGTTGTTCTGCGTGGCCGCAAAGGGTGCCTGGTAGGAGAGCGAGCGTGCGAAGGTAGCGAACTGGCCGGTGTTGAAGTTGATGCCATAGCCCGCGCGCAGCACGGTGTCTTTGACCCAGTGCGGCTTCCAGGCCACGCCGAGACGCGGCGAGTACATGGCGCGATCGGGCTGCAGCAGCGAGCGGTTGGTGCCGGGAGCGCAGGTCAGGGTGCCTGCGGAGGTTTGCACGGAGATGCCACCGGGCGTAACGCAGCCCACGCCGGTTGTGCCGGGTGTGACCCCGGTGAGGTTGACGAGACGGTCGTTCTTTTCGCTAAAGGGGCCGAAGTACTCATAGCGCAGGCCGCCGTTGAGCGTGATGCCACTGCCGATGCGGTAGTCGTCGTTGACGTACCAGTCGACGACGTTTTCGCGCAGGTAGATCTTGGCCAAACCGGCCTGAATTTCGCTTTGCTGCGGGAGGCCGAGCAGGAAGTCGGCGAAGGATGCGCCAGTGGCGGCCTGTCCTGTGGCGACAGGCGTGGTGGTGCTGTTTGCCGGGCAGTCGATGCCGCCGAAGCTGCAACGATCGGCGGGGCTCTCCGTGTTCAGGCCGGTGAAGGTGAACTGGCCGAGCGGCGTGCCGCCGCCGAGGTAATCCCCGTGCACGCGCCGGATATCCAGGCCGAGCCGCAGGTTGTTCTTTTTGTGACGGTAGCTGGCTCCCTCGCTGAGGGAGATTGTCTGGCCTATGTTGTCCTGCGGATTGGTGTTGTTGACCGAGAGGAAGTTGTTGATGGAAAGGGACGACAGGCCGTTGTAGAAGTTGGGCCTGAAGCCGATAGCCGCGGTGCTGGGCAGTGCGATGCCGGCGGCCCCGGCGGGGTCGTTGCCGGTGTCGGTGAAGTAGTTGCGCGTGAGGGAGTGATTGCGGTTCCAGGTGAGGGTGCTGGTGGTGTTGAAGCGGCCCTTGCCAATCACGTAGCCCGCGCCCAGGTTATAGCCATCGTTCTGCGTGGCGCCGGAGAGCGGGAGGATGATGTTGCGGATGTCGGAGGCCGAGTGGGAGAAGCTGAAGTTGAAGTTCAGGCTCTGGTGCAGCGTTGCGGGCGCATTGCGATTGCCGCCTCCACCGCCGCCGCGTCCTCCCCCGCCGAAGGGCCCGGTGTTGTTTGCGCCGAGGTTACGAATGAAGCGTGCGGAGAGATTGGCAGTGTTCTGGCCTACCGTTGTGACGGTCTGGTAGTTGTATGCCTGCGTGTTCGTCGTGTTGACGTTCGCGTGGGGGTAGAAGTTGTTCAGCACATACAGCGCCTGCGGGCTGATGCGGGAGGGATCGATGACATTGGCGTGGCCCCCGTAGGCGAATGGTTTGCCGGTGGTGGGGTCATAGATCGGGGTTCCCGTCGTGGTGCCGTTCACGGTTTGGATCAGGGAGCTGAAGTCGCCGGTGCGCTGTATGTCAGTGGGCACGGTGCCGGTCAGCACCTCCGGCGTCGTGTTGCGCGTCACGTTGAAGTTCAGGAAGCCGAACTGCTTGGTGCTTGGCTTGATGAGGCCGGGGATGTAGGGCGAGCCCGCGAGCGTGCCGCCGAAGGTGTCCTTGCTATAGGTTGGCTTGGGCTGCGCGAGCAGTGTCGGGGACCACGGGGCGGAGTCGAGCGCGGCGTACTCGCCCTGCCAGTTGAAGCCGCCATGCAGCTGGGTGGGGTTGAGGTTGCGAAAGCCTCCGCCGCCGCGACCGAAGCCGCCGGCGCCCCCGCCCCCGCCCCTGCGTCCACCGCCTGGGCCACCCGGACCGCCGGGCCCACCCATGAGTGCGCCCATGATGCCCGCTACGGCGGCTGTGGGGTCGACGCCGGCTGGGAGTTGTCCACTGGCGCGTGCCCCCTCGATGCCCGCCTGCACACGGTCGCGGATCTCGTCTTCGCTGAAGTTGGCAAGACCATTGGTGCGCCCGCCTACGCCGCTGACGGCAACGGTATCGGCAGCTGCCGCATTGGCTCCACCCCCTGCTTCGCCGAGGCCTCCGAGTGAGGGCAGCGTCGCGCCCGTGTTGCCGCCGCCGGCGCTGCTGGCGTCTTCGGCGTCGCCGCCACTTGCGTTCAGGCTCAGGCCCTGCAGATTGCGGAGCAGGTTCGCCGAGCTGCCGCGTGTGCCTGCCCCGGTGCTGGCTGCGGCGAGAGCCTCGGCGGCTTCGGCGCGGCTGGCGAGCCCCATGCCGAAGTCTGACACTTTGGCGACGGTTGGCGTGTCCCCATTCAGGACGACCTCGGCGGTGGCTGCGGCGAAGCCTGCGAGTTCGACCCGGAGGACATAACGGCCGTTGCGGGGGATGCGCATGGTGTAGGCACCGTCGACATCCGTGGCGGTGGCGTACTTGCGGCCGGTAAGGGTGTTGGTGGCTGTGACCGCGACGCCTGGCAGGGGAACACCGCCCGGCTTGCCGGGGGTGCCCGCGATCACCGTGCCGCGCACGATTCCGCCTGCGGCAGCTGTGGTCATTGCAGTTCCTGCGGTCACTGCCGGCGCTGTCTGGGTAGTGGTGGGTGGAGGCACCGGGGCGAGGGGCAGCGGAGGCGCCGCGGGCGTTTGCCCTACCGCGACGGTTGCGGCGCACAGCCAGCCGGCACAGGGGAGTCTGCGCCAGACACGGCGTCCGTTGCGGGGCGGATGGATTGGCTTCACTCGCATGGCAACGGCTTACCGAGGCCCGGGCGCTGCACCTGACGCAGGTCCCGGGTTCGGGGAGGAGTTTCCGTCGCCCGCGCCATTGCGTGCCCGGTGCGGCCGGGGAGGGCTGTCGACGACGCGTGTGGGGACAAAGGTGCCATTCTTGACGGTGCCGGTCCCGGCGATGAAGTCGCCGACCTTGATGTCGGCGAGCGTGACGCTTTCGCCGCTCGCAAAGGCACGGTCGATGCCGCTATCGATGCCCATGCCCATGCCGCCGCCGGGACCAAATCCGCCGCCGCCGGGATTCTCCCGGCCGCCGGCCTCTGCGCCGCCTCCGTTTCCGTTGCCCGCACCGCCGCCTCGCGGAACGGCGCGCTTGAAGCTGGTGGTTTCGTCGAAGCCGATGGTCTGGGGGACGTGGTCGGCGCGTTCGACGGTCATTTTGGCATCATCGAGGTTGATCGCGGTGACCCGCCCGGTGATGTAGGTTTTGCCCAGGTTTTCACGCATGGCCTTGATTTGGGCGGCGTCCTGGGCGAAGACGACGGCTGCGTGCAGGGTTTTGTTGGGCGCGTCCATGTTGCCCATGGCCATCAGGCCGTCCCCCACGTGCAGGTCACTGACCTTGACCGGGCCGCGGTCTTTCATGACCCGGGTGTTGTCGGTAGTGACGATCTGCACGGTGCTTCCGTCCTCGGCCTTCAGGGTCAGCGTGCCCCCGGCCACGGCGGTGACCTGGCCCAGCACGCGGCCCATGCCAGCGTACTGGCCTCGCGGGCGGCCGCCGTCCTGAGGGCGAGCGGCGCCGGTCCCCTCCGCCCCGGCAGTCTGGAGAGCTGCGTCCCTGTCCGGGCCGGCGATGATGCCTGCGTGTGCAGTGCCGACGCACAGGGCTCCGGCTAGTACGCAGGCCACGGTCGCCGTACGTCCGCTTCGTTGCATTTGGGGCCTCCAACGACCGCTCTAACGAGCGCTTACCGTTGTAGACGGAAGTTCACGCCTGAAGACGCGCGGGCGTACCCCAATTTTGGCGGATGAAGTGCAAACCATTGTGTAGGCTCCACCGCTTGGCAATCAGGCGTATAACGGAGGAAAGTTAGGACTTCGCCCCGAAACGTTCTTGGGGCAGCCGGCAACCGCCAGGGGCTGGCACATTCCTTGAGTTTGTCCGTGGAGTTCCGATGCTCTCGCAACAACCCCAGACCGCCTCCCTGCTTGCCCGCTATCAGGCGGTACGCGCCGCTACGATGCGCTTTGTCACGCCCCTCACGCCGGAAGACATGATGGTGCAGTCCTCCCCGGAGACCTCGCCGGTGAAGTGGCACCTGGCTCATACGTCCTGGTTCTTTGAGACTTTCGTGCTCAGCGACTTTGTGGCGGCCTACAAGCCGTTCCATCCGGACTTCCGCTGGCTGTTTAACAGCTACTACAAGGCGCTAGGGGAGATGCCGGAGAAGAAGCTGCGCGCCAGCTTTTCCCGTCCGCCGCTGGACCAGATTCTCGCCTACCGTGAGCATGTGGACGCCGCTGTAGGCCGACTGCTGGACCACACGCCAGAGGATGAGGCGATGCGCCGGATCGTGCTGGGGCTGCAGCATGAGCAACAGCACCTGGAACTGGCCATTACCGACATCAAGCACGCGCTGTTTACCAATCCTCTGCAGCCGGCGTACGCCCATGCCCCCGAAGGGACAGGCAGGACCCTTATCGCACCCCCGCTGAATTGGCTGAGCTATGCCCCGGGCTTTCCTGGGCGGCCCGGCGTGGTGGAGATCGGGGTTTCTCCGGATCCAAAGGCGGTGGAGAGCTTCGCGTTTGACAACGAGACGCCGCGCCACCCTGTCTACCTCTCGCCGTTCCGCCTGGCGTCGCGGCTGACCACCTGCGCGGAGTATCTTGCGTTTCTGGATGAGGATGCTTACAACCGCCCTGAGCTTTGGCTTTCGGAGGGATGGGATGCTGTTGAGCGTGAGGGTTGGGAAGCGCCGTTGTATTGGCGCCGCGATGCTGGTACACGCTCGGGCTGGCGCATTTACACCCTGCATGGATGGCAGCCCCTGGAAGAACTTTCCGAGTCGCCGGTTTGCCATATCAGTTTCTTTGAAGCCGACGCCTTTGCCCGTTGGAGCGGGCATCGCCTCCCGACGGAGTTCGAGTGGGAGTTCGTCGCGGCGCAGCTGCCGCTTAAAGGGAACTTCTTTGAAAGTGGATGTCTGCACCCGCAGGTCGCATCCCCTCTTTCGCGGGATCTGAGTCAGCCGGAGCAGGTCTTTGGCGATGTATGGGAGTGGACGGCCTCACCGTATACGGGGTATCCCGGGTACCGTGCGCTGCCCGGCGCGCTGGGTGAGTACAACGGCAAGTTTATGAGCTCGCAGGTGATCTTGCGGGGTGGCTCCTGCGCGACGCCGGAGACGCATGTGCGTGCCTCGTACCGGAACTTCTTTGGACCTGCAACACGCTGGCAGTTCAGCGGCTTACGGCTGGCGCGTGACGGGGCCTGACGGTAGCAGACGCCCGCCCGCCCCGCTGCATCCTATTGCCCACAGGAAAGCATAGACTTAGAGAGAACCTGAACCGTTCTGAGGCTTAGTACGTCGATGATCGAAGCGCCCGTATCCCTGCACGATGCCGTACAACGAGAGGCCCTGCGCGGTCTCGCTGTACCGGCAGGTACCCAGAAGACCCTCCCGCCCTGGCTGTTTTACGATGAGCGCGGTTCTGAGCTGTTTGAGGCCATTACCCAGCTGCCCGAGTACTACCTGACGCGCACAGAGCGCAGCATCTTTGAGCAGTTTGCGCGGGAGATCGTTTCGGAAGGTGTAGGCCCGTTGACCATCGCGGAGCTGGGCGCCGGGACGGCCACCAAGACCGGCATCCTGCTGCGTGCTGCCCTGCAGCGCCAGCCAACCCTGCTGTATCAACCGATCGATGTGAGTGCGTCCGCGCTGGAAGAGGCCAAGGTCTCCCTTCGTGATATCGACGGGCTTCAGGTGAAGTCGGCGGTTGCAAACTACATCACGGACCCTTATACCGTCGAGCGGACCAAGGAGCAGAGCGTGCTGGCGCTCTATATCGGCTCGTCCATTGGCAATTTTGCTCCGTCCGAGGCTGTGTCGATTCTGCGTAATCTGCGTCGTCAGCTGCGCCGGACGGGCGATGCATTGTTGCTGGGTGTCGACCTGGCACCCTGCCGCAATAAGACCGTCGAGTTCCTGCTGGCTGCCTATGATGACGCGGAAGGCGTTACGTCGGAGTTCAACCTCAACATTCTTGCCCGGCTGAATCGTGATCTGGGGACGGACTTCGACCTAGCGTGCTTTGCTCACCGGGCTCGCTGGAATGCCGAGGCCAGCCGTGTGGAGATGCACCTGGAGAGCCTGTGCGAGCAGGATGTCCGGATTGAGAACAAGACGGTTCACTTTGTTCCCGGCGAGACCATTCACACCGAAAACAGCTACAAGTTCACAGAGCGCAGCCTCATCACCTTGTTAGGGAACGCCGGTTTCGGTTCGCCGCGCTGGTTCCATGATCCTGGACATCTGTTCGGGGTGGCGATCGCGCATCCAGCGTAGGAGTTGTAGGTTGTAGGTGGATTCCGGGGATTGAAGCTCTGTAGCTCCGCGAGCCTGCACGTGAGTTAGTTTCTGAGAAACCTACAACTTAGACCTAGAAATTAGGACCTTTTCGCCGCCATTCTCCACTTTTGCCGCCTGACTTTGCGAGCAGGACTATTTCCCGGATACGGATGCCTTTGTCGAGGGCTTTGGTCATGTCGTAGACCGTGAGCGCGGCGACCGAGGCGGCGGTCATGGCTTCCATTTCTACGCCGGTCCCGGCGACGGTAGCGGCCGTGGCGCGAATCGACACGCCGCCTTCGACCACGGTGGCCTGCACGTCGACAAAGCTCAGCGGCAGCGGATGGCACATGGGGATGAGGTCGGCGGTACGCTTGGCGGCCATGATGCCGGCGAAGCGGGCCACTTCCAGGGGATTGCCTTTGGGATTATCGGGCAAGGCGCGTAATACGGCCTCGTTCAGCTCCACAAAGGCTGCGGCGGTGGCTTCCCGCCGGCCGGGCAGCTTGGCGCTTACATCGACCATATGGGCCTGGCCGGTTTCGTCGTAGTGGGAAAGCTTTGTGTCCGCGGCAGCTGCGTCCGATTGTTGCTTCTGGTTTTGATCTTGATTTCGGTCCTGGTCAGCCATGAGCCTTTACCGTAGCAGCACGCGCACGGGGTCCCCGGCGCGGAAGCTTTCGACCTCCATGGGCAACACCACGAAAGCATTGGCGCGTGCGTTGGCGGCCAGGTCGCCGGAACCCTGCCAGGGAACCATCCCCACGGTTACGCCAAGCCAGTTGCCTGCGACGATGGCGGGCAGAAAGCGCGTGACCTTAGCCCCACCGCGTACATCGGCGGCGAGCCGGGCCTCCGCGAAGTGCGGCTCGCGATCGGTGCGTCCACACAGCGCACGGAGAAAGGGTGCGACAAAGAGCCGGAAACAGACCTCGGTGGAGATGGGATTGCCGGGCAGACCGAAGAAGTAGGTCCACTGGCCGCCGGGGCGGGGCAAACGGCCGAACACGACCGGTTTGCCTGGCTGGATGCGTGCGCCGGTGAAGAAGAACTCCGCCCCGGCCTCGCGAAGCACGCTTTCGACGAGGTCGTACTTGCCCATGGAGACGCCGCCGGAGAACAGGATGAGATCTGTCCGCAGCGCTTCCGCGAGGCGGTCGCGCAGGGCTTCAACCGTGTCCCGGGCGATGGCGAGCCGGACTGGGGTGGCGTTCTCGGCTGCCACCAGTGAGGCGAGCGAGTAGCTGTTGGAGTTCCGGATCTGCCACGGCTTTGGAGCGTCGGCGAGCTCGACCAGCTCATCGCCCGTGGCCACGATGGCGACCTCCGGCCGGGGGTAGACGTGCAGACGGGCGTAGCCGCAGCTGGCAGCCAGGCCGATCTCGGGCGTGGCAACGGTGCGGCCGGCGGGCACAAGCTCCACCCCGGCGCGCGCCTCCGCCCCGGCAGGTACGACGTTTTCGCCTGCCGCCAGCCTGCGTCCCGGCGCTGGTTGTACCTGCTCGGGATGGGAGGTATCCGCGTGCTCCACCATAAGGACGCTGTCGGCGCCCGACGGCACGGGTGCGCCGGTCATGATCTCGATCGCCTCCCCTGCCTGCAGCGGCGCGCCGGTCCATTGCTCCCCCGCGCGCAGGGTCCCCAGCAGCTTCAGGCAGGTACCGTCCCTGGTGAGGTCCCCGCTGCGGACCGCGAAGCCGTCCCGGGTAGACCGCGGAAAGGGTGGCTGGTCGCGCTCCGCGAGTATCGGCTCGGCCAGGGTGCGACCTCCAGCGGCCAACAGGTCAAGGTGCTCCGTCTGACGGGGTTGGGGGGGCGCGGCCGCGTGGCGCAGCACCTCAGCGAGCGCGTCCCCGTACAGGAGTATGTTTTCCATCTCACCTTGCGATGCCGGTTTGCGGCAAAGCGAGGGCCCCGGCAACTTCGCCGGGGCCCTCGTCATGCAGCGGACCGATTACTTCTTGGCGCCGGCCTTGTACCTGGTCTCAATCTTCTGGCCCATCTGGGTCAGAACGTCCTTAACGGCCGGTGCCTGGGGTCCGTCCGGAGCCAGTTGGAGGTACTTCTGATAGGCATCCACACAGCCCGGGGGCGGTACGATCTGGCCCTTGGCATCGACGGTGGCCTTGGCGAGCAGAGCCTGACCCTTCAGGTAGTAGGGAAGCGCTTTGTTGGGATCTGCCGCAATGGCCTTTTCGGCCGCAGCTACTTCGGGATCACCACCACCATTGTGGTCAAAGATGATCGCCTCATTGGTGTAGTACTGCGCGGCGCCCTTGGGATCCAGCGATGCGGCTTTCTCAAAGGCAGCAGGTGCATCCGAGGCCTTGCCGCCTTCCCCGTAGACACTGCCGAGCTGGTTATACACCGTGGCTTCCTGCTCCACCGCGGGGGGCTTGGCGGCGGCCATCAGGTCCGCTGCCTTTTGCAGTGACGTCGCGGCGCTTGCGTAGGAGGACTTTACGGCATCGTCCTGCAGCGGATTGGTCTTGTTGGTGCGGTCCGTTGCGGCGGCCTTTTTGGCCTGGGCCGTGAAGACCTCGCCCTGAACGGCCCACAGCAGGCCCTCATTGGGGCGCTGCTCGGTGGCCTGCTTCATGTCGGCAACGTCCTTATCGAAGTTGGGCGTTGGCGACTTGATGTCTGCGCGTACCGCGGTGATGGTCGCGTTCAGGTTGGTGATCTGCTTGTTGCCGGCTGCTGCCGCGGCGTTCTTGGCCTTGAACTCTTCCAGCGTCTTGCGCTCTTCGGGGGACATCTTGGCGACGTACTCGGCGCGCGTCATGTCGAAGTCAACCGTGGGCGTGTCGCCGGCCTTTACGGTGAAGTGCTGCTGATCGGCTGTCTTGTCGGCAACGACGACATAGGCGAAGTACTCACCAGGCGCGATGCCCTTGACTGTGTAGTTGCCTTCCTTGTCGATGTCAGCGGTGTTGGTGAACTTTTCGTCCTTGTAGGCCAGGCTGATGTCCTTGGTGAACTTGATCTGCCCGGTGGTGATCGGCTGGCCGGCGGCGTTCTGCACGTGACCGTGCACCGTGGCGCCTGCCGCTGCATCCTGCGCCAGCATTGCGGGTGAGCTCATCAGGACGGCTGTTGCGACCGCGGTCATCACGTTGTGCCGCTTGAACATCTCTTCAATCCTTTGCTTCATATCGGAGTTCCTCTTTCCTTGCCGGTGCTTCAAGGCGCTCGGCTGACGTAACGCAAACTCTAGAAAACTTTCAGTGTGCGGCGGTTTGCCGTGCCGCGTAGGGGATGGGGTCCGGCACACCAGCTTCCGCAAAGGCCCCGAGGCGCAAGGCACAACTCTCACAGACGCCACAGGCCTCGGCCTCCCCGGCATAGCAGGACCAACTTATATGTAACGGTGCGCCCAGTTCAACTCCCAGCCGCACGATTTCAAATTTGCGCAGGTGGATCAACGGCGTCTGGACCCGAATGGTGCCGTCGCGTGTGCCTGTGGCGATGAGCGCGTTGAAGGCGTCGTAGTAGGCGGGCCGGCAGTCCGGGTAGCCGGAGCTGTCCTGCTCCACAGCGCCGATGATCACGGTCTCCGCGCCGAGCACCTCTGCCCAGCTCACCGCGGCAGCCAAAAAATGGGCGTTGCGGAAGGGCACATAGGTGACCGGGACCTCATCACCGAGGCGGTTGGCATTGGCTTCCGGGGAGCCGGCGGAGGCCTCCGGTACGGGGATGGCCGCATCTGTGAGCGCCGAGCCGCCGATGCGTCGAAACAGGTCCGTGCGCAGCTCCATCAGGTCCTTCAAACCGACGTGCCGGGCTACCGCCCGGGCAGAGTGCAATTCACGGGCCTCTGTGCGTTGCCCATAGCTGATGTGCAGGCCGTAGGCGTCGAAGTCCCGCGCAGCCAGAGCGGCACAGACTGTGGAGTCCATGCCGCCCGAAAGACAAACCACTGCGCGTTCCCGGCTCACAGGATGACGGCGGCTCCGCGGAGATTTGGTGCGCCGAGGTCGTCGATGCTCTTCACGCCGGCTTCAGCTCCGGATTCAGCGTCGGTTACGCTTTGAAGCGTCTCCGGATCAGCCTCGAAGTCATCCAGTACCTTGCGGGCCGCGGCTTCATCCTGCGGGCGGACCTGCAGCCTGACTTCAAAGGCGACGGGCAGGAGGCTGTTGGCATTTTCGCCCTGCATGAAGACCGGGATATTTGCCGATTCGAGGGCGGTGCGGGCCACATTGGCGGAAGCCGGCTCGGGAAAGTTGGCTACCGTCACAAGCTCCTCGTCCGAGTACAGCACCTGCTCGGTGGCCATCACTTCATCGTTGTTTCCGAGTGTATTGCTCACAAAAGTCCTCCGCCTCACTTGGATGCTTCGCTCCGCCCGGGATGAGACCTACTTCAGCTCAATTGACTGGAGATGAAAGGTGATTGTGCCCCAGAACAGCCTCGCCTGCATTTGCACGGGCAGGTGGCGCGGGTCGTCCGTGTACCAGACCCAGATGTGACCGCGGTTTTTGACCACGCCTTCGTCGGCGGTTGCCTGGACCTTTACCGTCTGGAAGGTGCCGGCCGCGGTTTTGATCTCTTCGCGGCCTTCCACCTTCATCCCGACAGTGACCGTGCGCATGGCGTCAGCGAGAGGAAATTCGACTGTCTGACCCACGACCAGCGGCTGCGACTGGGTGTAGAAGATGGCGGAAAGGGAGTCCGTGACGCAGGCCGGGATGTTGGCGTCCTTGCGGGTGGCCGTGCCTTTCACGAGGTTGCGCGCGTACTCACTTTGACGGCCATGGCCGTAGTCGAAGGCCAGCTCGGAGGCGAACTTGCGGCGGCCTTCCTGGGTCTGCTTGTTGAAGCCTGTGGAGCAGCCTGTCCTGGTATCGAAGCCTGACTGGAAGCGGTCTACCACCGGAAAGAGGAGGTTGACCGCACCGATGGAGTCCGCGGTCGCCGCAATCTTTTCCTGCGGACCGTTGGCGTCGAGGTGAAAGACCGCTGTGCCCGCGTTGAAAACGCGCCAGTCGACGGAGAAGGTCAGCGTTTCATGCTGCGGATAGACGAAGCCTCCCTGCGTCGGCTGCAGCACCGGGATGGGGCGCTGTGGCAGGGGTTTGGGGGAGAAGATCTGCGCCGGAGCGAAGGTAGTTACGACGGTCAGCAGGGCCGTGGCAGACCAGCGCGCTCGGCGCGTCCCGGAGGGTTTGCGGTACGTCAACGTCGATGGACCCCCAGCGAGATTCAGAACAACCCAGGCCGGTGCGCCAGCCACATACGCAGCCACAGCGCCGCGTAAAGCGCGATGGCACCCATGGACGAATTGTACTCGCGGTGATGCCGGTAGCGCTCCGGCGAGAAGCGCCCGGCGCCTCCGTCCAGGCCCGGAAACCGCGCGGGGGAGAGCCGGGGAAGCAGCCTCGGGACGGAGCTGGCGTAGCGTTCAAAGTCCGGAAAGGCACCCCGGAGGAAGTGCTCTTCCGAGAGAATGACCGGCCAGTAGATCGCCAGAAATAACCCGACCAGGAGCACACCAAGCCAGACTTTCCCGGCGGCGATCGCGAAGCCGAAAGCAAGCAGCATCGACCCGAGATAGAGCGGGTTGCGCGTATAGGCATAGGGGCCGGTGCGGGTGAGCTCGGCGTTCTTTTTCACATAGCCGGCGGCATAGCCGCGCAGCCAAAGGCCGGGTAGTACGGCAAGCAGGCTCCAGAGCATCAATCGCGGCTGAGGCCGGGCAAAGACGAAGAAAACAGCAGCCGTAGCGAAGCCCAGCGGTACGCGCACGCGTTTTGCGATGCGCTGCCATTGCGTTCCCCCCTGCGTTCCGGCCATCGGGGTATTGTCTCAGAGCCGGCGGGTGGGAAGGGATGCTATTGCGGCCAGGACCTGCTCGACGCCAAGTTGTGCGAGGCCAGGATCGGGGGTGGCGGAACGCTTATAGCTGGTCATGGAGGCCGGGTGTCGCAGCACCGCCATCGGGCCGGGGCCCCAGGGGCCATTGCGCGCCGGATCCGTGGGGCCGAAGAGCGCCACCAAGGGAGCGCCGAGGGCCGCGGCGAGGTGGATCGGCCCGGAGTCGCCACCTACGACCACGCCGGACCGTCGCAGCAGGGCGACCAGCTGCGGAAAGCTGGAGGGAACGAGGGTCGCCGCCCCCCTGCTTGCCGCGATGACGGCGGCGCACGTGGGGTCGTTCGGCGCGGCTGCGTTAATCAGCACCGTCCAGCCCCTGGCGTGCAAGGCCTGTGCCAGCGCCCCGAAATGTTCAGCCGGCCACTGTTTGGCACCCCATCCGGCGGTGGGCGCCAGCAGGGCGAGGCGTTCCCCCGGAGCGGCGGCGTTAAGGGTCGCCTCGACCCAGGCCTCTGCCTGCGTATCGTGCGGTAGCTCGGCGCGTGTGGGCTGAAGTGTTATCCCCAGGGCATCTCCCAGCAGTGCCGCGCCCTGTTCTACGACGTGGGCCCCGCGGCGCTGCAGGCGGCGTGTGTAGAAGGCCCGCGCGGCGGCCTCACGCGGATCGGCAAAGCCCGTTAGAGATTTGCCTGCGGCGAGCCGGCCAATGACTGCGGACCGCAACGTGCCCTGCATGTCGACCACGTGGTCATATGGCCTCTGCCGAAGGTCCCGCCGGAGGTGGGTGATCGAACGCAGCGTGGCCATTGAAAGAGGCGTCCGCGACCAGAGCCTCGTCTCCGCCTGATGCACCTGGGCGACGACCGGACCAAGACCTTCGGCGTCCACCAGCAACGGGACCCAGCGCGTGTCGACGGCCCAGTCAATTTCTGCCTGGGGCCATTGCCTCCGCAGGGCGGCGACGGCCGGCAACGCATGCAGCACGTCGCCCATGGCCCCTACGCGCACGATCAGGATGCGTTGCGAACTGCTTGAGCTCACAACGCACGGGCCTCAATCTGGCTGCCGCTATCCTCAACGGCGCGCAGGCGGCTTTCCAGCGTGCGGACGACCGGGGACTCATACACAAACTGCACGTCCAGCCGCACCACCATCACCGGGCCGATCTCCGCTTCGAGGCGTGCGCGCACGGCAGGCGCGATCTTCACGGCGTCCTTTTCCGTGGTGATGAAGCCGGTGGCGTGCATCTCTTTGGCCGTGCGCGTCAGCAGGGTGAAGTCCGTCTCCTCGTAACGGTGATGGTCGGGGAAGATGACGGTATCGACCAGGCCACAACCGGCGGTCGTCAGCATGGCGGCGAAGCTTTCGGGACGGGCGATCCCACAGAAGGCAAGCGGCCGCAGCCCCGCGCCAAACACACCCAGCGGGGCGGGGAAGCGCAGTGCCCGGCGCAGCGTCCACACGGGCACCTCGGGCCGGCCGAGGCGCCGCAGCTGCCCGGAGACCGCCTCCAGCTCTTCTTCGCGAACCGCAAAGGCATCGGCACGCCGCAGGGCCGCCAGCGGCTCCCGAAGATTGCCGGCGGGCAGCAGCGTGTCGCGGAGATCGCCTTCGGTAATCAGCACCAGATCGAACTGGCGGTGCAGAGACCGGTGTTGAAAGCCGTCGTCGAGGAGGTGCACGCGGGACGGCAGGTTGCCGTTGGCCTCTGGTTCCGATGGAGTCTGCGGCGCTGGCGATGGGTCGGCGAAGACGCGTTCAGCGGCCATCCCCGCGGCGTATCGTTTGGCGCCCACCCACACTGGAACGCCGGTGCGTTCGGCGATCAGCACGGGCTCGTCCCCAAAGCGCTGCGCTGCGTCTGTCTGCTGCGGGTCAACCCGCTCCACGGCATCCCCGCTGCGGCCAAAGCCCCTGGACAGCACATCCACGGTCCAGCCGCGCTCCGCCAGCAGCCTGGCCAGGGCGATGACGACCGGGGTTTTGCCTGCGCCCCCCACGGAGACGCTGCCCACGCTGATCACCGGCCACGCCAACCGGTGGACCGCCGGGAAACCCAGGGCGCGCAGGGCATCCTCGGCGGCCAGGGCGGCGCTGTATGCCGGGACCAGCGGCCATGCCCAGCGGCGGCGTGCCGTCACGGCTGCACCTCACCCTTCTGTAGAGGAGTTTGAAGAAGGGGCAGCAGCGCCGCCACGGTCCGTCCTGTGGCCCCGCTCTTCCCCTCGTACACCGCCCGGCCCCGTTGACCCAGGGCGTCGGCCGCCACGCGATCTTTCAGCAAGCGCGACAGGGTGCGCGAGAGCTCCGCGCCATCGTGCACGATTTCGAGGCCCCCGGCGGCCTGCATCTCGGTCACAATCTCGCGGAAATTCTCAAACGAGGGCCCCATAATCACCGGTACGCCCAATCTGGCAGGTTCCAGGGGATTGTGTCCACCCTTGCGCGCCAGGCTGCCACCCACAAAGGCCACATCGGCCAGGCTATACACGGCGGCCAGATCGCCCACCGTGTCCAGAAGCACCACCGACAACGGTTCCAGCGCCGCCGACCGCTCCCCTGCTGACCGCTCCTCTGCTGCGCGCTCCCTCAGCAGGTCGCTGGCCCGGACCAGGGGATAGCGTTCGCTGATTAGGCGGGCTACCTCTCCGAACCGCTCCGGGTGGCGGGGCGCGAGTAAGAGCACGACGTCCGGGGCGGCGCCGCCTGTCACTGGCCAATGCTCCAGTAAGGCCTTCTCTTCGGGGTCCAGGAGGCTACCGGCGACCACGAGAAGGCGCCGTTCCAGCAGCGGCCGCAGGGCCTCCACCATCTCTGTCTGGGGTGGGGCGATGTCGTATTTGAGATTGCCCGTCACGTGGATGCGCGCCGCCGGCACACCCAGCTGGGCCAGCCGGAGGGCTGTCTCTTCGCTCTGCGCCAGAAACGTCGTTACGCGGCGGAGGACACGCGCCCAAAGATGTTTCACCCGCGTAGCACGCTGAAAGGATCGGTCGCTCATCCGGGCGTTGACCACAGCGACCGGAATGCCTCGCTGCGAGCACTCGGCCAGCAGCCGCGGCCACAACTCGCTTTCCATCAGCACCAGCATCCGCGGTTGCAGCACGCGCATCCAGGCCCGCACGGCCCACCGGAAGTCCAGGGGAATCCAGAAGACGCGGTCCGCCCCGAACCGCCCCCGCGCCAGGGCCTGCCCCGTCCGCGTGGTGGTGGAAACGACAACGCGCCAGTCTCCGCCGCCGCCGTCGTCGGCGTCATTGAGGGACTGCTCCAGTTCGCTCACCAGGCGCGTGGCCGCGAGCACCTCGCCCACACTGACCGCATGCACCCAGATGACGCGCCTGCCCGCCACCGCGTGCCGCACGCGGGCGGGGACGCGGCCCAGCCGCTCACGCAGACCTTCGCGATACCGCCGGGTAGTGAGCATGCGCAAAACCCACCAGGGCGAGCTGACCGCAAGCCCCGCAGCCAGCAGGAAGCTGTAGGCCAGCATCACGGGCGGGGCTTTTCCCCCTGCCTCCGGACGCCATGCCGGCGGCTCGCGAGACTGCATCCCCGAGGTTGTTTTTGCTCAGCAAGCATCCCCAAGAGGATAATCGCTGCAGCATGTCCCGGTCTGCGCGTCCCTGGCTTTTCGCCACCTCTGCCCTCCTGCTGGTCTGCGTCCCGGCCCGCGCTGGCGACAAGCCGCGCAAGCCTGTCCCCGCTGCCGATGCCAAGACCTATGCGCTGCGTGACGCCCATGACGGCATCACCGTGGCCGCCGAACCAGGCGATCTGGGGGAGACCCGCCCCAATACCCGGCTGGACTACTTTCACCACGGCTTTATGCCCATCCGCGTCATCATCACCAACGACACCGCGCAGCCACTCTCGCTGGACGATACCCGCATCCTGTTCGTCGCGGCGGACAACTACACGCGCAATGCGGCAACGGATGACGAGCTGGAACGCCGCATGTTCAGCAAGAAGTACTCCGACGGCACCAAGATTCCGCTGCCCGCGCCTTTGCCTTCGATCACCATCCACCATCCAGGGATCGACAAGCAGATCACGGCGGATGGCAATGATTTTGGCTTTCCTGCGACGACCGTCGCCCCGCACAGCACGCTTGCCGGCTACCTTTACTACGACACCCGGGACATCGACGACCCCATCCTGGAGAAGGCGACGCTGGAGCTCCGCAAGGTGCGCTGGGCGTCGACCAACAAGGAGCTGCAATCCTTCGATGTCTCGCTGAAGCCGAGCACTGCCAGGCCCGATGGCGGTGCGGGTGCACGCAGTAAGTGAGGCCGAAGCTGTTAGTGGCTAACCGTGCCCGAACTGTCATTCCCGAAGGGAATCTGCTTTGCTGACCATGAATGCCAAGAGCAAGAGC
>CAXTVC010000041.1:25459-27474 GCA_964247615.1 uncultured Acidobacteriaceae bacterium
CTGTCATTCCCGAAGGGAATCTGCTTTGCTGACCATGAATGCCAAGAGCAAGAGCACGGGCGTAAGCCTCCGCGCCGCCACGCCTGCCGATGTCCCCACCCTCCTTCGCTTCATCCGCGAGCTTGCCGAGTACGAACGTGCCCTCGACAAAGTGACCGCTACTGAGGCCGACCTGCTCCGCGATGGTTGGGGCCTTGCCGCTGACGGCCAAACGCCTCTTCAGCCCAGTCCGCCACTACGCTTCCGTACGCTTATCGCCGACTGGTGCCTTACCCCGGACGCGGCCCCCGAAGCCGCTGGCTTCGCCCTTTACTTCACCAGCTATTCCACCTGGGGGGGTCACCATGGCATCCGCCTGGAGGATCTCTACGTGACGCCGGGCTTACGGGGGAAGGGCATCGGCAAAGCGCTGCTTCGCGGACTCGCCCGGGTTGCCGTCGACGAGGGTTGCGCCCGCCTGGAGTGGGACGTCCTCACCTGGAATGAGCCTGCCATCAACGTTTACAAGCGCATCGGTGCGGAGACCATGGACGAGTGGCGCGTCATGCGGCTCAGCGGGGATGCGCTGGTCGCGCTTGCGGCAGCCGACATCGGGTAGCGGGCCCTCCTCCGTGTGTGGCCCCGCACCCGTATCCTTGGGGAGTGAAACGAATCCATATCATCGGCGGCGGTCTGGCCGGCCCCGAAGCAGCACTGCAGGCTGCCGCACTTACTGCCGGCACCGGCTGCGAGGTCGTGCTTTCGGAGATGCGCCCCGTGCGCTCGACCGAAGCGCACGGGACTTCCGACTTTGCCGAACTGGTCTGCTCCAACTCCCTGAAGAGCGAGACCGAAAACAGTGCGCCCTGGCTGCTGAAGCAGGAGATGCGCCGTGCGGGCTCCTTTCTTTTGCAGGCGGCCGACGCCAGTGCTGTGCCAGCCGGCCATGCGCTTGCCGTTGACCGCGCTGAGTTCAGCCGTCGCGTCGCCGATTTGATTGAGGCCGAACCGCGCATCAGCGTGCGCCGTGAAGAGGTCACGCACCTCGACGAGAATGACCCGGACACGATCACCGTGCTGGCCAGCGGGCCGTTGACCAGCTCACCCCTTGCCGGCGAGCTGGGGCGGTTGACCGGGGCCGATCACCTGGCGTTTTACGACTCCATCTCGCCCATCGTCGATGCCTCCACGGTCGATATGGACAAGGTTTACTTTGCCGCCCGCTGGGATCGTGGGACCGCCGACTATATCAATTGCCCCTTCACGAAGGAGGAGTACGACACGTTTCTTGACGCGCTGATTGCCGCGGAACGCGTGGAGCCCAAGAGCTGGGAGGACATTCCATTCCTGGTCTCCAGTCCAGAGAGTGACTCGCTCCCGCCGCCGGAGGCAGCGCCCGCCAGTGAGACGGCGTCTCCTGCCAAGAAGCTGGCCTACTTTGAGGGCTGTCTGCCCATTGAGGAGCTTGCCCGGCGCGGGCGCGACACCCTGCGCTTCGGCCCCATGAAGCCTGCTGGTCTTACCAACCCCAAGACCGGCCGCTGGCCCTACGCCGCCGTGCAGCTTCGGCAGGAGACCCTGCGCGCGGACAGCTATAACCTGGTGGGCTTCCAGAACCATATGAAGTTCGGTGCGCAGGCGCATGTTCTACGTCTGATCCCGGGCCTGGAAAACGCAAAGTTCCTGCGCTATGGCCAGATCCATCGCAATACCTACATCCACGCGCCTTCGCTACTCACCGAGACCCTGCAGTTGCGGACCCACCCGTCGATCCTGGTTGCCGGGCAGCTCTCGGGAGTGGAAGGCTACACCGAATCCATTGCGGGCGGGCTGTTGGCTGGCCGTTTTGCGGCGGCGCTGGCAATGGGCAAGACACCGGTGCCCGCGCCCCGGCAGTCCGCCAATGGATCGCTCATGCACTACATCACGCATGCCGAGGGCAAGCGCTTTCAACCCGCGAACATCACGTTCGACCTGCTGCCGCCGCTGGAGGACGACCTGCGTCGCCGCATCCGCGATAAGAAGGAGCGCCATCG
>CAXTVC010000042.1:0-23588 GCA_964247615.1 uncultured Acidobacteriaceae bacterium
GCATGGAGTAGTAGCTGAGCACGTTGCGGACGTCGAGCTCGAGCAGGTCGAGGCGTTGGGAGAGTTCGGCGACGACCTCGTCGGAGACGTAGCCGATCTCATCCTGCGCGTAGAGCAGCATGGGGATGAGCGCGGAGCGCTTGAGGGGGTACAGGGTCACCAGGCGATCAAAGCGCTCGGCGAGTTCGGGAGAGAAGATGGTGTTGGCGATCGCGGCCATGTCGGTTTGATTCTACGTCCTTTGTGTCCCGTTCTTGGCCGCCGGATGCTCTCCCTTTTCACGGCGGCACAAGGTGCCGGCTCCGGGAGAGGTGGCGATTGGAAGTGCGGGTCTATAAGCCGTAGAAGCGATCGGCCCCGAAGACCAGTCCGAGCGTGATCGCCGCGATGACAATCTCGCCAATGGCGCCGACCAGAAAGGGGCGCATGCCCTGCCGGGAGAGATCTTTGAAGTTGGTCCGCAGGCCGACGCCGGCGAAGGTCAACAGAAAGGCCCAGCGTGAAAGATTGCCCAGGGTGGCGAGTTCGGGCTTGGAAAATACGCCGGCCGTGGCAAGGGCGGAGAGCAGCAGGAAGCCGAGAACAAATTTGGGGAACTTGGTCCACAGGAAAGAGGCCTTGTTGCCCACCCGCGCCGCCTGGCCCTTGGACGCCCAGTACAGCGCATAGCCGAGCACCACAAAGCCGATCATGGCGTTGCGGCATGTTTTCGCCAGAACGGCGACTTTGCCTGCGGCATCGGAGTACATCGCGCCGGCCGCGGTGGCCTCCGCGGTGTTGTCCACGGCAAGGCCCGTCCATAGACCGTAGGCCCGGTCGGACATATGCAGCGCGTGCCCGATGAGCGGGAAGAAGAGCAGGGAGATGGCGCCGAGCGCGAGAATGGCCGCGATAGCGTAGCTGGAGTCTTCCTCGTCGGCATCGATGGCACCCTGGGTGGCAATGATGGCGGAGACGCCGCAGACCGAGGAGCCGACCGCCAGCAGGGTGACGAGTTTGGGGGACAGCTTGAAGCCGCGGCCCAGGTACGTCATGAAGGTGAGGGCGAGGGCCAGCTCGATGAAGACAAGTAAGAGCGAGATGCCGCCCAGGCGTCCGATGTCGCCGAGAATGAAGCGGGCTCCCAGCAGAACGATGCCGGTCTTGAGCCAGAACTCGTAGGTGGCGACACCGCGCCGAAAGATGGCGGGCAGGCCTACGGTATTCGAGATCAGCAGGCCGAACAGGATCGCCCAAAGGACGTACTCGATGTTGGGCAGGATCAGGTGGTGCGCCTTGCCGTAGCGGGCGATGAACTGTTCTACGAATTTGCCCGCGTACCCGACAACCGCTAGCAGGCCAATGCCCGGCAACAGGCCGGGAAGGTTAGATAGGAAGCCGGGAGCGGAGATTTCGGGAAGAACGACGGCTTCTTCCGCAAGCGCGACGGAGTTTACGGGGGTCATAGGGTCTCCGGTTACCAGGGAACTGTCTTGAGCAGGTGGAGACGGACCAGAATGGCGAGGAAAAGGGCAAGAAGCACAGCCCAGGTGTCAGGGGAAAGGCGGCGCGGGGAGGCCGGCATAGATGACTCCTTCAGGATTGGGAGGTAAACGGCAGCCGCGGGTGCCACGCAACAGGCGGAGAAAGAAAAAGGGGGTGGGGCTGGGGAGGCTCTAGCTCAGGCGACAGGGGCGACAACAGCGGCGCACGCGCCAGCGGCAAAGCGAGTCGAAATGGCGGGGAGCAGGCATTCCAGTACCTAAGAGATAGCACGCCGCGGCAATACGGCTCAGAAATCTTGGAGTGATTGCAGTTCCGTTGCGCGAAGAGGGACCTACAGGCCGGTCATCATTTCGCGAGCGAAACGCTCGGCGGCGAGGTCCATTTCTTCTTCGGGGGCGGTGGCAGGGTCATTGGCGAGGCTGACGGTGCCGTTCTCGTTCAGGCGAAAGGGTTGCGCCGGGTGCTCGGAACCTTCGAACTCGGTGTGTGTGAATCGCAGCCAGCGGGGACCGACTCGCAGGGTGACCGAGTCGCTTGAGACCTCGACGACCGCGTGTTGGGGCGCGTTTAAGCCGTGGGCGGCCGCGTAGGAGCGCAGCAGCGACGCCCAGGAGGTCCAGAGTTCCGTTTGCAAGGCCGCAGAGCTGAACATGGCTTCATTCTCCCATTGCCGGCCCGGCAACGGATGCGGTCAAAAATCGCGGGACGGGATGCCATGGCGGTCGAAACCACCGCGCTACACTGGAAAACAGCTCATGTCTATCGTTCAGCTTCAAAATATTCGCAAGGTGTACGACGCCAAGGTGGCCGTCGAAGGCCTGTCGCTCACCATTGAGCCGGGCACCATGTTCGGCCTTCTGGGCCCGAACGGATCCGGCAAGACCAGCACCATCCGCATGATGATCGGGATGACGGTGCCGGACTCGGGCGTTGTGGAGCTGTTCGGCAAGCCGTTCGACCGCTCGGCGCTGCACCGCATCGGCTACCTGCCTGAAGAACGCGGGCTGTACAAGAAGATGAAGGTGATTGAGCAGCTCGTCTTTCTGGGCCAGCTGCATGGATTGACCGAGGCCGTGGCGCGGAAGCGGGCGCTGGTGTGGTGCGAGCGTCTGCAGATCTCCGAGGCAATCGACAAGCGCACCGATGAGCTCTCCAAGGGCATGCAGCAGAAAATCCAGTTCATCGCCGCGCTGCTGCACGAGCCCGAGCTGATCATTATGGATGAGCCGTTCAGCGGGCTGGACCCGGTAAACGCGACGCTGCTGCAGGACACGCTGGTGGAGCTGCGCCGCGAGGGCAAAGCGATCCTGTTTTCGACGCACCGGATGGACCAGGTGGAAAAGCTGTGTGACGCGATCGCGATTATTTACCAGGGCAAGATGGTGCTCTCGGGCACCATGCGCGAGGTGAAGGGGCGCTACCCGCACAACCGTGTGCAGATGGTGTTTCGCGGGCCGGAGCGCTTCCTGGAGAACCCGGGCGTGCTGGAGTTCAAGAACTATGCGGGCATTGCCGAGATCACGTTGAAGAACCCCGAGGCTGCCCAGTCGTTGCTGGCCGATGCGGTTGCCAGCGGGGTCGAGGTGACGCGGTTCGAGGTGATGGAGCCGAGCCTGGAAGAGATCTTTATCGAAACCGTAAAGGGGACGCCGGAGTACGCCACGGCGGGAGGCCTGGTGCATGCCTAATCTGCCGAGTTCGCTGAATAACGTGTTTCTGATTGCCCGGCGCGAGTACCTGGAGCGGGTACGCGCCAAGAGCTTCCTGGTCATGACGGTGCTGATCCCGGCGTTGATGGGTGGGGTGCTGTTTGCGATGAGCTTTATGACCCGGGGCATGGGCTCCGGGCAGCACATTGCCGTGCTCACCGACAACCCGCGCTTTGGGACCGACCTGCAGACCGAGTTCGACAATGGGCACAGCGGCGCCAAGCCGGTGGTGGATGTGTTTTCGCCGGTCAACGCGACGGAGCGGGCGCGACTGGATGCCGAGCTGAAGGCGAAGGGCTCAACGCTGGATGGGTACCTGGTGGTGACGCCCGCGACGACTGCGGGCGACCGGCCCAGTTTTGAGTGGTTCCCCAAGGTGCAATCCGATGTGATCACGCGCAGCCGTGTTGCCGATGCCGCGCGCGCCGCGCTGACGGGCGAGCAGCTGACCAAGTCGGGCATGTCGGCCGGCCAGGTGAGTTCGCTGCTGAAGCCGGTGGAGCTGGTGTCGGCCAACGGCAAGGGGGACCATGCCGGTGCTGCGGTGGCGAGTGCCTACGGCATGTACTTCCTGATGTACTTCGTGATCCTGTTCTACGGCATGAACGTGGCGCGGTCGATCATTGAAGAGAAGACCTCGCGCGTGTTCGAGGTCCTGCTCGCAACGATTCGGCCTGGCGAGATGCTGGCCGGCAAGGTAATCGGCGTCGGCGCCGTGGGGCTTACGCAGGTAGGCATCTGGATCACGCTGGCATTGGCCGCGCTGAAGATGCAAATGATCGGGCAGGACATGCACATCCTGCCCACGCCGGGGCAGTTCGTGCTGTTCATCGTTTTCTTCCTGCTGGGCTACCTGCTGTACTCGTCGGTGGCCGCGGCGCTGGGCGCGATGACGAACTCGGAGCAGGAGCTGCAGCAGATGCAAATCTTCCTGATGCTGCCGCTGATCATCAGCTCGCTGGTGATCTGGATCGTAATTACGAACCCGGATGGCGCGGTGTCCAAGGCGTTCTCGTTCTTCCCGTTTACGACGCCGCTGATCATGTACTCGCGGGTGATTGTTGGGCACCCTGGGGCTGTGGCTGTAACCACGTCGATCGTGGTGCTGATGCTGACGATTGCAGTGGTGCTGTGGCTGGCCAGCCGGATCTATCGTGTAGGCATCCTGATGTACGGCAAGAAGCCCAACCTGCCGGAGATCCTGCGCTGGCTGCGGTACAGCTAAACTAGCCGCTCGGCATGGAGATCGACCTCGAACACGTGCAGGACGATCTCGCTGCCTCATCGCCTGCATTGCAGGCGGAGGTCTGCGTAGTTGGCGGCGGGATTGCCGGTCTAACGCTGGCGCATAGCCTGGCGGTGCATGGAACTGATGTGCTGCTGGTGGAGGCAGGCGGAACGCAGGAAGGGGCAGCGTCCGAGGCTGCCGCCGTGTTTCCTGAAGAAATCCATGCCGGTACGGCCCATGACCGTGTACGTGCGCTGGGTGGGACATCGCTGACCTGGGGTGGGCAGCTATTACCCGTGCTGGACTTTGAAGGCTGGCCCGTGAGCGCGGAGCAGCTTGCCCCGTACTGGACGCAGGTGGAGCGGCTGTTTGGTGTCGACGATGCTTCGTTCGAAGCGGAGGCCTTCTTTGCCTCGCAAAGGTTTTCGGCTCCGGGCCTCTCCGGGTGGCTGCCCTCGCTCGTGCCGCGCATGTCCAAGTTTGCTCCGTTTGGGAGCCGCAACCTGGGGGCGTCACTGGGCCGCGAGCTGCTGGCACATCCGCGTGGGCGTGTCCTGCTGCAGGCCGAGGTGACGGAGATCCAGCTGAGCCTGGACGGTCGCCGCGTGGCTGCCGTGCTGGTGCGGAGCCGGTCGGGCAAGCAGGTCTCCGTGTCGGCGCGGCACTTCGTGCTCGCGGCCGGCACGGTGGAGACCTGCAGGCTGCTGCTGGCGTCGCGTTCCGTGATGGCGGAGGGCGTTGGCAATGCGCATGACCAGGTGGGGCGCAACTTTCACGATCACCTGACCGTGACGGCCGCGGTCCTGGAGGGTGCTGCGCGGCGTGAGGTGCTGCGCCAGTGCCGGCCCTGGATCCTTGGCGGGTTGCGGGGCACGGTGCACTCGCTCAAGCTGGAGACGCCCCCTGGAAGGGATCGTGGAGGTTCCGTCGATGGAATGGCTCACTTCGTCTTCGAGGAGCCGGAGGGCACAGGGGTTGGCGTGGTGCGGGAGTTGCTGCGGTCCCGGCAGAAGGGAAGCACCTCCCCTGCATGGCTGCGGCCCGGGCAGCTGCCGCGCGCTTTGGTCGACTTTGCGCAGCTCTACCTTTCGGCCACCCGGGATCGTCGCCGCTTTGTATCGCGGCAGGCATCCGTCGCGCTGCGGTTGAACGTCGCCCAGAGGACCCCCTCGGCATCCCGGGTGTGTCTTGCGCCGGAGTGCGACGGCCTGGGGAGGCCGCTGGCCGAGGTGAGGTGGCGTGTTGGTTCAGAGGAGATCGAGGAGCTGCGCAGGTTTGCGCGGCACCTGCGGGACTGCCTGGCCCCGCATGGGTTCGGGGCCGGGGAGGGTGCCCTCTGGAATGAGTCCGTTTTGGCCAGCGAGGGTGAGATCTCAGGTCTGGACGAGGCCCGCCATGCCATGGGAGGCGCGTGTTTTGGCATGGATGCGCGTTCCAGTGTTGTGGACCCCGAGTTGAAGGTGCACGGGGTAGACAATCTGCACGTTGCGAGCGCAGCGGTGCTGCCGGATGGTAGGGCGCAGCTGCCGACCATGACTCTGATGGCGCTGAGTCTGCGCCTGGCGGATCGGTTGCGGGCGCAGCTGGCGAAGGACGGAGCTGCATGACCGTGCGTGCCGCTTTGCCCACCCCCCCAGATTACAGCTGGAAACAAAGGGCTTTTCTGACCATTGTTCCGTCGCTTGTCGCAGGGCTGATCCGTGCGCTGGGTGCGACATGGCGCGTCGTGGACGTGCAGGCGCTGGGCACGCCGGCGGGGCATACCCTTCCGGGGCCGACGATCTTCGCCTTCTGGCATGAGGGCTTGCTGAGCTGTGCGTATCGCTTCCGCGGACTGGGGATAGCAATTCTGATCTCGCGCTCGTTTGACGGAGAGCTGATCGCGCGCACTGTGGAAAAGCTCGGCTTCGTGGCGGTGCGCGGCTCCAGCTCGCGCGGCGGGGCGGCGGGTCTGCGGGGTATGGCCGAAGCCTACGGTGCCGGCCATATCTGCGCCTTCACCGCAGACGGACCCAAAGGTCCCCGGCGCGTTGCCAAGGCGGGTCCCGTGCAGCTGGCAGAGCTAGCCGGTGCGGCCTGGATAGGGTGTTTTCACGCGGAGCCGGAGCGTTCGTGGCGTCTGCGCTCATGGGATCGTTTTGCCATACCGAAGCCTTTTACGACGGTGCGATTCGGCTGGCCCGCGCACGGGAAACGGGAGTCGGCGGCCGTCCAAAAAGGGCTTGACGAGGCGGTTCGCCTTGCGGCACCCGGGGCTGGGGCACGGCTCTAGACTGGGGTAGCCGATGCTGGTCTCCGACTTTGACTTTTTGCTGCCGCCCGAACTGATCGCGCAGGCCCCACCCGCTGTTCGCGGCGGCAGTCGCATGCTGCAGGTAGACCGGCGAATCGGTACCTGGGTGGACCGCGACTTCACCGACCTGCCAACGCTGCTGCAGCCCGGCGATCTGCTGGTGCTGAACGACACCCGCGTTCTGCCCGCGCGTCTGTTCGCCACGCGAGCGGGACTGCGCACCCAGGCAGGTTCGCCAAGCCCCGCAGGACAGGTCGAAGTCCTGCTGACCGAGCAGATTGACAGCGAGAACGGGGTCTGGAAAGCCCTGGTAAAGCCCGCCAAGAAGGTGCCTGCGGGGGAGACCTTGCTGTTTGCGGCGCAGCCCGGGCAGGAGGCGCTGCTCCGAGCCGAGGTGATTGGGGAGGGTGAGTTCGGCGAACGGACGCTGCGTTTCGGGCCCCCAACGTCCTTCTACAGCGCTCTGGAGCAGATCGGGTCCCTGCCATTGCCGCCCTACATCCATCGAGGACGCGAGCAGCCCAACACGGCGGAAGACCGGGAGCGCTACCAGACCGTGTACGCGCAGGCTGGCCAGCCTCGCTCGGCAGCGGCACCCACTGCCGGCCTGCACTTTACGCCGGAGATTCTCGGGCAGATCGAGGCGCGTGGGGTGGAGATCGCCCGGGTGACGCTGCATGTGGGGTTGGGCACCTTTCAGCCTGTCCGGGTAGAGCGCACCGAAGACATCCGGCTGCATGCGGAGCCCTACACCCTGACCGGGGCTGCCGCCGCTGCGTTGAACCGGGCCTGGGCGGAAGGGCGGCGGATTGTGGCCGTGGGAACCACGACGACACGCACGCTGGAGCATGTTGCGCGCCGGTTCGAGGCCCAGCATGGCCCCTTGTCGCAGCAGAACGCGCTGCGTCTTGAGGCGCACTCCGGATCTACCGGGTTGTTTCTATCGCCGGGGCCGGGGGGTGACGACCACTTCAAGCTCGTCGGCGGGCTGCTGACGAACTTCCACCTGCCGCAGTCGACGCTGCTGATGCTGGTGAGCGCGTTTGCCGGCCGCGAACGGATTTTGTCGGCTTATCGACACGCCGTCACGGAGAGCTACCGGTTTTTCAGCTATGGGGATTGCATGCTGGTGCTGTAGCTGTCGTTCGCGGGAGCTCTTGGCGCTTCAGTGCTTCGCGAAGCGGTCCTGGAACTGGGTAATCAGGGCATGGACCTGGGCGGGCCATGGTCGATCGCCCTGGCCGCGATAGGTCTCGGCCCAGAGCAGGGTGCCCCTGGGCGAATCGCCGCTTGGGGCGTAGACCCGCAGTGTGGCGAGCTCGTGGTCCATCGGTCCGATGTTCATGCCCGCTGTATCAACAGGGATCACTAACATAGTCAGATCCGCAGGCTGTCCCTCGGAGACATGAGTCTTGCCGAGCTCCGCGACCAGGGTGTTGACCTGGGTGACTGTTGGGCGGTCCATGGGCCCGGTCTGGACGGCGACCGTGTGCGCCCGCTCAAACGCGAGCTTGAAGCTGGACCAGTTGCACTGGTAACTGCCCTTCTGTTGCACGCAGCCCCCGTCGGGCGCAACGGTCCCCTGCGCCGTCAGGGGGAGCCCTGCAGTCGAGAAGGTCCATGCCAGGAACACTGCCGCGAGTTTCAGAGAAGAATGCTTCATCTCCAGCACTCTACCGCAGAGAGGGAAGCCGACGCGAGAAGGCCCATGTGCCTGCCGCGGACCTCCGGCGCAGAGAGCCGGGGCGGGTGGCATCCTAGAGAGAGTGACTGCCATGCCCGAAAAAAATGTGAAGCCTGCAATGCCCGCCCATGCCAAACCGCCCGTGTACCTGCTGGATACCATGGCGTTCATCTTTCGCGCGTACCACGCGATGCAGCGTTCCCGGCCGATGTCGACGCGCACGGGGGTACCCACGGCCGCTACCTATGTCTTCGTCAACATGCTGAACAAGCTGCGTGAGGACTTCGCGCCGCATTACCTGGCGGCGGTCTATGACGTGGGCCGGCCCGTGCACCGCAATGAGCTCGCCGGGCAGATGAAGGATGTGCAGAAGTTCAACATGAAGACGCAGCAGTTCGAGACGATCGAGTACGGCGGCTACAAGGCGAACCGTACCGAGACGCCTCCGGACCTGATTCAGCAACAGCCCTACATCCGGCGCGCGTTGGAGGCCTTCCGCATCCCCATCATCTTCTATGAGGGGTATGAGGCCGATGACGTGATCGGCACATTGAGCTGCCAGCTGGGTGCGCTGGGTCACCACGTCTATGTCGTGTCGAGCGACAAGGACATGATGCAGCTGGTGAACGACAACGTGTCCATTCTGAACCCGACCAAGGACAACCTCATTCTCGACGCCAAGGGAGTCGAGACGGCACTGGGCGTGCTGCCGGAGAAGGTGATCGACGTCATGGCACTGCGTGGTGACGCGATCGACAATGTGCCGGGGGCGCCGGGCATCGGGGACAAGGGGTCGGTCGAGCTGATTCAGCAGTTTGGCACGGTGGAGGCGGCCATTGCGGCGGCGACGGAGCAGCCCGATGCCATCAAGCGGAAGACCTATCGCGAGTCCCTGGCCAATAACAAGGACAACATCCTGCTCTCCAAGGAGCTCGTGACGATCCACACCGCCGTGCCCATCGAGGCGGACCTGGACCTGATGCGGACACCGGCGCCCGATACCGAGGCCCTGCGCAAGCTCTACACCGAGCTGGAGTTTACGACGCTGCTGAAGTCGCTCGCGCCGGACGAGGACGCCGTTGCGCCGGAGTATGTGGCAGGGGCTTCGGATGCGGAGCTTGAGTCCCTGCTCAAGGAGGCACGCGAGGCCGGACACCTCGCCATGGCGCTGGCCGAGACCTCGCAGGCTGTCAGCGAGGAGACCGCGGCGGAGGCCGGCGATGCAGGGGCCGATGCTGAGCTGGAGGGAACACTGGAGGCCGAGCCCGAACCGGCGCAGACGATGTCCCTGTTCGGTAGTTTCGCTGAAGATGAGGCTGAAGCCGACAAGGCTGCCAGGTCCGAAGATCCCGGGGAGACTGCCTGCCGCATCGGGCTCGCTGTTGGCTCCGCGCGGGGCATTGCGGTGGGACTGGACGCCGCGGGTCTGCGCGAGGCGCTGACGGATGCAGCCCTGCCAAAGCAGGTCCATGACTTAAAGGCTGTGCTGCGCGCCCTGGCTCCCCACGGTATCGACCTCGGGGGAGAGATCACGGACGTCATGCTGGAGAGCTATCTCGTCAACCCGACGCATGGCTCGCACACCTTGGTTGACATCGCTGCACGCACGACCAGCCGCGCGCTGGTGCATCAGCCGACCAAGGAGAACCCTGCCGACAAGAATCGTCTCCCGGAGGCGGCTGCGTCGGTCGCCCGGCTCGCCGTGGCCCTGAAGGAGCAGCTCGCCGAGGCCTCGACCGTGGAGCACGCCATTCCGAAGGATGAGCCGGGACTTGGCGGCGCGTTGACAACCGACATGCTCTTCGGTCCGCCTGATGGAGCCGATCACCCCGCGGATCTCGTGGCGGAAGGGGCGAAAAAGAGCGCCCCCGGGAAGAAGAAAAAGACTCAACAGATCGTTGCGACCGAGCCCGCGCACCAGCCCGCCGCGGCGGGGCTCAATGAATCGTCGTCGCTGTCGGAGGTTTACCACGCAATCGACCTGCCCTTAACGCAGGTGTTGCTCCAGATGGAGCGCGCGGGCGTGCGCGTGGACCTGCCGTTGCTGGGCGAGATGGGATCGCGCCTGGCCGTGATGATCGATGATCTTGCGGAGAAGGTCTACGCCAGCTCCGGGCACCGCTTCAATATCAACTCTCCCAAGCAGCTTGGGGACGTGCTGTTTAACAAAATGGATCTACCCAAGCCGTTGAAGTATGGCAAGGGCAAGGTCATTTCTACGGCCCAGGACATTCTGGAAGATCTTGCCCAGCACCATGGCGTGCCGGCGCTGGTGCTTGAGCATCGCCAGTTGCAGAAGCTGAAGTCAACCTATCTGGACCAGCTGCCGGTGCTGGCCGATGCGGGAGGCCGGGTTCACACCACCTTCAACCAGGTAGGCACGGCGACCGGGCGGCTTAGCTCGACTAACCCTAATCTGCAGAACATACCGATTCGCACGGCTGTGGGCCGGGAGATCCGGGCGGCGTTTATTGCGGCGCCTGGAAACCTGCTGATGTCTGCGGATTACTCCCAGATTGAACTGCGGCTGATGGCGCACTTCTCCGGGGACCCGCTGCTGGTCGACGCCTACCAGACCGGCAAGGATATCCACACGCTCACCGCGGCGGAGGTCTTCCAGGTTGATCCGGAGACCATGGACAAGGAGACGCGTGCGCGCGCCAAGGCCGTGAACTTCGGCATTGTCTACGGCATCTCGCCGTTCGGTCTGGCGGCGAACCTCAACATCGATCAAAAGACCGCTCGCGAGTACATCGAGCGCTATTTTTCCCGCTACAAGGGGGTGGCCGAGTTCATCGAGCGGACGCTAGCAGAGGTACGCAAGACGCAGGCTGTCAAGACCGCATTCGGTCGTGTACGCCCCATCCCTGACATCCAGTCCCGCAACGCCAACCAGCGGGGCTTTGCTGAACGCACCGCCGTCAACACACCGCTGCAGGGAACGGCCGCTGACCTGATCAAGATCGCCATGATCAGGATCGACAACGAGATGCGCCGGCGCCAGTTGAAGTCGATGATGACGCTGCAGGTTCACGACGAACTTCTCTTCGACGTTGTGCCTGAGGAGGCTGAAGAGATGCAGGCAATGGTGAAAGAGCAGATGGAAGGCGCCGCCAGCTTTCGGGTGCCGATCGTTGCCGAAGTGGGCCTGGGGCAGAACTGGCGAGACATTAAGTAACGCGTTTCCGGCCAGTCAGCTTAGGAGGCGAGTGACATCGCTGGGAGTTCGGGAAGAGGGGCTGTCACCATATCCTTTCGCCGCAGACTCAGGGGCATGCTCCCTGCCCAGCGAGCGACGGCGCGTTGCAGTGCATGGAAGCAGCCCGCGTCGAACTTGCCGGGCACGTCCCGGCCGATCTCGGCAAGGATGTCCGTGCGGTTCAGGCCCGGGCGATAGGGTCGGTTTTCGGCCATGGCGGAGTAGCAATCTGCGAGGGCAATGACGCGAGACTCGAGCGATATATGCTCCCCGCAGAGGCCGAGCGGATAGCCGGAGCCGTCGAGTCGTTCGTGGTGCTCGGCGGCCAGGCTGGCCAGCTCACGAAACGCTCCGACACGTTGCAGAATGGACCCTGAAATCGCAGGATGACGCGTGATGGTGGCCCACTCGCGCGCGTCCAGCTTGCCGCGTTTATCTAGAATGCGGTTCGGCACTGCCAGCTTGCCGATGTCGTGTAAGAACGCTGCGCGGCGCACAAGCGAGACGCGGTCCGGCATCAGGCCGAGCTCTGTGGCGATGGCGACGGCAACCTCGGTGACGCCAAGGGAGTGGTGGTAGGTGAAGGGCGACTTGGCATCCACCACGTTCCCGAATGCCTCGCAGATGCGATCGACACGCTCCGGCGTCAGCGGGGAAGACACGCCCGGGTCCAGACGCAGAACCTCCGTGCGGGTCGCTTCCACGTCGCGCAGCTGGCATTGCGACCAGAGACGTCCGGAAACGTGCAGGCTTTGTGCCGCGCGCACCAGATCGGGGTCAAACCAGGTGCCGCGGCGCGCCCGAAGCATGCGCAAGGCCGTCTCCGGGCCATGTTCGGTGGCAAAGGCGTCCAGCGTCTGGGCGACGGCGCAGATGCGGGCGAGTCGGGGAATCTGTTCGCCGCGCTTCCCGAGTGGCACGCCCGAGCCATCCCACCGCTCATTGATGTTCGCTACCGCGGCAATTGTGGCGTTGCTCATGCTGAGATGGAGCATGGTTTCGGCGCCACGGTGCTCTTCCTCGATGTCGTTGCCGCTGATCCCGCTGTCGAAACGGGCTTCCATGCCCGCCATCCGTCCAATGTGAGCCGGAAGCGGCACCCCTGGCAAGACCTCCTTCCAGACCCGTTCCAGCAGAAGTGGATTGGAAGAAAGATCGACGGGCAGGTCTGCAAGCGACCAGGGAACACGGCGGTCGGTTGCCATGATCTGGGACACGCGGGTGACGTGGTCCGCGCAGCCGATATCCTTAAGCAGCAGGGCGTAGTAGAGGTCGGTGAGTTCTTCGCTGGGAAGACCCACGGTCTCAGCCAGTCGCATGCCCAGAAGGCACGTCCGCAAGGAGTGGCCGGGAAGGGCGTTCTCCGTGAGGTCGAGCGCAAACGTAAGCGCCGAAATCACCTCGGACAGAATGACGTCTCCCTCGTTATAAGAGATCGTCTGACCGAAGCTGGCTGAGGCTTGATGCATGTGTTCCTCGCGCGAAGTATCGGAGCGCTCCGGACGTGATCCCAGCCTTCGAACTTGCGATGTATCCATAGATCTTGAAACCGCCTTCTCAGAGTCGTGTGTCCTGGCTTCGGTGACCATGCCTCAAAGGCCGTGAGGAGGTCACGAACGGGGCATTACCTTTGTGGCGTACGCAGAAATAGCCATGTTATTCCCGAGAGAACCAGCTGTACTACGGTGTTACTCTCGCGGAGATGAATTTCCGGAGCATCCCTGTGCGACCTCCCTGGCGGCCGTTCCTTCTGCCTCTCCTTGCTGCTGCTCTTATCGGCACATGGGGGATAAAACTTGAGGCCCAAATTCCTCAATTGCCGCTGCAACAGCAAAGACCCGCACAGGCGCGTCAACCTCAGCCACTACCGCCCTCCACCCCGCAGCAAACGGCTTCGTTGACCTCCGAAGATGTCACAGCCTTTCTGGACGGCTTCCTGCCCCTGCAGCTACAGCGAGACGACATCGCCGGTGCTACCATTGGCATCACCATGGACGGCAAGCCCCTGATCATGAAGGGCTATGGCTATGCGGACTGGAAGAAGAAGACGCCGATTGATCCGGTCCGGACGACCTTTCGCCTGGCCTCCATCTCCAAGACGATTACGTACACGGCGATGATGCAGCAGGTCGAGCTGGGACGGCTTGACCTTGATGCCGACGTGAATGGCTACCTTGATTTCGCCATCGCGCCGGGACCCGCGCCGATCGGGAACGCACGGATCTCCCTGCGCCAGCTCGCGACGCACACGGCTGGCTTCGAGGAGGAGCTGCACGACTTCGGTTCCGACAAATCGGGCAAGCTGCCGATGGATCTCAGGACGTTTCTTATCCGCAATCAGCCGCACCGTTTCGCCAGTCCCGGCACGCAGCTGGCGTATTCCAACTACGGCATCGCGCTGATCGGATACATCGTGCAGCGGGCCTCCGGTGAGGAGTTTACGGCGTATACGCAGCGTCACATCTTTGGGCCGTTAGGGATGACGCACTCCAGCTTCGTGCAGCCATTGCCCCCGAGTTGGAGCCGTTCACTCGGCTATCTGAACACGCAGGAGCCCGATACAGGTTTCGAGGGCTTTGAGGAGGCGCCGGCCGGCGGCCTGAGCTCCTCGGCAGCCGACATGAGTCGTTTCGGGCAGATGTTGCTGGGCGGGGGAACGCTGGATGGTGCCCGGGTGCTGCAGCCGGCCTCGGTGGCGTTGTTCTTTACGCCGCAGTTTTCCCCGGCGCCGCTGATTCCGCCCTGGAACCTCGGCTTCTACCCAGAAATGCGAAATGGCTACACCTTTACCGGGCACGGTGGCGATGTCATCGGCTTCCACAGTCAATTCTGGGTAGAACCGACGCATCGCCTCACCTTTCTGGTGTCCTACAACTCGCAGAGATCAAGCGGTGCGGCCAGAGCCGAGCTCTTTCAGGCGTTCGTGGACCGCTACCTTCCGGGACCCGCCCCAACACCTCACGTTGTGAAGCTGACCGGCAAGGATCTTCGTGCCTACACGGGCTCCTACGTCTCTTCGCGCGGGGCAGATTCGACAAAAGCAAGGATCTTTCTTGGCGCGATGAGCCGGTCCATCACTGCGGACAAAGATGGTACCCTGCTGATCTCGGGCGCGATCGACGAGCGAGGTGCGCCCCTGCACTTCCAGCCCGTGGGGCAGGACACCTTCTACAACGAGCACGAACAGAGGTTCCTCCGGTTTACGCGAGACACCCGGGGGCGCGTGGATGGCTATGTAACGCCATCCCATTCTGCGCGTCTCCCATTTGTGCGGAGCGCCGCGTTCTTCGGCTCGACTGCGGTCCTGGCCATCGGAGCCATGTTGCTGGCCGTGGCCGCAGCCGTGGTTCGTACGTGGCGACGGTTGTTTCAGCGGGATCGTCCGAGGCTGCAGCCACTGCCCGGCACGCGATGGCTTACCCTTCCCCTGCAGCTGGCCATGTGGTCGTGTCTTGCCGTGCTGCTTGACGTGGCACTGATCGTGCGGCACCTCAGCCATTACACGTCGTTTCAGGACATCGGCCGACTCGACAACTGGTTTCGGGTGCAGAACGTGATGGCGACGGTGGCCCTGGTGCTGCTGACTGCGGGAATGCTAAGCGGGTTGCGAGTTCTTACGCTGCGGCTGCGATCGATCACCAAGGTGAAGTTCGCTCTGGTGATCCTGAGCTGCGCGTGGTTCGGCTGGATCTTTCTGCTGTTTCACTTTGTCGGCAGCGCGACCCACTACTAAGTCGGGCCCCGCACTGCAGGGCTCGACTTAGACGCCCAGCTCGGAGCGGATCGCCCCTGCGATCGCTTCGGCGTGGTGGCGCATGCGGGTTTCGTCCTCGGCCTCGATCATCACACGCGCCAGGGCCTCCGTACCGGAGTAGCGAATTACCACACGGCCCGTGTCGCGGAGCTCGTCCTCTGCTGCGCGGATGGAGTCCACGACCGCCGGAAAGGCATCCAGCGGCTTCTTCTCCCGTACCCTCACGTTCAAGATCACCTGCGGAAAGGTCTTCAGGTCGGCGATCAACTCGCCCAACGTCTTGCCGCTGCGATGCACGACGTCAATCACCATCAAGGCGGTGAGCAGGCCGTCCCCCGTGGTGGCCTTTGCCGGAAAGAGGATGTGCCCGGACTGTTCGCCGCCCAGCGACGCCCCGGTTTTCCGCATCTCTTCCAGCACGTATTTGTCGCCCACAGGCGCTCGCAGCATGCGAATGCCCGAACGGCGCAGGGCAGCTTCAAAGCCCATATTGCTCATCGTGGTCGCAACCACAGTCTCGCCTGCCAGCTCACCGCGAGCGTGGAGGTCGCGTGCACAGGCCAGCATTACGGCGTCCCCATTGACCACGTTGCCATGCTCATCGGCAAAGAGCGCACGATCGGCATCCCCGTCGAAGGTGAAGCCCATAGAGGCCCCACGCCCCTTCACCTCAGCGGCAACGACCTCAGGATGCAGCGCCCCGCAGTGTTCGTTGATGTTGCGTCCGTCGGGCGACGCGTGCGTGACCTCGACGGTGCCCCTCAGAGCGGCAAAGAGCTGGGGTGCCACGGTCGAGGCTGCGCCGTTCGCGCAGTCAATCACCACGGCGCGGTTGTCCAGCGAGATGCCGGGCACCGCGGACAGCAGGAACTGGATGTAATCGAAGCGCAGGCTCTCGTTGACCGGGGGAAGCGTTCCAGGATCGGCTGCGAGCGCACCATCTCCCGACGAGCTCCCTGCGAGTGCCTCTTCGATCAGTGCTTCGATGCCGAGCTCTACCCGGTCCGGCAACTTGTAGCCGTCGCCGCCGAAGATCTTGATGCCGTTGTCCCGCCATGGATTATGTGAGGCGGAGATGACGACGCCAGCCGCAAAACCATGCTTCCGCGCCAGAAAGGCGATGGCAGGCGTTGTAATTACGCCCGCGTTCTCCACCTCCGCGCCCCCAGCTCGCAGGCCGGAGGTCAGCGTGGCGGCGATCCATGGACCTGACTCACGCGTGTCCATGCCTAACAGCACCCGAACGGGTCCGTCCCCGGCTTCGCCTCGGAGTTTCCTGGCGAGGGCCACGCCAACGGCGTACACCGTTCGAGGATCCAGGGGAACTTCACCTGCAACGGCGCGGATGCCGTCGGTGCCAAACAACTTACGCATGGTGCTTACCGTCTCCGAGGGTTAGTGTACGGGGGAACGAGCCCGCCGGTCTGCAACTTGTGGTGCGCGGCGCAGTGCCGTGTTTCAGACTGAGGCAAAGTGACGCGAAGAGGTGCAAGAGAGACTCAGACTTCGTTCGAAGCTCTCTCCGGACGGGGGTCTATAGCAAGAACCTGTGCTCGCAGCGTGCCCCGGGCTACCCTGGCGACGATCTCGGCACCGGGCTGCACCGCGTCCGCGCTCCGCAGCAGGCCTCCATCCGGGCCGTAGATCAGGGAGTAGCCGCGCTCCAGCACACGCAGGGGACTGAGTGCCTGCAGGCGGTGCTGCGCAGCATCCAGGCGACGCCCGCTCGCCAGCAGACGCGAGCCGCCGATACGCGCCAGCCGCGCCTGGAGGAACTCCAACCTGCGCCGGTCCTCCTGCAACCGAAGCGAGGGATTCTGCCGTGCGAGCCGGGCCTCGGCGGCTTTGAGGCGGTTTGCCAACGATCGAAACCGCTGGTTCAACCCACTTTGCGCGCGGAAAGCAAGCTCGTCCAGCCGCTGCGCCCGGCGGTTCAGGGCATCTTCCGCGCGACGCAACACATTGATCGCACCCAGCCGCGCAAAGCGTCCCTGCGCCCGGAGCAGCTCAAAACGACCCGCCCGCAGCAGCCGTCCGTGCAGCCGCGCGACGTGCTCCTCCACCCGGTGCTGCGCAGAGGTGAGCAGCTCTGCGGCGGCGGAGGGTGTCGGCGCACAGACGTCGGCCGCGGCGTCGGCAATGGTGGAGTCCGTGGCGTGGCCGATGCCCGTGATGACGGGCAGGCTGCAAGCGGCGATGGCGCGCGCCACCCCCTCATGGTCGAAGCCGTGCAGATCTTCCCAGGAGCCTCCGCCACGCGCGACCAGAACGACCTCGGCGTGATCCGGATGCGCGTTGAACCAGCGCAGCCCGGCCGCGATCTCCGCCGGACAATTCGGCCCCTGTACCGCCGCGGGATAGATGAGCAGCTGCACGGAAGCATGGCGTCGCCGGCAGACCTTGACGATGTCCCGCAGCGCCGCGCCTTGAAGGCTGGTGATCACGCCAATACAGCGAGGGAACGGAGGCAGGGCGCGCTTGCGATCGAAGAGACCCTCGCGGCGCAGCGCTTCTTTTAGACGTTGCACCTCAGCGAGCAGAGCACCGAGGCCTGCCTGCTGCATCCACTCGGCGATCAGCTGCATTTGCCCGCGGCTTTCGTAAACCGAAAGCTGCCCATGGAGCTTCACTGCGTCGCCGTCGCGCGGCTGAAAGCGCAGCAAGGACGCCTGGCGGCGGAACATCACAGCGGAGAGCTGGGCCCCCGCGTCCTTCACGGTGAAGTAGCAGTGCCCGCTGCCAGAAGGCCGCCAGTTGGAGATCTCACCTTCCACGGTGACGCGGCTGTAATCCCGCTCCACGAAGCCACGCACGTGGCGAACCAGGCCGCTGACGGTCCAGGTGGGAGGCGTTTCGGGGACCGGCGGCGGTGTCTGGTCTGGCTCTGCCGGCAGCGGCGGGCGAACACTCGCCGCGGCTGGGAGCACTGGATTTCGCTTAGGCTCGGGAGCGGGCAGCACTGCAGCTTCAGCGATCTCTGCGAGCCGTGGGCTATCCAGGGCCGACGAGAGCGGTGCTGGCGTCGAATCGTCCGTTGTGGCTTCGTCGACCGGTGCTAACAGGTCAAACAGGCTGGGGCTGCTGGCGGAGGGTGCGAATCGCCGACGCGGAACCCGGCCTCGCCGCAGACTGGCGAGAGTTTCAGGTGCGTCTTGCTCGGCCATACGGCAAGTTTACGCGTGGGGGACAGCCCGCGACGATGCCACTCTTGCCAGAGAAACTACGCCCGTCCGAGCAGAAGCTGGCTCTCGCGCAGTAAGTCATCCGGCCGGCAGGGCTTGCTGAGCAGCTTGATGGGACGGCGCGTGGTCTCGGTGTGCAGGTCCACCGTGGTGATCGTGCTGGAGTAGGCGCTGAGCAGAAGCATGCGGGTTTCGGGCATGAACTCCTGCAGGCGGTCGGCGAGCTCCAGTCCGCTCTCCTCGGGCATGGTCACGTCGCACAGAACCAACGCCGGAGAGAAATCTTTGGCGCGCGCAAAGCCCTCTGCCGCCGAGTAGCGAGCCTCACACTCATAACCATTCGCGTTATAGATCAAGGAAAGTGTGTCCGCTACCAAGCGGTCGTCATCAACAACAAGAACGCGGGTCTTCACTAGCGGACACCTCCAAGAGCGATCCTGTTTTTCGCGATCATTGCAGGGGGGGGGCAAAGCGGCGCGCAACGCCCTCGCGGCCTGTGGCTGAGTATATTGCCGGAAAAGGTTGCGTTGCGATAGGAACACAATCGGAGCGTTCCTCGTTCGTATAAGTGAACTGAGCACAAAGTGAGGGGTGGGCATGCGTGGAATTGCCGTGGCGGCTGGAGTGGTTCTTCTGGCCGTTGTTCTTTTGGACGTCTTTCAGAGCATCATTCTGCCGCGCCGTCCCGTGGGTCGCTTCCGCATTACGCGTCTCTTTTTCATCGTCACCTGGCGCCCGTGGCGTTTGATGTGCGGCGCCGTACGATCAAAGGCGGTGCGGGAGCAGCTTTACAGCATCTATGGGCCGCTCTCGCTGCTTTTGCTGTTTGCACTCTGGGCCTTGCTGCTCTGTTCCGGGTATGCCCTGATCTTTTTCGGCCTGCGCGTCGCATTTAAAGACCCCTTGCTGCAAGATCACGGCAGCCTGGCCCACTTCGGTTCCTGTATCTATGTCAGTGGCACCACCCTGTTTACCCTGGGCATGGGAGATGTCACTCCTGCGACCCACATTGCACGCCTGTTTACGGTGCTGGAGGCTGGCACGGGACTGGCCTTTATCGCCCTCGTGATTGGTTATGTGCCAGTGCTCTACGGCAGCTTCTCGCAGCGTGAGGTGCTTGTAGCTCTGCTCGATGCGCGGGCCGGCTCACCGCCCACGGCCGCCGAACTGCTGCAGCGTCATAGCTTTGATGAGGGGCATGAAATTCTGCGCGACCTGCTGGCGGACTGGGAGCGCTGGTTTGCCGAGATGCTGGAGACGCATATCTCCTATCCGCTGCTTTGCTACTACAGGTCGCAGCACGACAACCAAAGCTGGCTCTCGGCGATGGTTTCTATCCTCGATTGCTGCGCCCTGCTGATCACGATGATGGATGGCACGAAGACGCGGCAGGCGCAACTCACCTTTGCGATCGGACGGCACACGCTCGTGGACCTGGTCCACGTCTTTCAGCTGGAAGCCGACGAGAGTCGCCGGCGGGAAGCCGAGCCGACGAGGCTGCCGGATACAGAGCTGATGGCCCTCTGCGCCGCGCTGGAAGGGACCGGATTTTCTCCCTGTGATGACTTTGAAAGTAAGGCGCGGCTCATGGCGTTGCGAAAGCTGTATGAGCCCTATGCCAGCACGCTGAGTGATTATCTTCAGCTGAGCCTGCCCGCGTGGGTCCCACCTGCTGCCCACGCGCGGAAGACAGATGCCTGGACCGTAGTGGCCGGTCTGCGCTCCCCGCAGGCCCTTGTCGACACGCTCGCAACGCATGTCAGTGCGCAGTCCACGGCAGTGCATCTTGAGGCGCATCGAGACGAACCTGAAGATTAGGTCATCATTCCGCTGGAAGCTCTAGAAACAACTTCGAGGCAAAAAAAACCGGGTTCCGCAGAGGAAACCCGGGGTTGTCTTCGCGGAGCGGCTTAGCGTTGCGGCGGAGCCGGCGCTGCCTCAGGATTCAGCTTCCGGGTAGCAACCTGTGCAGCAATGCCGGGCTTGCCCTTGGCATCCTTGTCGTGGTCCTTGATCTCGGCGTAGATCTGGCGGGCCTGCTCGGTCTTGCCTGCGGCGGTGTACATGGCGGCGAGCTCAAGCTGTGCAAGTTGGGGCGGTACGGTCACCGCATGTCCCTTGGCCAGCTGCTGGTATAGCTCTACGGCCTGTGACTCGCGGCCCGTCTGGGCATACAGTTGGGCCAGGGCTGCCTTGCCCAGGGCCGAGGTGTCCCCGTTCCAGCTTCCCGCAACCTTCTTCAGGGTGTCTTCGGCTGGTCCGTTCTGACCTGCCTCCATATAGGTGAGCCCTGCGAAATAGGCTGCCAGCTTTCCAGGTTCGGTAAGGTTGAACTGGCTGGCTACCTGCGTGAACTGCGCATTCGCCTTCGTGGCGCGCTCTGCAGCAGAGTTATAGGCCTTCATGCCCGGGGGAAGCGCCTGGCCGGCGCGGACAAGGGGAGTCTGGTAGGTCTGCATTGCCTCGCCAAACGCCGTCTGCGCCTGCGCTGTGCGGTGCCCATAGATCGAATAGCCACCGACCAGGGCAAGCAGCAGCAAGAGCGCAACGCCGCCAAAGAGCAGAAGGGAGCGTCGGTTGTTGTTTGCCCAGGTCAGGCTTTTCTCACCGGAGAGCACGAGCTGGTCCTGTTGCCGGGGGTCGCGCTTCAAAGCTGTGTTCACGTTCGGGGTCCGTCCTTCGGAAGATCGAAAAGGGCTGCCGGCGCGTGCTGCCGGGCATCGCTTCAGTCTAGCAGCGTGGCCGGGCGATGCTCGCCGGATGCCCGGAGAAGGTCACTTGCGGAGCGCCTGATTTGGGGCCGTCGGTGGCTGAAACGTTCCACTTGCCAACCGTATAAATGCAGGGGTACTATCGGCTCGCCATTGAACAGTGCACTTCTTCTTGAGCAATCCTCCTCTGTTTCGGAGGCGAGCTTGGGCCAGTTCGTGGCTTGTGAACGGTCTGATCTGCCGGCGGAATCACCGGCACAGTTGAGGAGTAAGAACGTCATGCCGTGGTACGCCTATTGCATTGCGGAGCGATCCGCCTTCGCCGAACTCGCCAATCATCGCCGTCCCGTGGCGCTGGAGGGAGTATCCGGCCTGTTCGGTGGTCAGACCTTTCTCTTTCCTGCTGCCGATCTGACCGTGATCGTCTCCGAGCACCTGCCGGAGGATGCAGCCCGCATGTCCGGGCCTGAGGCATCGACCGCCGCCCGCGAACACGCCAAAGTCATTGCGGCTACCTTTGTCCGCTCCACCGTGCTTCCTTTCCGCTTCGGCACCACCTTTGAAGACGACGATTCGTTGCGGCGTTCTGTGCGCTCCAACCAGCGTCATTTTATGGCCAACGTTGAGCGTCTGCGCGGCAAAGCGGAGATGCACCTCAAGGTTTTGGTAGACGATGTATGCGCGGAGCGCGTTGCACAGATTGGCGGCCATGCGGCCGGCCAGGCTTATCTGGCCAACCTGCGGGAAACCGCAACACGTCAACGTGAACGGCAGTCGCGCGCGCGGGCACTCAGCATCCAGATGCACCGCATGTTTCTGCCCATTGAGGAAGAGGTCACCTGCAAGCGGACGGAAAGCGGCAAGATGCTGCTCGACATCGCCCATCTGGTCGACAAGAGAACAATCGAGCGTTACCAGAACAAGTACAGTTCGGCGACGCTGCAGATGAAGGACTGCGCCATGCAGCTCTCCGGGCCGTGGCCGCCCTACCACTTCGTCAACAGCCATAACCACACCAGCCGGGTGCACGCCTGAGCTTGGCTTCGTTGGAAAGGCCTCGGATTGCCGAGGCCTTTTCTTTTTCTCCGCATCGAAAAGCCATGCCTCCTTCCAGGTCAAACGATCCCGTCGTAACCCAGCTGCTCGCGCTGCTTGATGGCGGACAGGCCCACGCGAAGTTCGACGATGCCGTTGCAGCCTTTCCGGAGGCTCTGCGGGGTGCCGTCCCTGACAAGCTGCCGTATTCAGCCTGGCAGCTCGTGGAGCATCTGCGACTGTCGCAGCGTGACATCCTGGAGTTTTCGGCCCCACCCCCCGGCGGGTACCGGCCTCTGGAGTGGCCTGCGGCCTACTGGCCCAAGTCGCCCAATCCTCCCGCAGAGACTAGCTGGGATGAGTCCATTGCAGCGATCCACGACGACGCCAAACTGTTCGAGCAGTTGCTGATGAAGCAGGACGCTGATCTCTACAGCCCGTTCCCCTGGGGAGAAGGGCAAAACCTCCTGCGCGAGGCCCTGTTGATTGCTGATCACAACGCGTATCACACGGGGGAACTGATCGTGTTGCGCCGACTGCTCGGTATTTGGAAGTAGCTTGTGCTGCGGACCTAGTGCGAGCTCCAGGTCTTATCCCCGGAGTTGCACTCCGTCTCCAGGGCGCATTCTCCGCAGCGCGGCTTGCGCGCCACACATACCCGACGCCCATGGTGGATGAGTTCGTGGGAGAAGTCGATCCAGCGATCCTGCGGAATGATCTTCTGCAGGTCCTGCTCCACCTTCACCGGCTCGTCCTGTTTGGTCAGCTCGAGCCGGCGCGTGAGCCGCAGCACATGGGTGTCCACCACGACTCCTGACGGAATCCCGTACCAGGACCCCAGCACCACGTTCGCTGTTTTACGGGCTACGCCAGGCAGCTCCAGCATCTCGTCCATGGTCCGGGGGATCTCGCCGCCAAAGCGTTCCGTGACGACCCGCGCCGCGCCCATAATGCTCTTCGTCTTGGCGCGGTAAAACCCTGTCCGGTGGACGAGCTCTTCAATCACGGCAGGATTCGCGGCGGCAAGCGTCGCCGGAGTAGGGAACTGCCGGAAGAGCTCCGGGGTGGCCAGGTTTACACCGGCGTCCGTGCTCTGCGCGGAGAGAATAGTCGCCACCGTCAGCTCCCAGGCATTGTTGTGGATCAGCGCGCAAACAGCGTCCGGGTAGGCCTTTTTGAGGGCGTCGAGGATGGCGGCAATGCGCTCGGGAGCGAGGGGCTTGGCGGTGCCTTTGGGTTTGGCGGTGCCTTTCGGTTTAGCGGCTTTTCTGGCTAGCTTCTTCGGGGCGACCGGCTCTGAGATGGCGA
>CAXTVC010000042.1:23688-26893 GCA_964247615.1 uncultured Acidobacteriaceae bacterium
GGTTTAGCGGCTTTTCTGGCTAGCTTCTTCGGGGCGACCGGCTCTGAGATGGCGATGGCGCGGGCTTTCGCGGGCGAGGCTGCCGTTTTGCGGGCTTTCTCTACAGGGGTGCTTGTGGCCTTCTTTGTCGCCATTGGGTCTTGTTCCGATCGGACGGTGTTGCTGCTCCGAGCAGAATACAGGGGTATCTCCACTGCGCTTTCTTTCCCGGCGAGCAGGCTCGCCGGGGCCCCGGCTTCGCTTCGGCCGAGAGGACCAGGTCTGGGCGCGGCTGGGCTGAAAGCAGATCCCTCCGCTTTGCTGCGGGATGACAAGAAGAGGAGGGAAGCATGGTCGATAATGAGTCCTGAATGGAGAGTGTCGCTGTGCCAGAGTTGCCCCCGGTTCCCATCACCCTTGAAGGTTCCAGCGTGTTGCACCAGATGTTTCGCTTCGACTGGGCTGCGTGGAAGCAATTGTCGGCTGAAAAGCGAGACATCCTGGCGGTGGAGTTCAGCGACCTGCTACGCCGCTGGGAGGCGGGCGTTCCCGGCGGGGGCGGTCATCCAAATCAGTCGGCGCTGTTCTCCCAAATCGGCCACAAGGGTGATCTCACGTTGCTTCACTTGCGCGACTCGCTCGAGGATTTGAACCGCGCGGAGCTGGAGTTGGCACAGAGTGGCCTCTACTCCTTTTTGCAGTTGACGCACTCCTACCTTTCGGTCGTGGAGCTGGGCTTGTATGAGTCTTCAGAGAAGATCTACGCCGGCCTCCTTGAGCGCGGGCTCCAGCCGGGAACGGCGGAGTGGAACGCGGGCATTACAGAAGGAACGGCACGCACCTTTGCCTCGCTTGCGGGCCGCCTTTATCCAGTCATTCCACCGGCGAAATATCTGTGCTTCTATCCCATGGACCGCAAGCGCGGCGAGGGTGTGAACTGGTATACGGAGCCGATGGCGGACCGCCGCGCCATGATGCACGAGCATGGCCTGATTGGCCGGCGTTACGCCGACTCGGTGCGCCAAATCATCACCGGCTCGATCGGACTGGACGACTGGGAGTGGGGTGTCGATCTGTTTGCCAATGACCCGGTCATTTTCAAGAAGCTGATCTACGAGATGCGCTTTGACAAGGTGAGCGCGGTTTACGCTACGTTCGGGCAATTCTTTGTTTCCGTGCGTGTGCCGGCGGAGCAGGCCTCGCACTGGTTCGACGGGGTTCTCGCGTAAACGGCGGGCGCGCAGTCGCTATACTGGGCTGGAATGTTCACCAAACTCAGCGCTGTGTTGCTGGGCCTGTCCGCGGGCGCAGCGTACTCGATCGTGTTTCTTCTTATGGCTCTCCAGTCGGCGTGCATTCCGATTCCTTCAGAGCTCATCATGCCGTTTGCGGGTTACAAGCTGGCGCACAACTTCGTGGAGCTTGCGATCCTGGCGACGGTGGCATCGCTTGCCTCGAATCTGGGGTCGATTCCGGCGTACTGGCTTGGGGCCAAGGGTGGGCGGCCCATGGTGGAGCGGTACGGGCGCTACATCCTGCTGAAGAAGAGCGATCTGGATCTTGCGGACAAGTTTTTCAACCGGTTCGGGTCAATCACCGTGCTGCTGGGACGCATGTTGCCGATCATCCGGACGTTTATTGCCTTTCCGGCAGGGATCGCGCGGATGAACCTGGTGCGGTTTCACCTGTACACCTTCATTGGTTCGTGGCCGTGGTGCTTTGCGCTGGCGTACATCGGGATGAAACTGGGCAGCCGGTGGGATTCCGATCCGGAGTTTAAAGCGGTATTCCACCGGTTTCAGGTGGGCGTTGAGGTGGTGCTGGTGGTGGGCATTGCGTGGTTTGTGTGGACGCATTGGAAGAACCGGACCGGCGCGGAGACAACGTAAGCAAGAACGTCTGACGCAAAGGACGCCAAGGTACGCGGAGGTGCGCGACGGCTTTTTGTGGCGAGAGCCTGGCGGGCTTTTCTGAGCGTCCATTGCGTCGGATGTCTTGGCGTTTGCGCCCTTGGATTCCTGTGCGAGATACTAACCTGTCCGCGTATACGGAAAGTTCGCTTCAATAGAAGGGTAAGAAACAACGATGTCCACACCCGACGCCGCGCAGCAGCCGTCTGCGGCGAGCATTACACCTCACACTGGAAAACTTGGCATCATGATCCCCGGCATGGGGGCGGTATCGACCACGCTGATCGCCGGCGTGGAAGCCGTGCGCCGTGGCTTCGCCAAGCCGATTGGATCGATGTCGCAGATGGGCACCATCCGCCTGGGCAAGCGCACCGACGACCGCACCCCACTGATCAAGGACTTTGCCCCGATCGCGCCGCTGGACGACCTCGTCTTTACCGGCTGGGATATCTTTGGTGGCAACCTCTACGACGCCGCGAAGACCGCCGGGGTGCTGGACCGCGACCAGCTGGAAAGCATGCGCCCCTTTCTGGAGTCGATTGAGCCCATGCCCGCGGCCTTTGAAGAGCGCTACGTCAAGCGGCTCACGGCCAAGAACAAGAAGCAGGGCAAGAACAAATGCGATCTGGCTAACCAGATCCGCAACGACATTGCCGAGTTCAAGACCAGGACCGACCGCCAGGTGATGATCTGGTGCGGCTCGACCGAGATCTATCTCGAGCCGAAGCCTGTTCACCAGACCCTTGAGGCCTTCGAAAAGGGCCTGGTCGATGACGACCCGGACATCGCCCCATCCATGCTGTACGCCTGGGCCGCGCTGAAGGAGGGCATCCCCTTCGCGAACGGCGCGCCCAACCTTACCGTGGACATCCCTGCGCTGCAGGAGCTCTCCAAGAAGATGAACGCGCCGATCTGCGGCAAGGACTTCAAGACCGGGCAGACCTTCCTGAAGACCGTGCTCGCGCCTGCGTTCAAGACCCGTCAGCTTGGCGTCAGTGGATGGTACTCGACCAACATCCTGGGCAACCGCGATGGCGAGGTGCTGGACGATCCGGATAACTTCAAGACCAAGGAAGTCTCCAAGCTCGGCGTCCTGGAGCACATCTTCCAGCCGGAGAAGAACCCTGATCTCTACGGCGATGTCTTCCACAAGGTGCGGATCAATTACTACCCCCCGCGTGGCGACAACAAGGAAGGCTGGGACAACATCGACATCTTTGGCTGGCTCGGCTACCCGATGCAGATCAAAGTCGATTTCCTTTGCCGCGACTCCATTCTTGCCGCGCCGCTCGCGCTCGATCTCTGCCTGTTCATGG
>CAXTVC010000043.1:0-25650 GCA_964247615.1 uncultured Acidobacteriaceae bacterium
ACACCGGCACCCCGGAGGTTTTTCCAAGGGCGACCAGATCTTCCAGAGACGGCTGCTCGGTGAAGCCTTCGATGCGGAAGTTGGAGCGATGCACCTTCAGAATGAGTTTTGTGGCTGGACCGATAGCCGCGGCATAGTCGCCGACCCGCGTTTTGTTGGTAGTTCCAACCTCGCGCAGGACAGAGCCGGACTTGGCGAGGATCTCCGGGATACGGAAACCGCCGCCGATCTCGACAAGTTCTCCACGGGAGACGATGACTTCTCCGCCTTCGGCGAGCGTGTTGAGAGCAAGGAATGTGGCGGCAGCGCAATTGTTGACGACGGCAGCGCCCATAGGCAAGTCTTCGGGTGGCTCGGCAGAGGCGTGTGGCACCCCATGCAGTTTGAGCAGAGCGAGGATCAAGCCCTCTGCGTGAACATCCCGGCGGCTGCGTTTGCCCGCCTCGAGATCGAACTCGAGGTTGCAATACCCGCGAGCGACCTCGGCCATTCGCTGAATCGCGTCCTCCGATAAGGGGGCGCGGCCAAGGTTGGTTTGCAGGATGACTCCGGTGGCGTTGATGACCCGTCGCAACCCTGGTCGCAGCTGTCGTTCCAAGGCGCATGTCACGGTGTGCGGCAGCTGCAACACGGCTTCCTGCAACCCGGATTCCTGCAACTCCCCTGCCAGGATGCGTTGTCGAAGCTCTGAAAGGGTCTCACGAGTTGCATGGGTGACGACCTCCCGGGAGGAGGAAGCACACAAGGAAACGAGAACATCGTGCTCCAGCAGATGATTGAGGCTGGGAAGCTGCCGCAGGAGGATGTTCGCCTCTGCCGTGATAGCGGCGCGTCCTTTCATCCGATCAGGACGATCTTTGGAGCGCCGTTGCGCACAGCACCAATCACCCGGGCAGCCGCATAGCCAGACCTTTGCAACGCCTGCACAAGGGCCGGTGCCCGGGAGGCATCCACGGACATGAGCAAACCACCGGCTGTCTGTGGGTCGTAGAGGACCGTGTTCAAGGCGTCGCTCACGGGAACTCCCGTGGTCTGCTCGACCACACATTCCGCATAGTCCCGGTTGGACAGCAGGCCCGCGGGTACGCAGCCAAGGGCGATCGATTCAAGCGCTCCCGGGATGACCTGCAGAGCATCCGTCTTGATGTGCAGCGTGACGCCGCTGCCAAACGCAAGTTCCCGGCCATGCCCCATAAGGCCGAAGCCCGTCACGTCCGTCATGGCATGTACGCCAGAGTCAGTCTGGGCAGCGAGTTCCGCCGCGAGACGGTTGGAGGTAGTCATGGAAGCCACCGCAGCCTCCACCCACTCCGCCCAGGCTTTGCCCTGCTTCAGCGCCGTCGTGATCACACCGGTCCCCAGGGCCTTGGTGAAGACCAACACATCGCCGGGGCGTGCGCCTGTATTCGTGAAGATGCGGTCCGGGTGGATAAGGCCTGTCACGGCGTAGCCGAACTTGATCTCGTTGTCGCGGACACTGTGGCCACCCACCACCACGCAGCTGGCCTGTTCCACCACGCTGAGGCCGCATCCCATAGATGCTGGACTGGCGGTGTTCGTCTCTGAATCCACCTGGGCAGGCCCGTACAGGCGTGGAAGTGCAAAGGATCCGGTGGTCCTCCCGGTCTTCAAAACCGGCGGTCGTCCGACAAGGGCAACGGTGTGTTCGACTCACACGCGCTTCCGCCACCCCAGCCCGGCTGGCCCCACCGTGCTTAAGTTCAGCCATGTGGCGCGGCGCTCAAGACGCACAAAGTACCGTTCTGCCTTGTGCGCTATGGCTTCCTTGCACTATCTTTGGCTGCCGTTCCCCACTGGCCTTTCCCGGCGGTGGCGGGCGACGTCCTGCACGAACGGACCAGCTCAAGGTAGTTTCTCCGGAGTCCTATGCCACAGTTCCCCGCCTTCCCTCGATCCCTCGTTCGCGCCTGCCTGCTGCTCGCCTTTGCCGTCCTGAGCCTGTTCGCGGCAGTGCCCGCGTTCGCGCAAGCGGAGCCGCCTGTTGCCCCCGGATTTGTGCGCATCCACTACTACCGCCCGGACAGCCATTACAGCGGATGGGCGCTGTACACGTGGAATGCTTCGACGGAAAACAATCAGTGGTGCAGCAGCGAGGTGAACAGCTCAGGCAGCGATGCCTACGGGATCTACTTCGATGTGTCTGTGAACCCGGCATGGGGCACGCCGGCGGGCGATCTTGGCTTCATCCTGAACAACTGCGCTAACGGGCAGGAGAAGGACCCCGGTCCGGATCAGCACCTGCAGATCACGCGCTATGGGCAGGCGTGGGTCGTGTCGGGCGATGCCGCGGTGTACACAACAGTGCCGACTCCGCAGCAAAAGCTGAATGGCTTGTTCGGCAAACAGCAGGCGTATTGGCTGGACCGCTCCCGGGTGGCTATTCAGCCTGGGTACTTCGTTAGTGGCAACACCTATGGGCTGTACTCAAGCGCCAACGGCGGCCTGCGACTTACGGCAAGCGGCGTCACGGGCGGAGAGAAGATCCCCCTGGTCCAGGGTGGCAGCCTCACCCCGGATGAACTGGTTCGTTACCCGCAACTGGCAAGCTACGCCGTCCTCACGATCGATCCAGGCGTGCTCGTCAACACGCTGCAGAGGGCGCTTAAGAACCAGCTCGCGCTGTCTTCGGTGACACAGGCTGGGGTGCTCAGCTACGCGACCGGCGTGCAGTACGCCGGAGCCCTGGACGACTTGTTCTACTACCCAGGCAAGCTGGGCGTCGTGTTCCCGAAAGCCGACGACACGTCGAGCTCCGACGAGGCATCTGCTCCGGTGAAGTTAAAGCTATGGGCCCCCACGGCGCAGAGTGTCTCCGTGCTCCTGTACGACAACGCCGCCGACATGACGCCCACAAAAACGGTGGTCATGAAGGAAAGGAATGGGGTCTGGATCGCGAGGGGAGACAGCTCCTGGAAGGGCAAGTACTACCTGTATGCCGTTCGCGTGTACGTGCCAGCAGACCATGCAGTCGACACGAACATCACCTCCGACCCGTACTCGATCGACCTTGCGCTGAACGGAACAAAGAGCCGCATTACGGATCTCGCTTCGACCGAGACCAAGCCTTCGGGCTGGGACGCGAGTACGGCACCACCGTTGGCACGGCTGAACGACCTCAGCATCTACGAGCTGCATGTGCGGGACTTCAGCATCGGCGACCCGACGGTGCCGGCAGCGCACCGCGGCATGTATGACGCCTTTGCCGATGAAAGCTCCAACGGCATGCGCCATCTGCACACACTTGCGCAGAGCGGCTTAAAGGCGGTGCACATCCTGCCCTCGTTCCACTTCGCTTCGGTGAACGAAGACAAGTCCACGTGGCAGACCCCCTCGGGGCTTTCGTCGAATCCGCCGAACGGCACGCAGCAGCAGGCCGCGGTTGCGGCGGTGGAGGCCAACGACGGCTACAACTGGGGCTACGACCCGGTCCACTACATGGCGCCCGAGGGCAGCTATGCCGTGAACCCGGACAACCGTGTGGTGGAGTACCGCACCATGGTGCAGGGCCTGCACACGGCCGGTTTGCGCGTGATCCAGGACGTTGTCTTCAATCACACCAACGCGAGCGGCGAGGGCCCGAACTCGAACCTTGATGAAGTGGTGCCGCTGTACTATCACCGCCTCAATGCAGACGGCGCCCTCGAGATGGGCTCCTGCTGCGCCGACACCGCCAGCGAGCACCGGATGATGGAAAAGCTCATGGTGGATACCCTTGTACTGAACGCCAGGGAGTACAAGATCGACGGCTTCCGCTTCGATCTCATGAGCTACCACTTCACCTATAACCTCCAGGCGATCCAGCAAGCGCTCGCGGCGCTGACCCCGGAGAAGGATGGCGTGGATGGATCGAAGATTTACCTCTATGGTGAAGGCTGGACAACGGGTGAGACCGCCAACGGGGCGCTCGGCCCCGATGCCCAGCAGGCGAACCTCTACGGCATGGGCGTGGGCACCTTCAACGACCGCATCCGGGATGGCATTCGCGGCGGCAATCCCTTCGCCGATTTGCGCGTCCAGGGGTTCGCTACGGGGCTCGCCACCGATCCGAGCGACTTCACCAACGGCAATACCTCGCAAAGCGATCAGGTGAGCTCCCTGCTGCAACAAGAGGACTGGGTTCGCCTGGGGCTGGCCGGCAATCTGCGTGACTACAGCTTCACCGCCTACACCGGAGCTACCGTAACCGGATCGCAGATTGATTACGGCGGTCAGCATGCCGGCTACGCCGCGTCACCCGTCGAGGTGGTGAACTACTGCTCGGTGCACGACGGGCAGGATCTGTTCGATACGGTCCAGATCAAATCGAGCCTAAGCGACACGAGCGCCACCCGCGCCCGACGGCAGGTACTGGCCATGAGCGCGGTCGAACTCGGCCAGGGCGTGCCGTTCTTTATGGGCGGCGACGACCTGCTGCGCTCCAAGGACATGGACCAGAACAGCTACGATTCCGGCGACTGGTTCAACAAGATCGACTGGACGGTACGTGGGGCTAACTGGGGTATCGGCCTACCGATTGCCAGCCAGAATCAGAACCAGTGGAGTTTTATGCTGCCGTTGCTCAGCAACGGGGTGTATGCGCCGACGGTCACCGACATCAGCTCGACGACGCGAGCCTTTCAGGAGTTTCTGCAGATCCGGTACAGCTCGGATCTGTTCCGCATGGCGACCCTGCATGAGATCCAGGGCGGCCTGACGTTCCTCAACACCGGCAAGGAGCAGAAGCCCGGTTTGCTGGTGATGAAGCTCGATGCACCGGTAGCCGGGAGCTATGGACCGTACAACCACATGCTCGTCGTGTTCAACGCAACGAACAGTCAGGCTAGCTTCACGGATGCCCATTTGGCGGGTCTCTCACTGCAGCTTCATCCGGTGCAGCAGGCATCGGGCGACCCGGCGACACGTGCCTCGACCTTCGATGGAAAGGCGGGCACAGCGACGGTCCCAGCGCTGACCACGGCGGTGTATGTAGCGGAGTAATCCTGGTGACGTAGAAAGGGCTGGAGCGCTTGGCTCTCCAGCCCTTTTCTGCGTGATCCCGTGATCCGCGGACAGCGATTACGACTGCGAGGAGTTGTACTGCCGGTTTTCCTGCATGGCGAAGACGACGCTCGCCCCCGCGGCCAGTGAGGCATGGGTGAACACTGGTGCGGTGAGCCGCTGCCCGTTGACCGTGCACGCACGGACAAAGGGCGCATGCGGTCCCTGGTTCCGCGCAATGATGCTTGTACGCACACCTCCCGGCAAGGACAGATGCGCTTCCTGGAACAGCGGCGAACCCACCATGTAGGATGGGCGCCCGGGACATAGCGAGTAGAACCCCAGTGAACTGAGGACGTACCACGCAGCCATCGCACCCGTGTCTTCATCGCCGGCATAGTCGTCCACGGTGTACAGCTCCTCCAGCACGCGCCGTACCCAGTACTGCGTGCGATCGGGTCGTCCTGCCGCAGCGTACATGTAGAGGATGTGGTGTGACGGCTGATTGGAGTGGGCGTACTGCCCAAAGTGAACCGCAGCCATCTCGGACATCTCGTGGATCTCGAAGCCGTAGTCCCCCACTTCAAAGTTTGGGGGCATGTTGATCAGCTCATCGAGCGCCTGGGTAAAGGCGGGTCGGCCGCCCATCCGATCGATGAGGCCCTCGGGATCGTGTGGCACGGAGACGCGGTACTGCCAGGGCGAGCCCTCGACGTACCCGGTGCCCCAGCGAATTGCGCTGAAGTCGGGAGGAAAGGAACCGTCGCTGCGGCGCGGCCTGAGAAAGCGCGTCTGCGGGTCGAATACGTGAGTCCAGTTACGGGAACGGGTAGCGAACATGCGCGCATCGGCCTGCCTGCCCAGCTTCTCGGCGATCTGGCCGATGCAAAAATCACCGTAGGCTGCATCCAGAGTCTCCGTCAGGGCGCCCACATGTTTCTCCGCCGGAAGATAACCGTATTGCAGATAGTCCGCCACACCCTGGCGCCCGTAGCCCGGCTTTGGCGGCTCGGTGACGGTTGCATGCTTTCGCAGAGCCTCGTAAGCGGTCTCGAGGTCAAAGCCCTGGATGTTCTTGACCGCCGCGTCGGCGAAGATTGAGTCGCTGGGGCTGCCGCTCATTTCGCCGCGATAGCCGGGACAGGGGAATTGCGGGATCCAGCCGCCCTCTTTTGAGGCGTTCACCCAGGATTGCAGGATCTCTGCCAGGCGATCGGGGTAGACCAGCGTCATCATCGGATACCAGGCGCGGTAAACGTCCCAGAAGCCGTGATCGGCATACATTACCCCGGGTGAGACCGAGCCGTTGTACGGGCTGCGGTGAACCAGCTCTCCACTGGCGTTTTTCTCATGCCAGATGCGCGGAAAGAGCGAGCAACGATAGAGCGCCGAGTAGAAGATCTTCCTGCGTGTCTCGTCAGGCTCCACGATGCGGATGCGTCCGAGCTGCTGCTCCCATGCGTCGGCGGCCTGCGTGCGGAGCTGTTGGAGGGGGGCGTTCCCCGTCTCGCTCGTCAGGTTGAGCAGGGCCTGCTCGCCTGAGATGAACGAAGTGCCCACCCTGACTCGGAGCGTCTGGCCCGCTTTGACGTTGAAACGGATCGCCGCAACAGTTTCTGCGCCACGCTGGGCGACCTCGAGCCGCGTACCCGCGGTATCCACCTGCACGGCGTAGAAGGTGGCGAAGTCCGCAGCGACCCCTCCCTGATTCTCAGGCGAGGTCGCGATGTAAACACCGGGCTGGGAGCCAGGAACGCAGGTGCCCTTGCTGCCGGGGGTTGCTACGCAGAGGCCTGCCGGGCCACCCTGCCCAAAGGTGATGTCCATCACCGCGCCTCGCTCGGTCGGCACGAGATCGATGCCGATGCGGTAGCGCAGCAGCTCAAGGTGCATGCTGTAGGGCGTCAGCTGCAAATCCGCTGGGCGGTATGACGAGGCTCGCGCGGCGGCACCGAGGTCAGGGTTGCCGCTAAAGGGCAGGATGGCTGCCTGGCCGTAGTCCCCGAGCCAGGGGGAGAGCTGGTGGGTGCTGCGGATGCCCTCCGTGCGAGGGTCCTGCGGATGGAAGAACCAGGGACCGCGCTCTGAGGTGGTCTGCAGCGTCCAGTGCGCCATGCCAAACGGCATCGCCACAATCGGCAGTGTGTTGCCTCGGGAGAACGAGGAGGTGGAGTTCGTGCCCTGGAGGACGTTGACGTAATCCGCGAGGCACTGCGGCGTCCCTGTGCCCGGGGTGGCAATGGCAGAGTGAGGCGAAGCCATTTGCGCCCCGAGCTCCGGGGAGTCAACGCCGCAGAGCGTTCCACCTACGCCTAAGGCTGCTGCTTTGAGAAAACTGCGACGGCTGTCGTCCATGGCTCCATTCTAGGGCGCTGTGGCCGGGCAACGCGCTTCTCGGATGCTCTTGCGACCTCTGGCGTTGACGCTGGCTTGCTGGGTCAAGCTAATTCGCCGCGGCGCGAGCTTCAGAGCCGTTGGCTGGCCTTGCTCAGTCCGGACGCTCCACGAGCTCGACCAGCAAACGCGAGGGCGTGTAGAACCACGCGATCCTACGGCCTTCAAAGGCCACAGCCGGTGCTGGCGCGCTGACCACGAGACATTTTTGCTGGCGCACATGGGCCAGGGCTGCTTCCATGTCATTTGTCCCGAAGCATAGGTGGTAGGCACCGCCGCCCGTCTTGTTGAGCATGGACTGGATGGGCGCGTCCGCCGTGAGCGGCGAGATCAGTTCAATCTCCGCGGCGTCGCACGCCGGGGTGTCAGTCTGGGTCAGGAAATTTACTGTGACCTTCTGGATGGGATCGTCGAAAGGTCCAGACGTCACCCGGGAGCCGAACAGCGTGGCGAACATGCTTGTTGCGGCATCGATCTCCGGCACTGCCACGCCCACATGCAGCAACCTGAAGCGCAGGCCTTCGGGAAGTGTTGAGCTCACAGGGTCGCGCCCTTTTGCTCGAGCGCTTGCTGCAGCTTGGCCACGGTGGTGAGATCCGGCACCTGCTGCGGATCGAACTGCACGCTGTACTCGCCTTCCAGCGAAAGGATCAATTGAAGATGCCGAAAGCTGTCCCAGTTTTCGTTCGAGTCGGTCGATGTCTCCGGCGTGACCTCTTCCGGACTGATCTCCAGGGTATCGGCAACGATGTCACGCAGGGACGACGGCACTGTTTGCAAGCTCATAATTCTTTATTCCTTCCAGGGTTAACCACGACGGACTCGTTGGCAGGCGCTTCGTCAGATCCAGGCGGTACGCGATGGATGCTTCCGAACCTGCAGCCTCGTGTTGTTCAAATGGCTCAAAGCCGTGCTCCGGATAGAAATTCTTGCACGGCACATTCTTCTTTGTCTCAAGGTATTCACCGATGAGCCAACGTGCGCCAGAGGTGACTGCGTGATCGGCCAACCGACTCAGAATCGCCGTTTCAATGCCCCGTCCAATCACTCGGCAGGACAGGAGGAGTGTGTCGATCCAGCACTGATCGCCTCGCTGCCGTGTCAGGGCGAGTCCCACAACGCCGGCGTCGCCGAACCGGTCACGCACACGGACGGCTACAGCCTGGCAGGTTGGGTCTGCGACAAAGGCCATAACCTCGTTGGCCCCATAGCGACGCGTCGTGAGATTGAATTGATTGGTCTTTGAAAGCAGCTGTACAGAACGATCCAGCGGGGCCTCCGCTGCGCCGAGAAAGGTGCACACGATGCCGAGGGATGAGAGGAAGTCTTCCCTGCTGGTAGCGTTCTGGCTGAGCGCCGCGCGTTGCGTCTGGGCCTTGTACTCCTTGGATCGGTTCCGGTCGTCTGCCGTAACCGAGATCGCGTCAAAGTACCACTGCTCTGCGAGCATGCCCACCAGACGCCAGGGTTCAGAGACCGGCACCTGGACCACGGCGACGTCAGGCAGGTGCTGCCGGACGGCCTCGCACTCGGTAGGGTTGTCGTCGACAAAGACGAATGCGTCGAGCCCAAGCGAGAGCTCTGTGGCAAGCTCTCGAATCGCGTCAACCTTCTCGTTCCAGCTAATCTTGCGGGCAACAAAATCTTCAAGCGTCAGGGCCAGGTCCGGCGCTCGCAGCGTGAACGCTTCAGCAACATCCGGCTCGTTATTCTTCGAGGTGACTGCGAGCAGGATGCCCCGTGCCGAGAGGTCTTTCAAATAGCGCTGGTAGGCGAGATAGCAGTTGCCGGGAAAGACAGAGCCTGTCGCAATGCCCGCTGTCCCGTCCTCGCCCAGAACCCCGCCCCAAAGGGTGTTATCGAGGTCTGTGCACAAGACCTTGCGTGCGGGACGAAACATGGCGGACGCCGAGCGGATCAGGCCATGGGCAAAAGGGCGAAAAGCTCCAGGTGAGAGCGGAAGCCGCGTCGCGAGAAACATGCGCTCGTCGCGCCACCGGTCTTGGCCGTACTGCGCGGCAACCTGATCCACGTCAAAGAACACACAGTCCGGAACGCTTCCGCACGTCTCGGCCAGACGCCGGTTCACCTCGCGAAGGGAATTCACCAGACCATGCGGGCTGTTTGCCTCCCCAGCGGCTCCCAGCGAGGTACCACCGGGAAGGACGCAGCCCTGCAGGACGATCCGAGCGCTGTTGTTTGCGCGGAAGACCTGCACCATGTGAGCGACGCGCGCGGCAGCGGCCTCCACCTCAGCGGCGACCGCTTCCCCGTCTCCCCCTGCGCACAGCACGGGCAGGCTACCAGCAATCTCCTCCGTGTCCAGCAGGATGCAGACAAGATCCGGCCGGGCGCGACCGATGGCTCCCTCGGGGTCGAGCAGTTCCTCCATATAGGAGCCATAGCCGCCTACCTGCAGCTCAAGGAAGTAGCCGTTCAGGGCAGCTTCCACCTGCAGTGCAGGCAGAACGGGTTCCACCGTCACGGAGCGCACGACGAAGGTCCTGAGCAGCTTGTGACCCTGGGCGACCAGGGCACCACTCAGCTTCTTCAGAGCCGTAGCGCAAAAAGCAAGGTCGGAGGTTTTTGCATGAGCCAGCAGCTCGCGCACAGCATGCAAAGCCTTGGCAGCATCGCCCGCAGCTACCGCTTCCCCCAAGGACGCCCGTGTCTGCCGCCACTCCGTGTCAGCCAGCATCGACACCCGCTCCTGCCAAGGACGGCTCTGGGGATACAACGGTTTGAGCTGGGGCCGGTGTGGCGACTGCGGCGGGCGTTGCTGCCTTTGGTCGCATGATGATGCGACCTGGAACGCCCATGACAGTGGCCCCGGCAGGGACGTTGCTCATCACGAGGGTATTGGCAGCGATCTTGGCGCCGTTACCCACCTTGATCTTGCCGACAAGCACCGCGCCTGTGCCGATGTACACCTCATCCCCCAGAACCGGGATGCCGCCTCGCCCCATCGCCGAAGCACCGATGGTTACGCGATGGGCGAGATCGCAGTTCTTTCCAAGCACGGCACCAGGATTGATATGCACTCCGCCGATATGACCGATATAGAAGCCACCGCCAATGATTGCCTGCGGGTCGATGTCCATTTCCATGAACACCACGCAGAACTTCACCAGAAAGAAAGACAGCAACTTACAGGGGATTCGCACAACTGCCGGCGGCTTGCCCGTGTAAAGCCAGTTGCTGAAGCGATAGACAGCGATCGACCAAACGGCCGGATGGAGCCACAGCTCCTTGCCGCTGTATCCCTTCGCACGATATCGGGCAATATCTTCAGCAAATGCGCTCATGAAGTCCAGGTCCGGTACACCGAGTGTCTCCCCGCCATCTTACCAAGCTGCCCCGGCTGCGCTACCGGCAACAGGCATGGTTTGCAGCGGAAGTTGCAGGCGCAAAGTCCGAATGGATCAGTTTGAGTCGATGCTGGGCAGCCCCATGGCGACCCGAAGCCTCCCAAAGCGGGGATCCGCGTGCAGGCTTTGCAGGAGGGGGTCCACAGAGATGCCGATCAACGCTGGATCGTGGCGTGAAAACAGCACGGCGAGCTCATTCAGTGCCTCATCGCTGGATCCCAGTTCGGCCTGGTAGCGTGCGGTGGCGTAGGTCGGGCCGCTGCCCCTGTGACGCCTCTGTTCGTCAGCCAGAAGCTGCTGCCACATCGCCCGTTCCCCCTTGGCGGTGTAAACGGCGGACGCCCCGTGCAGGGCTTCGACGGCCTCCGTGTCCTGGCGAAGTTCGGCAGCCAGCATCTCTTCGGCAAGAAATCGCGGCACATCCCGCGGCGTGATGAGGCTGAGCATCCCCATGACATGGTGCATCGTGGCGGGATTCCGGTAGGCCCCCGTGTTTTCGGTGCTGATAGCCTCGTTCAGCAACTCGCTGCTCTCATCCCGCTGGCCGCTCAAGCCCAACGCGAGGGCACGCGTGGTGAGAACGGCCGCCGAACCTGGCTCAAGACGCTGCGCCTCATTCAGCTCCTGCAGACCGTCTCTGAAGCGTCCCTCATGCGTCAGCATGGACCCACGCCAGTGATGTGCCAGAGACAGACCGGGTTCTAGCCGCAAGGCAGTCTGGAACTGCTTCTCCGCGGCAGCCGCATCCCAGACCCAGAAGAAGTCAACAAATCCCAAAACGGCATGCGCCTGGGGCACGTCTGGGTCAAGCGCGATAGCCTGCGTTGCCGCATCTGTTGCCTGGCGATACGCCTCAGCATCCGGAACGGTGGAGTATTCGCGGGTGAGGATGTAAGTGCTGGCTAGCCCGGCCAGGGCAGGTGCATAGTGCGGATCTCTCTTGAAGGCTCCGGAAAAAGCGTCCTGCGCGTGATGCAGCGATTCAGGCGTACGCAACTCCATCTGGTAGCAGCCACGCAGATAGAGCTCTTCCACACCGGCCACCTGTGAATGTGGGACCGGAGTCAGCACGTGGACGGCCTGGGCAGCGGCTGCGTTTCCTCGTCTGTGAGTCCCCAGCAGACGGATCACGCTGCCGCACAAAATGAGCACAAGCAGGACGGCGGCTACGGCCCAGCGTAGCGTGAAAGGAAAGATGTGCCGGTGCTTTGTATCAGGTTCAGTCGTGGGACGGGGATTATCTTTCGGCTCTGCCTCAGGCAGACCAAGGTCTTCGGGCGCTTCTCCCGCGTCCAGCGCCAAGGGTCCTTGCCGCTCCGGTTCGCGAATCGGAGTGGCGAGCCAGGCATCCAGCTCCGACACGAGGGCGTACACCGTGGCGCGTCCACTGCCAGGGAGACGCCGTACAGGCAGCGAGCGGCTTTTCTCCCAACGCTCCACTGTCCGCGGGTCGCGCCCAAGATAGGCCGCGATCTCTTTCCACCCATTCAGGACATCTTTCCGCACCTGGCTCACTGGGGCCTCTTCTTCCTACGGGACCCGAGAACATGCGCACGAGTATACGAGAAGTCGTGCTTTGACGCTTCTTTAGCGTATTCCGCCGGGACAGGCGGTCACATGGACGCATCAGCGGCGATGTGACTCGACAGAGTGTTGAACGTACGGGCAAACCCGACGGTTCCTTCCGAGCATCCTTTGCTTCAAAGATAGCCAAAGGAATTCCATTGCCGCAACCTGCGCTGGTTAGGACGTCCTCATGCAAGTCCCGGCTGGTTTCGCCCCTAGACGCATTCGTTGTAAAAGCTGCCTCGCTCCATATGAAAAGGCTCTTCGGTGCTGTGTGCCTGCTCGGCTGGAGTTCCTGTGGAATGCTCCCCGCGCAAACCCCGTCAGAGCAGGTGTCCGGTCCCTCGCATCCGACACCTTTGCCGCTGTCCGGCGTTTTGACACCCGGAGATGCTGTCACTGTCACGCAGCAAACCTCGCCGTCCGCTGCGCCGGGCAGCCCCAACGTGCTCAATAGCACGGTGACGGTACGATCACCGTTTGCTGGCAGCGTGCCGCAGGGTCCTGTCACTCCGGGCGTCCTGCCACTCACTCTGGAGCAAGCTCTGACTTTTGGGCTTCGGTCCAACCTGGGAGCTGTCACCCAGTCCACGACAGCCATGCAGGCGGAGGGCAGCCGAACCATTGCCAAGAGCGGCCTACTCCCCGCGCTGAATACGGGGATCACGGAGGCATTTGAGCGGGAAAACCTGCGCACGCTGGGTGTTTCCATCCCCTCCATTCCGGAGAGCGTGCAGTTCAACTACTTCGACGCTCGTGCTGTCCGCCTGCAACAGACGGTTCTGGACATCGTCAAGCTCGACAGCCTGCACAGTGCCAGCGAAAGCCTGAAGGCGAGTCTTATTTCCGTCCGCAATAGCCGTGATCTGATTGTGCTGGCGGTAGCCGGCAGCTATCTCCAGCTCACCAGCACAAACGCGCGTGTGGTTGCGGCGCGGGCCCAGGTGGAGGCCTCACGGGCGATCTATCAACAGGCAGCGGACCGCTTTGCTGCCGGCCTGGCCGCCCGCGTGGATGCCGATCGCGCCCAGGTGCAGTACGGGACGGAACGGCAGCGCTTGCGATCGCTACAGGCAGATGCGGACTCGCAGAAGCTGCGGCTCGCGCGACTTATTGGCTTGCCCCTTGGGCAGACTTACCAGGCGGTGGACGACTATCCCTTTGTACCCGTCAATGAAGTCTCCGTTGAGACCGCTCTGCGCCGCGCCCAGACGGGCCGGGCCGATGTGGAAGCGGCTGGAGCAAGCGTTCGAGCTGCAGAGAACAACGTCAAGGCGGCTCATGCGGAAAGGCTTCCCACTGTGAACGTGAATGCGGACTTCGGTGCCGCTGGAACCAACCCCAGCTTTCACTCCACGGCGGTGTACACGGTCTACGGCACACTCACCATCCCGTTGTATGAGGGTGGCCGGATCCGTGGAGACATCGAGCAGGCAAACGCCGCGCTGAAGCAGCGTCAGGCAGAGCTTTCCGATGCGCACGCCCAGGTAGACGAGGATGTACGTCAGGCCTTTATCAATCTGAACGCGGCGGCCGACGAGGTCGTCGTCGCGCAAAGCAATGTCTCCCTTGCACACGAGACACAGACGCAGTCACGCGATCGCTTCGCGGCGGGCGTGACCGATACCGTGGAGGTCGTGCAGGCCGAGCAGAGCGTGGTGCAGGCCGACGATGACCTGATCTCTGCCGTCTACGAGCACAATCTCGCCAAGGTGGCGCTCGCGCGCGCCATGGGCAATGCCGAACAAACTCTGCCTCAGCTGCTCAGGAAATAACTAATGTCTGACATGCCCCCCAGCTTTCCCCAGCAACCCGGCGAATTCCATCCTGATCTCGCCGTGCGCATGCTGTATGACGAACAAGCTCGCCTGCGTGCTGAGCTCGAGCAGCTGCAAGCCAGGCAGGGGGGTGCCGCCAAACAGGACGGTGCGGAAAAAACGGAAGAAGGGGCCGAGAAGAAGGAAGGCGATGAACCGGAGAAGGAGCAGCCCGCCCAGAAGCTTCCGGTGAAGGAACGCCTGCGTCACTGGGTACGGGAGCACCCCTTTGCGACAATCGGCATCCTGTTGGTCACTGTGCTGTTGCTGGTCCTTGCCGTTGTTTTGTGGATCTATCTTTCAAGCTATGAGACTACGGATGACGCCTTTGTCGACGGCCACACAGATCCGATCGCGGCACGCATCTCCGGGTATGTGAAAGCGGTTTATGTAGAGAACACCTTCCGGGTGAAGAAAGGACAACTACTGGTCGAAATCGACCCTCGCGACAACGAGGTCGCCAGAGAGAACGCAGGAGCTCAGCTCTCACAGGCCCAGGCATCGATTGCGGCCCAGGAGCCGAATGTGCCCATCACCGCAACCACGCAGGGCGCGCAGGTACGTGAGGCCGAGTACAACGTCTCCAGCAGCGAGGCCAACGTGGCGGCGGCCAAAGAGCGCTACCAGTCCTCACTGGCCGATCTGCATCAGGCAGAGGCGAACGAGATGAACGCGGCGCGCGAAGAGGAGCGCTACCGGCTGCTTGTGGTGAAAGAGGAAGTGTCGCGCGAGCAGTACGATCAGCAGGCTACGAATGAACGCGCACAGGCTGCGGTGGTTGCCTCTAGACGCGAGACCGCAGACGCAGCGGCCAAGCAGGTGCTTACCGCCGAAGCCTCGCTGGGAACCTCCCGGGAGCAGCTCCTGCAGGCGCAAGCCAATCTTCCTCGGCAGGTCGCCGTCCAGCGGGCGACCCTGGCCCAGCGAATCGCTAATGCTGCCGCCGCCAAGGCGCAGGCTGATCAGTCCGAGCTGAACCTGGAGTACACCCGTATCTATGCTCCGGAAGATGGGGTCATCGGCGACAAGCAGGTGCAGCTCGCGTCCCAGGTCGCTGCCGGACAGGAGTTGTTCGCTCTGACGCAGACCAACGACATCTGGGTTACGGCGAACTTTAAAGAGACACAGATTCCCACTATGCGTCCTGGTCAGTCCGTAACTCTTTATGTGGACGCCTTGAAGGAGTCCTTCGAAGGCTGGGTTGAGGCGCTACCTGGCGGCACGGGAGCGATCTACAGCCTGCTGCCACCAGAGAATGCCACTGGCAACTACGTGAAGGTTGTGCAACGCCTTCCTGTCCGCATCCGGATCCACTCCAACCAGCATGACCTCGATCGCCTGGCTCCTGGAATGAGTGTTGTTCCCAAGGTCTGGGTGAAATGATCTTCCAGCCTCAGGGAGATCGACGGTAAATGCCAAGCCGCCCAAAATCCAATCCATGGCTGATCGCAGTCGCTGTGATGATGGCAACGTTTATGGAGGTGATGGACACATCCATTGCCTCTGTCGCGGTGCCGTACATCGCTGGCTCGACGGCATCCACGACGGACGAAGCCGAGTGGGTGCTGACGGTCTACCTGGTGTCCAACGCGGCATTCCTGCTCGCCTCCAACTACCTGGCCGAGCGGTTTGGCCGCAAGCGGTTTCTGATCTGGTCGATCGGGGTTTTTACCTTTGCGTCGTTTCTATGTGGCATTGCGCCATCGCTGGGCTTCATCCTTCTGGCTCGTGCGCTGCAGGGGGCAGGCGGCGGTGCGCTGCAGCCCCTGTCGCAGGCCATTTTGCTGGAGAGCTTCCCCCCTGAAAAGCAGGGCCAGGCGCTCGGTTTGTATGCGCTTGGCGTGGTGTTGGCTCCGGTGATCGGGCCAGCCTTTGGAGGCTACCTTACCGACGCCATCTCGTGGCGCTGGGCCTTTTACATCAACATCCCTGTCGGCATCTTTGCCATGCTTTTGCAGAGCCGCGTCCTGGAAGACCCGCCCGAGTTCAAGAACGCCAAACCTGGAAGGTTCGATGGGGTTGGCTTTGGTCTCCTCGCTATCTGGGTCACATGTCTGCAGTATGTCCTCGACAAGGGGCAGGAGCAGAACTGGTTTCAGGACATTCGCATTGTCTGGGGTTCCATTCTGTTCGTGGCGGTCTTTCTTATCTACATCTTTCACCAGCTACGTGCGACCAAGCCTTTGGTCAATCTGCGAGCGTTTGCGGATCGGAACCTTGCGTGGGGTTGTGTTCTGATCTTCTCGCTGGGTGCGGTCCTCTACGGCCTCACTACGATTCTGCCGGTCTTCTTCCAGAACCTGCTTGGCTACTCGGCCACGCGATCCGGGATGGCCGTGAGCCCGCGTGGGCTTGGCTCTTTTGCGGCATCGTTGCTGGTGGGCGCGGCCGTTTCCCGCTTCGATAACCGCTGGATCGTTGCCCTTGGCTTTGCCGCACTGGGTGTCTCTGGTCTGTGGCTCGGCGACCTCACTCTGGACATCTCGGAGTGGTCCCTGTTCTGGCCGCTTACCCTCTCCGGCGTTGGCCTTGCCATGATCTTTGTCCCCTTGTCCAAGGTGGCACTCGGCACGATTCCCAAAGGCGAGACCGGCAACGCAAGTGGCATCTTCAACTTCCTGCGAAACGTAGGTGGCAGCATCGGCATTTCGGTTGCGAACACAATCTCACAGCGTCATACGCAGGCACACCGCTTCGAGCTGAACCACTCCTTCTCAGGGTCCAGCTTCCTCTTGCGCCGTCAACTGATGCAGTTGACAGAGCGCATGGCGCTACACGCCGGGCCACGTATCGCCGCCATGCGCGCCCTTGCTTTAACCAACAGGGGCCTGGACAATCAAGCGGCCGTATATGCCTACGTAGACGTGCTGCGGGACTTCGGTTTTCTCTGCATCCTCTGTGCCCCGCTCGCCTTTTTCCTCAAGAAAGCCCAGGCCTCTGGCGGCGCAGGATAGGCCTTACTTTTTCGAAGGCAACGTCAGCGGAAGAGGCTTGCCCGCCTGGGGCTCGGCCCTGTTCCAGTCCTCTCCGAGCAGTCCCGCCAGCGTTGCAGCGATCTGGCTTTGGGTTACTGGCGCCGCATTCGTTTGCAGCCCCGCAGCGGGGACTCCGGCACCCATCAGGCCTGCAAAGATGTACTTCGACTCCGGCAGCTTCTGACCGTGTGACTTCCATCCGACGGCATCGGCACCGCGACCATGATCCGTGGTGAAGATCAGGGCCGTTGTGCCCTTGTATTGCGGCATGGCCTGCAGGGCGGTCCATAGCTGCTGCAGATACGCATCGACACGATGGGCTGAGAGCAGATACTCGCCATAGTTGCCGCCGTGCGCCCAATCATCGGTCTCCCCCAGCGACACGAACAATACCCGCGGGCCATGCGCTTTCACATACTCCATTGCCGTCTGAAACTCTGGAGCGTCGAAGACTTCATCGTCCCAGATGCGTGGGTTTTCCTGCTTCAGCTCGTTGATCAGAGCGAGCCGCGGCGACACAGGCGGCATGGTGAGAGGTTCGTAACCAGCGTTGGCCACACATCCGCAGCGGTCCTTGTTGACAATGCCGTCGATGACTTCCCACGCGCCAAAGGCTGCAACACTGCCCTTAAAGCCGGGCTGCTTGCCCATCCACTCCAGCACGGTCATGTTCGGGTTGGGCATCATGTCATTGGAGTGGATGCGCGGGTCGCCATGGCCAGTGAGCGTCTCCGAGTAGCCCGGGTAGGAGAAGTTGAAGCCATTAGTGACATACATGTCCGAGCCCGCCTCGCGGTCGCCAAACAGCGTGCCCTGGCTGACCAGCGTGCCCCAGACAAAAGGCATTAATTTGTTGCGGCGTTCTTCTGGAGTCGGCGCTAGAAACTGCGCTCTCAGGGCATCCACGTTGCGGCCGTCGTAGTAGCGATCCGGCATTAGCAGCGTCTCATCTGCGCCATGGAACAACTCCTGCCAACGCAATCCATCCGTCATCACGAGAACAACATTCTGAGCGGGCGCCCCGGAGCTCTGTGCCACACACGAGCAGGAGAATACACAGAGAAGCAACGTCGCAACGTTTTTGAACATGACCGACAGTATCGCTGAGCTTTGTTCTCCCTGGATGAATGACACGACTCCGTCTGGCTTCTTCGGCCACGGACAGGCCAAGCCTCAGCTTGATTGCAGTTTGAGGAAGCTGCTTGTCTCTTTTCAACCACCCGTCGACCGGTCCCGGGTCCTCTTATCTGCGCTCAGCGCCACTTTCACTCGACGAAAGCGAGATGCATCGTCTACAAGAAGATGCATGGCAAGCTCAATGCAATTTGCTCACTACCCCAGCCTCCGAGACCGTGCCGTCCTCATCACCGGTGGAGCAAGTGGCATTGGGGAGTCCCTGGTGGAGGCCTTTGTTGGGCAGGGTGCACGGGTGGCCTTTCTGGACGTGGACACCAAAGCAGCTAACGGACTTGTGGCTCGGCTGTCGTCGTCAGCGGAGATTGTGGCCCCTGTCTTTCACCGGTGTGACCTGACGGACATAGAAGCCCTGCAAACGACCGCGGCGACTATCGTGCAGCAAATGGGTGGCATCGATGTCCTGGTGAATAACGCAGGCAATGACACGCGCCACAAGGTCGACGAGGTCACCTCTGCGGTTTGGGATCAGGTACTAGCTGTGAACTTGAAGCAGCAGTTCTTTGTGACGCAGGCCGTGCTTGCCGGCATGAGGGCAAAAAGGCGTGGCTCCATCATCAACATGAGCTCGATTGCCTGGATCATCCCGTCGACGGACCTGCCGGTGTACGTCACGGCCAAGGCAGCGATCATCGGCATGACCCGAACTCTAGCGCATGAACTCGGCGTTGAGAACATCCGTGTGAATGCGGTGCTGCCCGGTGCCATTCTCACTGAACGGCAGCGCCGCCTGTGGTTCACGGAGGAGTACAAGGCCGAGGTGCTGTCCAACCAGGCACTCAAGCGATTGCTGCTCCCTGGGGAAGTCGCTCGGCTTGTGTTGTTTCTGGCGGCGGATGACAGCTCCGCGATCACCAGTCAGAGCTACGTCGTGGACGGGGGCTGGGTCTAGGGCTCTCAGCCTGACCCGAACCGGCAGTCCAAAAGAAAACCGGCCCGTACGCTCGCGCGCAGAGGGACCGGCTGTGTTGATGGCAGCGTAGCTTTCAGCTTCCGCCTGGATTAGAGAGGCTGTATGTTCTCTGCCTGCCAGCCCTTGGGGCCCTTCACGACGTTGAACTGCACGGCCTGACCCTCTTGGAGGCTCTTGAAACCGCTCGATGTGATGGCAGAGTAGTGTGCAAACACATCTTCTCCGTTTTGACGGCTGATGAATCCAAAACCCTTGGCGTCGTTAAACCACTTTACTGTTCCCTGTTCCATGTCACTTCCCCTCAATATCTTTTATACCGCCAGAACAGATCGGGGTCGATCGATGGAGCCAAATCGTTCAAAACGGATGGATGGAGCGTAGCATCTTTCCGGGGTTGACGAAACAGGTTTGCGCATCGATTGCATGTACTTACCATTGGACGAAAGTACGTGAGTGCTTTTATTCCTGCCTGGTTCAACGCCTGTACCCCGGTAGACTGCACTTTTTGGCGGCTTTCCAGCCATAGCTCCGAGCCGGTGTTGTCACACAGGGTCAGTTCTCGTGGTCCCGGCGGCGGTTGCGAATTCCTCGATCTGGACCTCGGAACGGGTGACGGTCGCATGCGTGAGACCGCATTTGGGACAGGCACGGCCCTTGCGGTGCAGGATCTGGGAAACCAGAAAGACCTTCCCACAGGCGCCGCAGCAGATGGCGGCGTTATTCCCGTACCAGTCTTCCTTAAGCGGGAGGTTGTTCTTGTCAAGAGACCGCATCCCCCGATAGTAGGGCAAGCAGACCCTGAACATAGCACTTGACTGGCTGCGGCTGGCTGAGTCCCTGCATCAACTGCGATAAGGCTCGGGTCAGAGCTTTGAAATTGCCTGGCGCATAAGATAAGAAGAGCTCATGTCCACGAATCAAGGATCTTCCCCTCGCCAACACGCTTATACCGGGCCCGCGCTGCCGCAGGTGCCTGAACCGAGCCACGCTGAGCGTGTCCGGACACTGGTCACCCAGACGAGCATCGCGACGCTCTCAACAGTGTCCCGCAAACACCCGGGTTATCCTTTCGGTTCGCTGATGCCCTTTGCGCTCGATGGGCAGGGACGAGCCCTCTTTCTGATCAGCAACATGGCGATGCACACCCAAAACCTGAAGGCCGATGCGCACGCGAGCCTGTTTGTCGCTCAATCTGCAGAGTCCGGAGATCCTCTCGGAGCCGCACGCGCCACCCTGGTCGGCCCCGTCACGCCGGTGCCTGAGAATGAGCTCCCCGATGCACGCGAGAGGTATACCGCGGCCCATGAAAATAGCAAATACTGGGTTGATTTCGCTGACTTTGGCTTTTTCCGGCTCACACCGATTGATCTCTACTACGTGGGCGGTTTCGGCGTGATGGGATGGGTCGACGCAGAAGATTACCGGGGCGCGTCACCCGACCCTTTAGTCGCATCGGCTCCCGCGATCATTGCCCACATGAACATCGACCATGTCGAGGCCATGATCCTGCTGGCAAAGACAAGCGCCGGGCTCATCGCGACAGAAGCGTCGATGACTTCGGTAGATCGCCTGGGGTTTTCTCTGCGACTCAAGACTGCCGAGGGCATGAAAGGCGCTCGCATCGGCTTTCCGCAGGAGGTGCGTACACCTGAGGAGACCCGGCGGGTGTTGGTCGATATGGTGCGCAGCGCCAAAGCGCAAGGCTGAGGACTCGGATCGACACTGTGTTTCCCACCGTGTGTGCACTTTCGAGCCTTAGCTTGTCCCGTCCCTCGATCACGATCGGATGTGCGCCTCCAACGCCATGTACCCGCTTGAAGTGCGGCTTAGCTTCCCTTCACCAACGACTGCCGGTACAGATCAAAAAATAGATCGGGCCGTACGACCTCAAAGGACGACCCGAGTGCGTTCATCATGGCCACCACACCCGAGGGCATGATGTTCCAGGATTCCAAGCCTACCGTCACAAACAACGGACCCTTGCGATCCCAGCTCGCCGCAATCGCCTCCAGTTGAGCCTGTCCACTGGTCACATCGTTCACCCCCAACAGCGTCGCCACCGGGACGTCGTTGATCAGACCGATCCCGCTTGTCGTCTCGTAGTTGTAGACGATGCCTTGCAATCCGGGTATAGCCTGCTTGTACATGGCCACCAGATCCGGGCTCAAAGCCACGTCCGTGCTGTTCAGCCGATTATAGGCAAACAGCACCTTCATGCCGGTGGCTTCCATATATTGTCCACTCTGCTTGATGAAGGCCGGCAGATCCCCACTCGGCCATGTGACCGGATAGGTGTACCCCGCACCTGAAGGCCCCGCGACCAAAAGGTCGTTGCCCGTCTGCGTGCGCTGGTAGTAGCTCAACATGGTCGGTGCGATGTCCCGTAAGAGCACACTCACACTCCATCCGAGCGGCAGCTGCCCACGAGCCGGGTCGTCCCACATCATGCGCATCCGGTGCTGGTCGTACTGAATGTTGTCGCCCTCCACCAGCACCAGCGACAGGAAGATGCGCTTGTCCAGCCTCGGCTCCCGGCCCGCGGGCTGCTGATCCCGGATCTCCGCCCGAACGCCGCTGAAAGCACTTGCGTTGTAGAACGTGTCGCTGGCCACCACATACACACCGTGGTTGCCCAGTTGGGTCACGCCGGTCATCTCATCGCCATTCGGAAACCACCCCAGGTAAGCCGAGTTTGGCTCAAAGGTCGCCAGTACCTCGCCCAGCAGCTTCGACTCCTCTGCCACGTTCGGGTCCAGCCAGAAATTTGGCGCGCTGGTCGCAACGATGTAGTCACGGAAGAGGGGGTTCACCATCTGCACGCTCGGCGCAGTGCCCGTCGCTGAGACCTGGTACTCGTTCCACATCTGTGCCGAGAACGTCAGCTTCTTCGTCCCGGTTGGAGCCGTAAACCGGTAGACAAAGAAAGAATTTCCATCCGCAAAACGCCATCCGCCGGACGACACCTGCGATCCGCTGTCCTCAAACAGGTACGGCGTCTCCGGCGCGGTTCCCGGCTGGAACGACGCTACCGTCGCCCCATCTGCCATCACGGTCACCTGCGCTACTGAGGGTCCCCACCCATCGCTCGTATACGCGTCGCTGATCCGTACATACACCATCTTGGCTTCGACATAGGGTGTCAGGTCCACGGTATAGATTGCCTTGTTCGAGGCATCGGTCACCGGCTGCGCTACCTTTAGCAGCGTCGTCCACGACACATCAGCTATCGCGACCGTCTGCGACGGTCCGATTGCTGCCATCAGCCGTTTGGTCAGCGAGGGCCAGAGCCTGGTTAACGCGTAGTCATACACGGCAAACTTGTCCGCGAAGCGCCCCCGCAGGTCTTCCAGCACGGGCAGCCCTAACGCTTTAGCCAGCGGCTCCGTCGCAATGACCCCGCCATGCACCCCCGCCAGCGTCGTCGCTAAATTGATCGTGTCCGGTACCAACGGGTCATACACAACCGCACCGTTCGCCTCGCTGCGGTACCGATCAAAGATCGACCATGGATCAGGGGCCGTCCGCCCAGGTAGATTGATCGTTTGAAGCCACTCCGCATTCGTAGGGTCGCCGCCCCAGGACAGGTAAAGCCGCGGCCTCTGCCGATTCACGATGCCCTGCAGCGAGACCAGCAATCCCTGCTCATCCCCATTCAGCGAAGACAGATCCGCACTTTCCAAATGATGTGCCTTAGGGAAAATCGGCAGCGCCCGATTCGCTGGCCAGTGCATGCTACCCGCGCCCGCGTCGAACTCCATGGCCCAGGCCAGCTTCGGCACACGAACGGCACCCGTACCGGCTGCCGCTCCGGTAAGTGCAAGAAACCTTCTGCGCGAAAAGGACATAACTCTCCTTGAATGCCAACGATCGAGTTTTCGGACGGCAACGTGCCACGTGTCAGAGCCGTGATTGGTATCGTTTCCAATCGAGCCAACACCCTATGGATGAGGGCCCTGTCTTGTCAAGAACTCAATGCGGCACCCGCGTCAAGCACTTGGGCACGCGACGGAGGTCGCCGGGATCACACCCGGGCTACTTCTTTCAGTTCAATCACTGATGAAGGCTCTTCGCGCTCCTGATTACCCTACTTAAGACCCGCCCGAGTATGAGCTGTGGGCGACCCACCCGTCTACGCCGTCGACTCCCGTGGAACCGCTACCGCTTGCACGACTACGAAGAGAGTAAACACCTGCGGTAAGTGGGAGAAGAGCAAGCCGCGAAGATCGCTACAGAGGCCAGCCGGCAGCGACACGATTTGTCTCTAAGAATGTTAGAGCACCAAACGACTAGCGGCGAGTGCCGCGGGCGGGGAGCATAGCTTTCCGTTCCGTTTCGAGCACGCGCATACTGGCTGAGGATGACGCCCTCGCCGTATCTCTCGTCACGATTCTGAGTAGACGTCTCGCGCGTACGCACAAAATGGTCCGAGGATGATTCCTGATTACTTTCCGAGAACAGCTTCTCAAGACTTGCGGGGCACAGTATGCATTCCGCCACGGTCTGCCTTCTGATGCCAATCCTGAAAACGGACGTACGTTAATGCGGAAGCCAGAACCATCAGCGTCGTGGTGATGAGTGCCGCAACAGCGCCCTCCACGCGAATGAGTGTCGTCGATGCTTGAAGAACAGACCAGATCAACATGCACGATAGAACGAGTGCTCCTGTGGCCGCAAACAGGGCCTTGAGAAACGCGCGGAGTCTGGAAGCTGGAGTTTCAGTCATATGCCGTCTGTGCAACTCCGCACGACCGACCTGCTTTTGCTCTTCAGTCCAGGACATACCCTATGCTAACTCGCGATTGCAGACTCTTCTGCCAAGTCGGATAGCGGCGGTAACGCTACCGTTTACTAACGTGCCACTGTGCAGGCCAACTGACAGCCGCTAGCCTGTGCTTCATACCACGCCACGACAATCCAGCTGGCTTCCTAGAGCCGATGCAGGCCGAAGCTGCTGACGGTTGACCGAGCGGTCCTGATTGGATCTACGAAGTAAAGCTGGACGGCTTCCGCGCTCAGGCAATCTCGAATGGTCGGCAAGTCAGCTACTCTCCCACAACGACTTAGATCTGGGCGATCGCTTTCCCGCCCTGATCGACGCACTCTCCCATTCTTTTCGAGTAACGCTACGTGGATGGTGAACTGGTCGCCCTTGACCCTGAAGGCCGCCCACAATTCACCTGCTGCAGAACTACGCCTCTGGCTTGGCGCCGGGCGACAAACCGAGGTCCCGGAGGAAGGTGATGTCTGGGCTGCAGAGAATCTGCACATCGAGATAACGATCGCTAATGACCAGTGACTCGCTACTCTAGACCGCTTGAACCTCTGATTGCGGTTCAGTTGGCATAATGCGATACCCACGGAGACCGTAGAAGATCACGAAGCCATAGCAGAGGAACGGAACGAGCAATGAGTGACGGATGCCATAGCGGTCCGCAAGCCAACCCATGAGAACGGGTATTGCTGTACCTCCCACGATCCCCTGCACGAGGATCCAAGGTTTGGAGGCTCCCGCTGCCTGCCGCTTAAACCTACCTACTTTGAGGTCTTCTCCGAATACGAAGATCGCAAGAAGGCGATGACCGACCCAACGACATTGATCGTGATCGATGAGGCCGACCGACTCAGCATCACCAGCTTGGAGCAGGTGCGCTCCATCTTCGACCAGGGTGGCCTGAGACTGATCCTGATCGGTATGCCGGGGATCGAGGAGAAGATGGCGCGCTTCCCGCAGCTATACTCTCGCATCGGCTTCGTCCACGAGTTTCGCCCACCTGCCGTAGCCGAGGTGCAGAAGCTACTTGAGACGGGGTGGACACCGTCGGGCGTCATCTTGCCTCGGACGCCACTCAGGCCTGAGGTACTGGCAGCCATTATCCGCATGACCGGCGGGAACTTTCGGCTACTTGACCGACTCCTGGCTCAGATCGAACGGGTTCTGAAGGTGAACGAAGCACCGGAGGTGACCAGCGAACTCGTTGACGCTGCACGCGAAAGTCTGGTCATTGGCCAAGCATAACTGCCCTCACGACGACAGAATGTGCTGACGACAGCGATAAATAATCCTGAAAGCAACACATACACTTAACCCCAAACCGGTTCAAGCTGTCGCCACGATTTCAATGGCCAACGAGCGCCGAGGAAGCAAGAAGGACATAGGGACCCTGCTGTGCCGAAGTTTCTCTACCGGAGGAGCGAGGCGGCTTATGCGCTGGGAATCTCGATCAGCTCATCGACACCATGATCGGCGACCAGCGCCTGCGGACCCGTCAACTGGGTCGGGCCGTGCTCATTCCAGCCGCTGATGTCCAGAAAGTTACCGACGCAATGTTTTGAAGCATGACATGCTGCAAGGCACATCCCGCAGAGCAAGGCGATGACGAGACCCCTGACTGCTAGTTCAGCTTCCGCCGCCGCTTTCTCGACCT
>CAXTVC010000044.1:0-25155 GCA_964247615.1 uncultured Acidobacteriaceae bacterium
CAGAAGCCGTACCGTGCCCGGCAGGTGTATGAAGCGCTCTACAAGCGGCGGGTGCGGTCGGTTGAGGAGGTCACGACGCTATCGCAGGAGCTGCGCGACCGTTTCCTCCTGGACGGGTGGAGCGTGGGTCTGCCGGAGATGGTGCAGACAGCGACCAGCGTGGACGGCACCGAGCGTTACCTGATGCGCATGGCTGACGGCGAGACAGTTGAGACGGTGTGGATGCCGGATGGCGATGGCGGCGAGCGGGGTGATGGCTCTGAGGCGGCTGCGGAAGAGGCTGGCGAGGAGACCGGCGCGGAAGAGGCTGTGGCCGGCGCAAAAATTGCTGCCCTGGATGCGGTAAATGGCCTGCCTCTTTCGCTTGAGCGGGCCGGTGCGGAGCGGGCTGAGGGTTTCTGGGATCGGCGTGGGAATGGCCGGCCGAAGAGCGCCTTTGGGACGCTTGCCGGGGCGGGGTACCGGCGGGCTACCATCTGTGTGTCGAGCCAGGTGGGATGTGCGGTGAACTGCCAGTTCTGCCTGACGGCCAAGCTGGGCATCAGGCGGAATCTTACGGCGGGAGAGATTGCCGGGCAGGTGGCGGCGGTGCTGAACCGGCATGCGATCCAGATTGGCAAGGACCGCATCAACCTGGTGTTTATGGGGATGGGCGAGCCGTTTCTGAACTACGACTCGTTTATGGACGGCGTGCGGCTGCTGGTAGGGGGCGTTGGTATTCCGGAGTCCCGCATGACGGTATCGACGTCAGGAATTCTGCCGGGGATCGAGCGGTTTGCGACGGAGGCAATCCGGCCCAAGCTGGCACTGTCCCTGAACGCCAGCAACGATCGGGTGCGGGAGGCGATCATGCCGATCACGCGCAAGTGGAAGATTGCCGACCTGCTGGAGGCATGCCAGAAGATTCCGCTCAGGACGCGCGAGTGGATCACCTTTGAGTACGTTTTGCTGGGTGGGGTGAATGACCAGCCGGAGCATGCGCTCGAGGTACTGGCGCTGCTTGCGGGCATGAACGCGAAGGTCAACCTGATCGTGTGGAATCCGGGGCCGGGCATCGCGTACACGCAGCCTAAGCCGGACGATGTGGCGCGGTTCCAGCGCATGCTGATCGATGGTGGAATCGCGACCTACATCCGGCGACCACGGGGGCGGGACATCTATGCGGCGTGTGGCCAGCTGAAGCGAACGGTGGCGGAAGAGCAGGGCGAGCTGGTGACGATCGGCGCCGCGGTCTAGCTTTTGGTGCGTTGCAAGCATTTAGGCGCGCAGCATCTGGGCGGCGGCCGCGAGATCGAGAACGACCTCGGCTACAAGATCATAACTGTGGCGCAGTACGTCGCCTTCATGGACAAAGTTGCCGATGATGGGGTGTACGCCGAGGGCGCGAACGCGGTCGAGGTCGGCCTCGATCGGCATCTGGCCTTCGGCGGCGTACTGTGCCACCGTGGCGGGGCGGATCGGGCCGGTGTTGATCAGCGCGTAATCCAGAACGCGCTCGCGGGCGTGATCGAAGATTTTCTCAATGTGTTCGGACGCAGTGAGGTCGAGGCTTTCATTGGCCTGCGTCATCAGATTGCAAATGTAGACGCGCGGGGCGTGTGAGCTGGCCAGCGCTTCAGGGATCCCGCGCACGAGGAGGTTGGAGATGACCGAGGTAAAGAGCGACCCGGGGCCGAGCGTGATGAGGTCGGCGGTGGCGATGGCGTCGAGGGTCTCCGGCAGGGGATCGCACTCTGCGGGCTCGAGCATAAGCTCGACGATGCGTGAATTAGAGGCAGAGATGCGGGTTTCGCCCCGAACGAGGGTGCCGTCCTTCATCCTGGCCGCGAGCGTGGCGTTCGCGGTGGTGGCAGGGTAGATGCAGCCGCGGGTGGCGAGAATCTGCGAGGACGCGTGCACGGCCTGGGCGAAGTCGCCGCGCATTTCGGTAAGGGCGGCGAGGAACAGATTGCCGAAGCTGTGGCCCTTGAGGTCGCCAGAGGTGAAGCGGTGCTGAAAAAGCTGGGTGAGCAGGGTCTCGTCTTCGGACAGGGCGACCATGCAGTTGCGGACGTCCCCCGGGGGCAGGATCTTCATATCCTCGCGCAGACGGCCGGAGGAGCCGCCGTCATCGGTTACGGTCACGATGGCGGAGAGATCGCAGATGCGGGAGAGATTGTTTTTGGGCTGTCGCCGGTCTTCAAAGCCGAGGCTGGTGTCCGGCTGGTGCAGGGTCTGCGCCGGGGAGGCGAAGTGCTTGAGGCCGCGCAACAAGGTAGATAGGCCGGTGCCGCCGCCAATGGCGACGACACGGAGGGGGCGGGTTGTGTCTCGGACCGAGCGCATTTGTTGAAACCCAGTGTAGGCGGTCGGAGCAGCTCCGGTGACGCGCCTTTTAGCTTTCGGGGTACAACAAATCGGTGAAGCGGGGATCATCCGACATGTTGGAGAAGTCAGAGTCGCCCTGCGCCTGGATACGGTTCATAGGGTTGAGCCGGATGGCCTTTTCCAGGTGACCGAGGCACTCGTGGCCGCGACCGACCATGCTGGCCAGCAGCGCCATGCCGTAAAAGGCGTAGTCGGCCGTGTCGTTTTCGAGCAGGATCTCTTTGAAGTGCTCGCTGGCCTCATCGTACTGGCCGTGGTTCAGCAGGGAGATCGCGTAGTCGTACCGCTCCTCATGGGTGCGGAACTCGGTGGTGCCCTGGTGAATCTGGGAGACGCAGGCGGCGATGTACATGCGGATGCGGTCGCCGAGATCGTGCGGTGCGCCCTCCAGCAGAGACGAGAAGGCAGTGTGGGCCTCTGTATATTTCCCGTTGCCCATCAGGGTCAGGGCTTTCTCATACAGGGCCAACAGCGCTTTACGATTGCCGTCTTCTGCGGGTGCCGCCGTACCGGCGAGGGTGCGCGGCATGCGGTGAACCTTGCCGTTACGCTCTTCCGATTTTCCGTTGGCTGACTTGGGGGTGGTGCTGGAGGAGATGGGCTGGGCGGACTTGGTGGCCATGGGTCTCTCTTAGGTCGCGCAAGGCGAGTGCGGGTCGCGGTTGGGAAAAGCGGCGGTAGGCTGTCAGGGAGTTATAAGGTCTGCCGGTGCCTTTGGTCAACGTGACCCGCTTTTCGTGATGCTTCGCATTCGCTGACAAGGATCTGGGTTACCGGGCTGAGTGGCGATACAGCACGGGGTTCAGTGAGGGATCGTTATACATCTTGAGCTGGCGGTAGAGCTTGAAGCGCCGTCGTCCTGCGGTCAGATCGGACCAAAGTGCCAGCAGGCAATCGGCGAGATCGTTTCTTTGTGTTTGTAGCAGAGTGAGCCGCTCCCGATTACGTGAGCGGTGCGCCTCGTCCACGTGGAGGCGGTGAATCTGTTCTTCGGTGTGGAACATTTTGAGCGAGAGGATGGAGAGGCGATCGATGATGAGACCGGGAGTTTCGGAGTGGAGCGTGGCCTCGGCGGACTGGCTTCCGGCAGCCTCGAAGAGCGTGAGGTCGATGCGTTCCGCGAGGTCGTTGCGGTGCTGGTTCAGCCGATCGATTGAGCGCTTGACGTCCGCGATCTCCGTGTCGGAGGCGTGGGGGTCGCGGGCAGCATCTTCCTCGTGCCAGAGATCGAAATTGGCGCGATGCTGGGCAAGGACGATCCCGTGAAAAGCTGTTGAGGGCGCGGGGATCGGTTGATTGGCATCGTGCCAGTGCGCGTTGGCTCGGTCGTGGAGCTCGGGGATGCCGGTCAGGTCAGTCATGCAGGGCGGTATAGGTTCAGGGTACCAGCCGCGTGGATTGCGTGTGGCGCCCCAGAGCAGAGAGACTGTGAGGGAATGATCGACGCAAAGGTACGCCGGGTACTGATCTACCGGCTGGGCAGTTTGGGTGACATGGCGATCGCGGTGCCTGCGCTGCGTCTGGTGCAGAAGGCGTTTCCGAACGCGCGGCGGCGCATGCTGACCAATGTGCCGGTGCATGCCAAGGCCCCGGCAGCAGCCGCGGTGCTGGAGAGCTCAGGGCTGGTGGACGGGTATTTTCGCTACGCGGTGGGCACGCGCAACCCGTGGGAGTTGGGCAAGCTGATCCTGCAGCTGCGGGTGTGGCGGCCAGAGGTCGTGGTGTACCTGGCGGCTTCGCGGGGTGTGGCCGCGGCACAGCGCGATCTGCGCTTCTTTCGGGCGTGCGGAGTTCGGCGAGTGGTGGGTGCGCCACTGAGCGAAGGCATGCAGGCGAATTTCTTCGGGGACGATCCTGGGTCCGAGGCGGCCAGAGCGCGGCTGTTTGCGGGCGAGCTCGAGGCTGAGGCGGCGCGGCTGGCGCGCTGCCTCGCTGCCCTGGGTGACGCGCAACTGGACCGGACTGAAAGCTGGAGCCTGGGGCTGACCGGGGGTGAGCGCCAGCGTGCGGCCGAGGTTATCGGCCTGGAGGTACTGGCAACGAACCCAATCGCGGTGAGCGTAGGAACCAAGGTGCAGGCCAAGGACTGGGGCCGGGAGAACTGGCGGGAGCTGCTGCGGCGCATGGCGCCGCTGGCCCCCGGGCGCGGTCTGCTGTTGCTGGGCGCGCCGGAGGAGGCAGAGGCGAGTGAGTTCGCTGCGGGCGGCTGGCGTGAGGCGGGCGGAGGCGCCGTGGTGAATCTGTGCGGGCGGCTGACACCGCGTGAGAGTGCGGCGGCCCTGGAACGTGCGTGCGTGTTTCTGGGCCATGACAGCGGGCCGATGCACCTGGCGGCCTCGGTGGGGACGCCAGTGGTGGCCATCTTTGCGGCGCGGAATATCCCTCGGCAATGGTTTCCAGCGGGTGCGGGCAATGAGGTGGTGTACCACCGAGTGGAGTGCTGGGGATGCGGGCTCGAGACCTGTATCGAGCAGCGGAAGAAGTGCCTGACGTCGATCACGGTGGACGAGGTGCTGGCGGCGGTGGAGCGGGTGATGGGGAGCGTGGGCACGCAGAACTCGGGAGCTCCCGTCGTCGAAGGCCTCAGCGGCAAGGCAGGGAATGCGAGGATAGAGGGGTGATGCGAAGTTTGCCGGAGTTGCATGCGGTGCTTGGCCTGCTGGCGGGCGGGTTCGGGCGGGTACGGGTGTTGGTGGTGGGCGATCTGATGCTGGATCGCTACATCCACGGGGAGGTCGACCGCATCTCGCCGGAAGCACCGGTGCCGATCCTGCGCCATGCGCAACGCTATGAGCGGCCGGGCGGCGCGGCGAATGTCGCCATGAATCTTGCGGGGCTGGGCTGCGAGGCGCTGCTCGCAGGCTTCTGGGGAGAAGATGCCGAGCGAAGGGAGCTGGAAGCGGCACTCGCGGCGGCAAAGGTGGACACGGTGGGCGTAGTCACAACGGCTCTCCCTACCATCTCTAAGACACGGATCGTGGGCCGTACGCAGCAGTTGCTGCGCCTGGATATCGAGAGCGCGGAGCGGCCGTCGGCGGACGATGGCAATCGCCTGCTGGAGCGCGTGGAAGCGCTTACGGGCAAGGTGCACGCGGTGGTGCTGTCCGACTATGCCAAAGGCGCGCTAACGCCCGAGCTGTGCGAACGCGTGATCCGGGCGGCGCGGGCTGCGGGCATCCCGGTGCTGGCCGATCCGAAGACGCCCGACCTGAGCAAGTACAGCGGCGCCACAGCCGTGTGCCCCAATCTGCAGGAGCTGCGGCTGGCGACCGGCGTCGAAGCGCAGGACCCTGAAGTTTTGTTGCGAGCAGGCGAGGCGCAACGGAAAGAACACGATCTCCGGTACCTGGCCGTCACGATGAGCGAGCGGGGCATACGGCTGCTGTCGGACACAGCCACGTTTCACTCCTCATCCAAGGCCCGGGAGGTGTTCGATGTCTCCGGCGCTGGCGATACCGTGATCGCCACCATGGCAGCTTCGCTTGCCGCGGGGCTGGAGATTGAGACGGCGGTGGAGCTCGCCAACCTGGCCGCCGGGATCGTGGTGGGCAAAGTTGGGACGGCGCCGGTTGCTCATCATGAGTTGACAGCCCTGCTGACGCCTTCCAAGGGCATCAGCGATGCGGAGAAGATTCTCGATCGTGCACAGGTAGCCGCACGGGTGCGGGAATGGCGCGCTGCGGGGGAGACCGTCGTGTTTACGAACGGCTGCTTCGATCTGCTGCACGTGGGCCACGTAACGCTGCTGGAAGACTGCCGCCGTTTCGGGTCCAAGGTGGTCCTGGGGCTGAATACGGACGCGAGTGTGCAACGGCTGAAAGGGCCTTCGCGGCCCGTGGTCAGCGAGGGTGATCGGGCGCGGGTGATGGCAGCGCTGGGGGCCGTCGATGCGGTGACGCTGTTCGATGAGGACACCCCGCTGGCCTTGATCGAGGCGCTGGGGCCGGACGTGCTGGTCAAGGGCGGCGACTACACGGTAGAGACGGTTGTGGGGCATGAGGCAGTGCTTGCGGCCGGCGGACGAGTAGAGATTGTGCCCATCGTGGAAGGCTTTTCCACCACGGGCATCGTGCGCAAGATGCAGGCCGGCTCAACTCAGGAGCTTTCGGCTGCGTCCGAGGCTCGAAGCACGATCTTTCATAGGTAGTTGCTGGACACAGATTCAGGAGAGAAACGCTATGGCGGAAGAGGCACGGCCGGAGCTGCTGGTCATTAGCACCTATGAAAAGGGGCAGGCATTTTTGAGCGAGGCGGCCCGTTTGGGTTGTCGTGTGACCCTGCTCACCGTCGATAAGTTGAGGGATGCTGACTGGCCGAAGGATGCCCTGGCGCACCTGGAGACAATGCCCGACGACCTGCCTCCCGAGGCCGTGCTGCCCTATGTGACCCGCTTTGCCAGGCACAGGGGCTACAAGCGCGTCGTGCCGCTGGATGAGTTTGACCTGGATACGGCGGCGCTGCTTCGGGAGCATCTGCGGCTGCCGGGCACCGGACGCTCCGCAACGCGGCCGTTCCGGGACAAACTTGCGATGCGCGAGACGGCGAAGCGGGCCGGCGTGCCGGTACCGGCGTTTTGCGGGACGTGGAACCACGAGGCGCTTTGGGCGTTTCTGAGCAGCACGGAAGGCCCATGGCTGCTGAAGCCGCGGGAGAGCGCGTCCGCGATCGGGATACAGAAGTTCTCCGATCCGAATGCCGTCTGGCCGATGCTGGAGAAACTGGGTGACGAGGCGAGCCATCACCTGGTGGAGCGCTTCGTTCCGGGCGAGATCTTCCATGTGGAGGGGCTGAGCTGGGAGGGTGAGCTGCTGTGGGCGCTGCCCCATGTGTATGGGCAGCCTCCGTTTGAGACGATGCATTCGGGCGGCATCTTTTCCACGCGCACGCTGCCGCGTGGCAGTGCTGATGAACAGGCGCTGCAGGTGATCCATGCCAAGGTGCTGCGGGGGCTGGGGATGACGACCGGACCAACGCACAGTGAATTCATCAAGTCGCACGCCGATGGCAGGTTCTATTTTCTGGAGACGGCTGCGCGCGTGGGCGGAGCCTACATCGCTGAGGTGGTGGAAGCGGCGTCGGGCGTAAATCCGTGGGTGGAGTGGGCGCGCATGGCCAACGCGCAGATGCGCGCGGAGATGTATGCCCTGCCGCGACCGTATGAAGAGTACGGAGGCAGCGTGATTTGCCTTGCCCGGCAGGAATGGCCGGATCTGAGCGGCTACGACGCACCGGAGGTCGTGCACAGGCTGAACAAGCACCACCACGCCGGGCTGATTGTGCGGTCGCCGGATGCGGAGCGGGTGAAGGCACTGGTGGAGGTTTACAGCCGTGGTTTCTACAACGACTTCTATGCGCGGCTGGATGCCCCGGACAAGCCCACGTCCTAGCGTGAAGCCCGTCGTGTACACTGTGCCCACCTTTGCCACAGATTGAGCCCAACGTATGAGTCTGGCGGAATCCACGCAAAACGTACCGTCCGTGATGTCGCTGGAAGAGCAGATTGCCCGGCTGCAGGCGTTGCTGGAGGCGTCGCGCCAGGTGCACTCGACCATTGCCGTGGATGAGGTGATGCTGCAGACGGTGCGCGTGCTGGTGCGCGAGCTGGAGATGGAAGGGGCCGGCTTTTTGTCCGCTGAGACGGGAGAGGTGGTCGCCTCCTATGGCACCCTGCCCGAGCCTCCGCATGAGCAATGCCAGAGCTTTGACTTGCTGGCCAAGGACGGGGCGCTGCTTGCCCGGCTGGTAGTAAAGCCCGGCGACGGCAACCAGCTGACCATGTATGAGCAGGATTTCGTCGAAGGGCTGGTGCTGCAGGCGGCCGTGGCGCTGGAAAATGCGCTGTACCATGAGCGCGATCTGCAGTGGGCGCGGGTGCAGCAGGATCTGGACGCGGCTCGCGGCATTCAACGGTCTCTGCTGCCCAAACGCATGCCGGTGATCCCCGGCATCAGCGTGGCAGCGCGCACGGTGACCTGTTTTGAGGTGGGCGGCGATTACCTGGACGTGGTGGAGATGCCTGACGGATCGCACCTGTTCGTGGTGGCCGATGTGGCCGGGAAGGGGCTGGCTTCGGCCATCGTGGCGACGAGTTTTCGGTCGGCATTCCGCGCCTTCACCACGCAACCCCTCACGCTGCAGGAGATGGTGGACCGGGTAGGGCAGCACCACTGGGAAGAAGGGCAGGAGTCACGGCTGCGCTATGTGACGGCCATCTTTGTGCGGTTTCACCCGGATGGGGGATTGCTGGAGGTCGTCAATGCCGGGCACAATCCGGGGGCGCTGATCGGCGCGGACGGGACGGTGCAGATGATCGAGGCGTCAGGAACCCCGTTGGGCATGCTGCCCGGCATGTCGTATCTCGCTGAAAACTTCAGCTTTCCACCCGGAGCGCGGCTGCTGCTGTACACGGACGGACTGACCGAGGTCTTCCATGGGGAAGAGGAGTTTGGCCCGGAGCGGCTGGTAGCGGCTTACAGCGAGCTGCGAACGCGTGACGCTGAAGAGAGCCTCGAGCTGCTGTGGGAGCAGCTGCGGGAGTTTTCTACCGGTGGCCCTCAGACGGATGACATGACGGCGCTTACGGTGATTCATCAGCCGCAGAGCACCGGCTCGGGCCAGGACTCACTTCGGGAGGCGACGGCAAACGCATGAAGAACGGAAGTTCCGTTGAGGTACGTCTGCCCTCTGAATTGGGTTTTGAAAAGGTAGCCATGTGCACCGCGGCCGGCATGGCCGGGCTGATGGGGTTTTCGCATGATCGCATTGAGGACCTGAAGACGGCAGTGGCCGAGGCCTGCATCAATGCCATGGAGCACGGCAACAAGCTCAACGAAGCCCTGCCGGTCGGGGTGATCCTCTCGCAGTCGGATGATCAGCTGGAGGTACGGGTGATCGATGATGGCGGAGGGGTGCTGGACTCGCCGCACTCCCCGGACATCGATCGCAAGATGCTGGGCGAAGAAGATCCGCGCGGCATGGGCATGTTTCTGATTCAGGCGCTGGTCGATGAAGCGGAGTGGCACAAGGGGCCGCCGGGGAAGAGCTATGTGCGGCTCGTGATCAGATTGCACAAGAATGGTGAAGGGGAGACTTACTGATGCAGGCAGCAACCAAGGTGGCAGAGCGCACGGCGATCGGAGCGTCCGGGGCTCCTGTCAAGATCCTGGCCTTTACGGGCGACATCTCCTCAACGTCCAAGGACGTGATTCTTGATGCGTACAGGGGTCTGCCCGCGCCACTGGAGAAGGTCCTGCTGGACTTCCGGGGCGTGGAATATATCAACTCGTCCGGGATTGCGATCATCATTCAGCTGCTGCTGGAGGCCCACAAAGTGGCGCAGCGCACCGTGGGCATCTTTGGGCTGACGGCGCATTTCAACAAGGTGTTCACGATGGTGGGTGTGGCCAAGTATGCGGCGATCTCAACCGATGAGGTCACGGCGCTCGAGAAGGTTTAAACCCGATGTTGCGCAAGCACTGCGCTCGAGGCTTACCAGTCCGCCAGCTTGCCTGCCGTGTTGCGAGGCAGCTGCCAACCGAAGGTGAACGAGCGAATCCGCTCGGGGACTGGAAAAGTTTGCGACAAGTCTTCCAGGGCTTCTGCAAGCACAACTTCTTCCAAGCTGCCATCCGGCACGACAAAGGCTCTCAGGCGTTCTCGGCCAACCTCCGATGAGAGGCGGACAACGGCTTGCGCTACGCCATGTAGGGCTTCGAGCTGCGCTGCGATCCGTGCCGGAAAGACGTTCACGCCGCCGACCTGCACCGCACCGTCCAGGCGAGAGAGCACGGCGAAGGAACCGTCCGCCTCGATCTCCACCCTGTCCTGCAGGACCACACGGCGTCCTGCGTCGTCCTCCAGGGACGGCGTATCACCCCGGTCAGCCCAGTTCCAATGCGGCATGAGGCTGTAGTGTGCTGCAGGGTACGATCTGGTACCGATGCCCCCGGTTTCGGAGCTGCCGTACACCTCCGTAAAACCCTGCAGGCCGTTGTTCACCAGCAGCATCTTGAGCTGCTGCGGGCAGGGCGCTGTAGAAGTGATGCCACGCACGCCGGCCGGCCAGGCGGGGATCGATCGTGCCAGCCATTCCCACCGGGGCGGGGTGGAGACCAGGAGGTCGCCAGATGTTAACTCGCGCAGCAGAGCCCCAGGGGCAAGCGTCTCGGCCGACAGGACCGGTACGTCCAGGTGCACGGGAAGCAGCGCAGTGAAGAGAAAGCCGTAGATGTGGTGGGCCGGGGTGAGCGCGAACATCCTGCGCGTTTTGGGCAGGAGCGTCGCGAGAGACTGGACCTCTTTCTGCAGGTCGGTCATGGCGTGGGTGCAGCGCTTCGGGGCGCCGGTGCTGCCGGAGGTGCTGAAGGTGATGCGCCCGCCGCCAAGATTCCAGCCGGCGTCGATGATGTCCAGCCAGGCACCGAAGGTGGGGGCCGCCAGCAGGCTCTCCTCCTTCGCTGTGTCGTAGAGACAAAACATCTCATTGGCTGCGGCCGCCAGCCAGACTAGCTCCAGCGAATCACATGCTGGGCCGGAGCGGCCCGCCTCTCCCAGCACCATGTCGTCGAGCCAGGGCGAGGCGTCGATCGCGTCGGCAGAACCGGGGGATTGCCGTCGGCGAGTGACCGCGAGCTCCGCCGTCAGCAAGCTCTGTACAACACGGCCGAGGGCCTCCCTGGTCAACCAACGCATGCCTGCTCCATGAGCGCGATCAGGCTGGGCTCGGTTCTGTCGCGTCCGCCTCGCTTGGCGGCATAAAGGGCCTGGTCGGCTACCGCCAGTAGTTCTCCCGAGGTGGCGGCAGTCTCACCCATCTGGGCACACCCGAAGCTCGCCGTCACCGAAAAGCCATGGGGAGCGAGCGTGTGACTGGCGAGCTGTTGACGGAGGCGTTCCGCCATCTGTACCGCGTCTCTCAATGTTGAGTTGGGCAAGAGCACCGTGAATTCCTCACCCCCGAGCCGGGCAAAGGTGTCGGCTGGCCGCAACAGGCTTCTTGTCACCTCAGTGAACATCTTGAGAACCTGGTCGCCGGCAGCGTGACCGTAGGTGTCGTTCACGCTCTTGAAGTGGTCCAGGTCTACGGCGATGATCGCAAGCGGCTGGCCCGTTTGCCTGGCAAGGGTACACTCCCGCTCCGCCACGCTGAAGAAGTGCGAGCGGTTCCAGGCGCCGGTCAGGTGGTCCTTACGGAGCAACTCCACCAGCTGGCTTGCGTCGGCATGGCGCCGGGAGATATCGCGCAGCACCATCAAAAATCCCAGAACGGTGCGACTTCCCTCGTGTTCCACGTCGGTCTTCACGGCAATCAGTCGCTGGCACCAGTAGAGGTCGCCGTTTCGCTTCCTGTGCCAGCCCTCGCTCAGGTGCCAGCCATCGCGGCTGGCGCACGCGAGCTGCTCTTTCGTGGTCATCATGGTGGAGCTGGGGTCGAATATTGTCAGGCTGTCCGGCGTCCGTCCCAGGAGGTCATCTGCGGTGTAGCCGGTCTGACGTTCCGTTGACGAATTCACGTTCTCCACGCGGCCTTCCGCATCCATGGAGAGGACCGCGAAATCGTGGATATCGTCCAGCAGGGAGGCGAACCAGACCTCGGCCTGCTTCAGGCGGTGCTCGCGGGCCACCTCCGCAGAGATGTCCGCAAGCGTGACGACAAAGCGACTGACATCCAGCTTAATAATTGTGCAAGCCAGGACCTTGGCGGCGAAGTCATTCTCGCGCGTTCCAGGAGTCACGGTAATGCGGTGGCCCTCGCAGATGGGTCCCTGGCGCCGGGGAAAGGTCTCGGCCATGTTTCTGAGCTCGGGAGCGAACCGTTCCATGACGGAGAACAGGTTATCGACCATCCGCGCGGAGACAAGGGGCATGAGCACCTGCATGGCGTACGGATTCATCATGCTGATGCCACCATCCGCACTGATTTCGAGCAAGCCCACGGGGCAGGCGTACAGAAATCTGAGGAGGCCTACGCTTTCATCTTCCATGGCGTCCCTTGTCACATTGCGCTCCATGCCTGACCCGGCAAGATGGCCATCATCGCTGAATCAGTACATAGTTCATTGGGCAGGAGGGCTGCTTCAGCAGACGAAGGCTTACGGGCGTCGGCCGCATGCGCAGGGTCAGGACATAGTCCATCACTACGTCCAGCTCCGCCTCGTCCTCGAAGCGCTGCGCAATCATGTAGTTGTTCATGCATTGCGCGACCCCAAGAAAGTAGGGTTCTCCCATGACAGAATCCGCGGGGAGGCCTGCAAGTCGCGATTCAGTTTCGTTGTAGAGAAGAACCGAAGTGTCGGGTGCGAAGCCGACGACGCCAAAGGGCAGATCGTCAATGGCTGCAGGCGACATGGTCTCCAGGTCTTGCGGACTGATACTGGCGAACGCGTACTGTGTGTTCCCGGACATACCTGTCACCTTATCTGTTGGCGGTCCAACGCGTAAACGCATGCTAGCCACGCACATCGGCGTGACCTATCCCCCCTTTGGGGCAATTCCGATGCCCGGTGGATGCCGCGGTAAAAAGGGGCGCTGGCATGCAACAGGTCTTAAAAAGAAAGATCGGAGAGCGTTCTTTGGGTGCCTCTGCGGCGTGGGCAAGAGAAAAGGGCCGTCGAGGACGGCCCTTCCGGAACAGGCGTAACTAAAAAGACTTAATGGCTTCCTGCTCACTGTCCTTCACGTCGAAGACGGTAAGGAGCTTGGTGATAACGAGGAGGTCACGAACCTTTTTGGTCAGGTTCAAGAGCTTGAGCTCGCCGCCGGCATTCTTCACCGTGGTGAAGGCGCTCACGAGTTCGCCGAGACCGGCGCTGTCAATGTAGTTGACGTCAGCGAGGTTGAGGAGGATTTTCTTGGAGCCCGAAAGCGCGTCCTGCACTGCGCTCCGGAGCTTGCCGCTGTTTTCACCCAGAGTAATCTTTCCGCTTGCGTCGATAACTGTCACGCCGTCTACTTGCCGAACTTTTGTGTCCATGTGTTTAGCTGGTCGCCTCCAAATGCTTGCGTTTAATGAGCGTAACCTGTGTGCCTGGCTGTAGCTGGCGAAAGTGTACCTCATCCATGATGGCGCGCATCAGGAAAACACCACGGCCGGAGCTGCGCATGAGATTGGTCGGGTCAAGAGGGTCGGGTAACTGCTCGGGATCAAGGCCGTCCCCCTGGTCGGAGATACAGATGGTCAGTGTGTCCGTCGTGCAGTCGAGGGTGACGTGCACCTGCTTGTCCGATGCGAAGCCGTTGCCATGCTTGCATGCGTTAATGGCGGCCTCACGGGTGACCATGGCGATGTTGCTGGCCGTGTCCTCGTCAAAGCCAAGCCGCACCGCCATCGCTTCCACGGCACGCTCGATCTCCGCCACGCTGTCCAGCGTCGAGGGCAGGTCGAACTCCAAGTGTTCCGTCTTAAGGGCAGCAGACGAGCTGGCTTTCCCTGGACTATCCATGCAGACGCTCGTGCATCGCGCGTTTCCTCAGAAGCAACCGCAAGCGTCGGCCGCCATCTTGGAGCCGATCATAGCAGAGCCAGAAAAGCACCAGCGTGATGTGTGAATCGGCGGGGAGGAGAGCGCTTCTCAGCGGGCTTGCATGGAGGTAAAGGGTCTGCGATCGACGGCGAGGTAGGCCAGCTGCTTGAATTCCTTGCGGCCCCGCGAGACGGAATCCAGGATCAGGCCGCAGACGAGCGAGAGAAACGACAACATCATCAGGCCAGTGGCAAGCACGCCTGTCGGCAGGCGCGGCACCAGGTGCGTGCGCCGGAACTCCGTGATCAGGGGAAAGCCGAGAATGACGGCCGTGAGGAAAAGAACCGCTGCAATCGAGGCAAAGAACTGAAGCGGACGCTCCTCCTTCACCAGGTGCAGGATGGTGAGAAAGATGCGCGAGCCGTCCTTATAGGTGTTGAGCTTGGAGGTGGATCCTTCGACGCGATCACGGTAGGGCGTGGTGAGCTCACCCAGCGGCATGCGCAACTCGAGCGCATGGATGGTGAATTCGGTCTCGATCTCAAAGCCGGCACTGAGCACGGGAAAGCTCTTGACGAAGCGGCGACTAAACACCCGGTAGCCGGAGAGCATGTCCGTGATGCGATTGCCGAAGATGCGCGTCACGATGCCGGTGAGCAGCACATTACCCGCCCGATGCCCGGTGCGGTAGGCTGCGCGGATTTCGGTGACGCGGGTGCCGGTCACCATGTCAAGATCGGAGCCAAGCAGCAGATCGACCATGGGCTGCGCGCTGGCGGCGTCGTAGGTGTCGTCTCCATCGACCAGCACATAGGCATCCGCCTCGATATCGGCGAACATACGCCGGATGACGTGCCCTTTGCCCTTGAGCTGCTCCCGCCCTACGCGGGCTCCGGCGGCATGGGCGACCTCCACCGTGCGGTCGGTGGAGTTGTTGTCATAGACATAAATCTCTGCGGAGGGCAGCTCGCGGGCAAAGGCACGAACCACGTTGCCGACAGCGGCCTCCTCGTTATGGCAAGGCACCAGAACGGCGATGCGGGGTGGCTGCGCCCCGGATGCGGCTGCGCTCAAGAGGGAACGTTCGAAACCACTGGAGCTCGTGATCGCCACAATGCCCCTAGCATAGACGAAACCCGAGGCGAAGGCAGTGGGCCGAAAGGTGCACGGCACGGTGCGGGCGCGGCTTTTTGCCAAGCCCGGTGGGCAGTCCGTGGCGCGCTTGCGGTGCCGATCAGGCCTCCAGGCGCGGCGGACACCAGGGCGACACCGAACAGCCTGGCGGACAGGGCGCGTCGGCCAGTGAAGAACGAGGGCGGTGAAAAATGCCAGATTGTCTGCTACGGGTGCTTTGTTTGACACGTGTATTATTTGCTGACTGCCTTTACAGAAAACTTTCGTCGTGCATTCCCTGATGGGAGTGCCATGGCATGTCCGAACTCTGTTCTGCGTGGTGAGCGGGCCCTCTTTATGAGCGATCCATACCGGGAGTTCTCCATGTCCTTTCGTTTGCAGACGTACCTGCTTGCCCTTTTTGCCCTCTTTGGTCTTTCCTTCGCCTCGTCGGCCGGCGCGCAGGTGGATATCACGACCTGGCAGACAAATCTGCAGCACACGGGAGCGAACCTGCGGGAGACGACCCTGACGCCGGACCTGGTGTCGGCTCCGGGCAACTTCGGGCTGCTCTTTACGCAGCCCCTGGACGGACAAACCTATGGCCAGGTGCTGTACGTAAGCGCGGCGACGCTGGGCAAGTTCGGAGATGGAACGTCGCACAACGTGGTGTACGTGGCCACGCAGCATGACAGCCTGTATGCCTTTGACGCGGACACTGCTTCGGGTCCGACAGGGTTACCCCTGTGGCATGATTCGCTGCTGCCGCCAGGGACGACGCCGGTGCCGCAGAGCGAAGTAGGTTCGAGTGATATCCAGGTGGAACTCGGCATTACGACGACGCCGGTGATTGATACGTCTACGGGGACGATCTACATCGTTTCGAAGGTGAAGACGACGGCGTCGACTACCTATCAGCAGTATCTGCATGCGCTGGATTTGAAGACCGGAGCGGAGAAGTTCGGCGGCCCGGTGCTGATCAATCCGACGTTTGCCGGAAGCTCCTGGGACGCAAAAAACGGGGTGACCCCATTTAATCCGTTGCGCGAACACATGCGAAGCGCGATGGTGCTCTACAACGGCGTGGTGTACCTGTCCTATGCCTCGCACAGTGATACGACGCCCTACCATGGCGAGATCCTGGGCTATAACGCGAGCACGCTGCAGCCCGTGAGCACGTTCATCACCACGCCGAATGGGCAGGAGGGCGGCCTCTGGATGGCGGGTGCAGGGCCCGCGGTGGATACGCAGGGCAACATGTTTGTGCCCGTAGGCAATGGAGCTTTCGATCAGACTTCGTCGATGGGCGCGGCCGGCAACGACTGGGGCGAGTCGATCCTGAAGCTGCCTACGAACACCACCGGGCCGATCTCGTTGCCGTTCAACAATACATTGAACTACTTCACGCCAAGCATCTGGAACACGCTGAACAACGGGGACCTGGATCTTGGCTCGGGGGGCTTGCTGCTGCTGCCGGATCAGACTGGCGGCACGCACACCCACCTGATGGTGGGTGGAGGCAAGGGGGCGGTGCTGTACGTGGTGGACCGGGACAATCTTGGCGGGCTCGCCTCGCCGGATAACGCGGTCCAGGAGATCCCGGAATTTGACGGAGGATGGATCTTCGCAACGCCCGCTTACTACAACGGGTATATCTACTACGCTCCCTCAGGCACGCCGCTGGAGCAGCGCAAGGTAGGGTACGACAGCAGCACCGGCAACTATGTGTCGACCACGCCGCTGCTTTCCAACCGCAGCTATTCGGGCAAGGGCGAGAGTGTTTTCATCTCCGCGAACGGCAGCACAAACGGGCTGGTCTGGATTCTGCGCGGCAACGGCCTGGATGTGTACAACGCGACAAACATCCAGGGAGCCCCGATCTTCACGGAAAACGCAACGGTCCCGAACGGCAATATCAGCTGCCAGAACACGAAGTTCAGCCTGCCGATGGTAGTGAATGGTAAGGCGTATTACACGGCATACGACAGCACCAACACGGGCCACCTGTTTGTCTCGGGCATCATTCCTTCTGCCGCAGGAACGCCGGCGGCCCCCACGGGGCTTAGTGCCGTCGCGAATACTTCATCGAGCACCACGCTGACCTGGACGCGCAATTCGACGAATGAATCGGGTTTCACGGTGAGCCGTGCGACCGCAGCAGGCGGTACCTTTACGACTTTGAGCAACGTGGGCGCGGGGGTGACGACCTACACGGATACCGGTCTGACGGCGAGCACGCAATATTTCTACCAGGTGGTGGCGTACAACGCGACGGGGAACTCGACCAGCAGCAACATTGCCAGTGCGACGACGTTTCCGCTGTTTACCCCGACAGGCCTGGTGGCGTACCTAAGCCTCGATGATGGCCCGGTAGCGCAGGTTGCGGACAGCACGGGCAACGGACACAGCGGAACCGTGAACGGTGAAACGACCTACACGGGCAGCGGCTTCATCAACGGAGCCTTTCTGTTCCACGGCACCGGCTTCGCAACGTCCAACATCGTGGTGCCGAACGCGGCGAGCCTGCAGTTCTCGGCGACGCAAAGCTTCTCCATCTCGGCCTGGGTAAACCCGTCCAACGTGCACGGGGTGGAGCAGGCCATTCTGGCCAAGTCCGCTGACCAGGGCAACGGTTATGGGATCTACCTGAACGCTGGCAATCATTGGGTATTCCGCGGACCGTCAGGGGATCTTGTTGGACCGGCGGCGACGCAGGGTGTGTGGACCGAGGTGACGGCGGTGCAGAACGGGCCAGCCGGCACCCGCAGTCTGTATGTGAATGGGACGCTGACGGCGAGCGGCGCGGCACAGCCGGCGGATGGCGCGGGCGATCTCTGGATCGGCCAGCGTAACCTGGCGAGCGCACCGGACTCCTTCCCGGGAACCATTGACGAGGTGCGGGTCTACAACATCCCGCTGACGCCAGCGGGCGTGAGCAACGGTCTGTCCTCGCCGGTACTGTCAGCCATCTCGAACGAGACGCACGGCACGAGTGGAACCTTTGGCCTTACTCTCTTTCCGTCGACGACGCGTGTCATCGAATCGCGCAGGGGAGCGACTGCGGGCAGTTACTCGATCGCATTGACGTTCTCCGCACCTGTCTCCGGCGTGACCGCGAACCTTGCGCTGGCGAGTGGTGGAGCTGCCGTGGGTAACGTGGGCACAGTAAGCTACGACACGACCAAGAAGGTCATGACGGTGCCGCTGACGGGCGTGGGCGATGCCCAGGCGCTGAACCTGCATCTGGCAGGCATTCAGCCCGGGAACGGAACGGCGGACATCCCGTTGAACGTCCTGTGGGGCGACGTCAACAGCGACAACGTGGTGAGCAGCCTGGACGTCGCGATTGTGCAGAACAACTTCAGCTCCCTTGTGACGCAGGCGAACGAGGCCTATGACATCAACGCGGATGGCGTCGTGAACGGCGTGGATGTCTCCCTGGTAAGCGGCGCGGTGGGGACGAACCTGGGAGCACAGACGGAGACCAACCTGGCGTTGTTCCAGCCAGCTACGGCCTCGTCGACGACGACCCCGAATACACCGGCCCTGGCGTTTGATGGCAACGTCAATACGCGGTGGGAGAGCCTGTGGAGCGATCCGCAATGGGTCCAGGTCGATCTTGGGGTACAAGCCAACATTCACACCATCGTGCTGAACTGGGAGAACGCGGCAGGCAAGAACTACAGCTTCTCGACAAGCACTGACGGGCAGACATTTACACCGCTTGGCAGCCCCGTGGTAGGCAACAACTCCGGTGGGATCAAAACGTACAGTGGCCTGAACGGGACCGGACGTTACGTGCGCATGACGGGCACAACGCGGACGACTACCTATGGCTATTCGCTGTGGGATTTCCAGGTTATCGGGGTTCCGGCAAGCGGATCGGGCGGCACCGTCACGGCGCCGACCATCACAAGCGCGAGCACGGCATCGGGGACAACGGGCACGGCGTTCACGTACCAGATTGCAGCGAGCGGCAACCCGACGAGCTATGGCGAGAGCGGCACACTGCCGGCTGGTTTGAGCTTCAGCACCACCACAGGAGCCATCACAGGAACGCCGACGACGGCGGGAACCAGTTCCGTGACCGTGAGCGCGTCGAACGCCGCGGGCACGGGCAATGGAACGCTGACGATCACGGTCAATGCGGGAGTCTCAGTCCCGGCTGTGCCAGTCAATGTGGCCGCGATTGCGGGCAATGCGCAGGTGCAGATCTCGTGGAGCGCGAGCACGGGGGCGACGTCGTACACGGTCTTCCGCGGCACCAGGTCCGGTGGAGAGGCTTCGCTCGCGACGGTGTCAGCGACGAGCTACATCGATGCCACGGCTGCGAATGGCACGGCGTATTTCTATTACGTCAAAGCGACGAACACAGCGGGCAGCTCGGCTGCTTCCGGAGAGGTCTCCGCGACACCCGCTGCGCCCGTTACGGTACCTACAGTTCCCGCGAACGTCACGGCGACGGCGGGCAATGCGCAGGTGACCCTCAGCTGGGCAGCAAGCAACGGTGCGGCAAGCTACAGCGTGTACCGCGGCACGGCAGCGGGTGCGGAGAGTGCGACTCCGTTGTTCACCGGTCTGACAACGACGAGCAGGATCGACAACTCGGCCGCGAACGGCGTCACGTACTTCTACAAGGTCGCGGCGGTGAACACGGCGGGAACTTCGGCGATGTCAAACGAGGTCTCGGCTACCCCGGCGCAGCCGTCCGCTGCAGCGGCGATCTACCAGATCGATTCTGGCGGATCGCTGGTGAGTCCCTTTGTTGCGGATAAGTTCTATAACGCCGGCTCAACGGGTGCGCATACGGCACCGATCAACGTAACGGCAGCCAATACTGCACCGATGGCGGTATACCAGACCGAGCGCTACGGAAGTTCGTTCAACTACACACTGCCAGCGCTCACGGCGGGCGCAAGCTACACGGTGCGGCTGCACTTTGCGGAGATCTACTGGACCAAGGCGGGGCAACGCGTCTTCAACGTGGCGATCAACGGGACCAACGTGCTCTCGAACTTTGACATCGTGCAGACGGCGGGCGGTCCAATGATTGCGGTGGTGAAGACGTTCACGGCCAGTGCCACAAGCGCGGGCCAAATCGTCATCGCGTTCACCACGGGGTCAGTGGACGTGCCCAAGGTGAGCGGCGTTGAGCTGCTCTCAAACGGAGCCGCGCCCCTCGCACCGTTGGCCCCGACATCGCTTACGGCGACCGCGGGCAACGCGAGTGTGACGCTCGCGTGGGTGGCGGGCAACGGGACTGCAGGCCAGTACAGCGTGTACCGGGGAACAGCGGCGGGGGCGGAGAGCACGACGGCTATCGCCACGGGGCTCTCGGGGACCAGCTACACGGACTCCGCCGTCACCAATGGCACGCCGTACTTCTACAAGGTAGCTTCGAGCAACAGCTCGGGGGTGAGTCCCTTGTCCAACGAGGCAAGCGCCACACCCGCGGCGGCCATTCTGGGAACGCCTGTGTACCAGGTGAACTCCGGTGGTGCTGCCGTGGCACCGTTTGCAGCGGACGCCTATGTGACCGGTGGCAACACGGCAGGGCCTACGCCTGGGCCCATCAACCTGTCGGGTGTGACAAGCCCGGCGCCTGCGATGGTGTACCAGACGGAACGCTGGGGCGGACCGTTCACCTATGTGTTCCCGAAGCTGACGCCCGGCGCAAACTACCTGGTGCGGCTGCACTTTGCGGAAAACTACTGGGACGCCGCAGGGCAGCGCATCTTCAACGTGTCCATCAATGGAACCACCGTGCTGACGAACTTCGACGTCCTGGCCACCGCGGGAGCCAAGAACACGGCAATCGTGGAGCAGTTCACGGCGAAGGCGGATGCCAGCGGCAACATCACCGTGTATTTCTTTGGGGCGACAGTCGATCAGCCGAAGTCCAGTGCGATTGAGATCTACACGCAGTAGAGAGGACACGAAGCAGGGTCCCTCGGGAGGGCAATCTGCGCTCTCCGAGGGTCGCTCCTCTTCGGGGCCGGACGAGGCTGATTTGGGTTCTTCGAGTTACCACGGACGTTGCTCCGCATGGGCGTTGACAATGCTTCTCACTGTACTGGGGGCATCGCAGGCGCAGGACGCCGCAGGTGTAGCAGCTCCAAAGCAGTCAGTAGGTCCTCTAAGCGCGCCAGGTCCGGATAACGGGTCGGGTGCGGTCATGCGACGTGCTCCAAGTGAAGCCTATGAGGACTTCCTGGCAGGGCTCGCCCTCGCAAAGGACGGCAGCAAGCCGGAAGCCTTGCGGTTTCTAGCGCAAAGCTTGCGGCTCCAGCCAAAGGCCAACCCTGCGGCGGCGTTGGTATTCGATCTCCTGACGGAGATGCGGGCGGACAGCGGACTTCACCTCCTGGGTCACACCGGAGCGGTGCTGGCCGCGGCCTACAGCCCGAACGGTAGCCGGATCGTGACAGCGTCGGCAGACCACACCGCGCGGCTCTGGGATGCGCGAACAGGAGCCATGATAGTGCCGGCGTTCCAGCACGGGGATGACGTGCTGACCGCGTCTTTTGGACCGGACGGACGGCGCGTGGTGACAGGATCGGAAGACCATACGGCGCGAGTGTGGGACGCCGCAAGTGGTAAGCCGGTCGGCGAGCCCATGCGCGAGACGGATGCCATACGAACCGCTTGCTTCAGCCCCGATGGACGGCTGGTCGCGACCGGGGCCGACAACAACTATGCACGGGTGTGGGACGCAGCGACCGGGCGACAGGTGATGTCTGCCCCGCGCTACCACGAGAGCGTTTTCAACGTGACGTTCAGCTCGGACGGTACGCACCTGTTGACGGCCACGGGCGATGGCGTCGCCGACCTGCTGGACGTCAAAACAGGTGTACGGGCGTTTCCGTCGATCCGGCAACGCAACAACATCTTCACGGCGACCTTCAGCCCGGACGGTCGCTCGGTCCTGACGGCCTCCGCGGATCGCACGGCACGGTTGTGGGACGCGACCGACGGCCACGCGATCGGGCCGGTGTATCGGACTGGTTTCTGGGTGGCGAGTGCGGCGTTTGACTCCCGGGGAGAACGTGTGGTGACAGCGTCGTACGACCATGCGGCGCGAGTGTGGGATGCGCGTACAGGCGCGGCGCTGACGTCGCCCCTGCAGCACGGCGATGCAGTGATCGCGGCCAGCTTCAGCAAAGACGGGGAGCTCGTAGGGACGGCGTCGAAGGACGGCACGGCCCGGTTGTGGGACGCAAAGACCGGGGACCCAGTGGGTCTGCCGCGGCGGGCTGACGGTGGCATGACGGCCGCCGTGTTCAGTCCGGACGGCAACTCACTCCTGGTCACGGGCATGGACAGCTCGGCGGTCGTGGTGGATCTGCCGCCCCGGGGTGACGCGCCGGCATGGCTCGCGGATCTGGCTGACTTCGCGGCGACGCAGGTGCGGTATGACCAGGACAGGGTCGGCGACACGGCCGCAATGGGGCAGCTTAGGACAAGGTTTACCGGGGTGGGCGGGGCTGTGGCTGCGGCGCGCACCTGGGAGGGTTTCGGGCGGTGGTACTTTGCGGAAAGCGATGTCCGGGGCATCTCGCCGTGGAGCACGGTCAGCCTGGCGATGTATGTGGATAGGCTGATCACGGCGGGGGATCGGGCATCGCTTGAACGGGCTGCGCGGTTAGGCAAGGATCATCCTGCATGGATGGTGCGTATCGTTCCGCTGCTGAGCAAGCTGCCGCCGGCACAGGCACCGGCCCGGGTGGATCGCGACTGATGCGAAGAACCCGCATCGTCACCGGCGTGCTGCAAGGGGCCCTGCTGGCCGGCGCGGTGACTGCGGCGCGGGCACAGATCAACACCGGGGAACTACGACTGCGCGTGACCGATGTGGCCGGGGCGGGTTTGCGGGCAAGCGTCTCCGTGGACAGCGATGCGACAGAGGTCCATGCGCGCATCCTGTCGGACGAAGCCGGCAACGTGGACCTGCGCACGTTGCCCTACGGGGAATACAGGGTGCAGGTCGAGCGAGAAGGCTTTGCGCCGTCCACCGTGGTTTTTACCGTGAGCTCACCGCTTGCGCCGGAGCATGCCGTGCGACTCTCCGTCGCAGCGACGCAGACGACCGTGACGGTGCATGCGCTGCCGCTGCTGGATGTGTCGGGGAGCGCCTCGGTCAGGCACATCGGGTCACAGGAGATTGAGGACAGGGTCGCCTCGTTGCCGGGGAGATCCGTGCAGGACCTGGTGAACACGCAGCCGGGGTGGCTCTACGAGGGCAATGCGGTCCTGCATCCACGCGGCTCGGAGTACCAGACGCAGTTTGTCATCGACGGGATTCCGCTCATGGATAACCGATCGCCGAGCTTTGGCCCTGAGATCGAGGCAGAGGATGTCGGCTCGATGAGCCTCTACACGGCCGGCTTCCCGGCGGAGTACGGGCGCAAGCTGGGCGGCGTTGTGGAGCTGAATACGAAGCGTGAGGATGCGCCCGGCTTGCATGGCCAGGTCGCCTTCGATGGTGGATCGTATGACACCGCACAGGGCTATGCGCAGGGGCAGTATGCGACGCGGTTCAACCTGGTGCTGGCCTCCGCGTCAGGCAGCAGGACGGCGCACTACCTCAACCCGGTGGTCCCGGAAAACTACACAAACCGTGGCACGACGGGGGACTTCGCGCTTCGAGCGGAGCACGACCTCTCGGCCGCGGACCGCATCGCGCTGAACGTACGCCACGAGTTCTCGAGGTTCGAAATACCCAACGAACAGCTGCAGCAGGTGGCCGGGCAGCTGCAGGCGGGCGCCAACGTCGAGACAATTGGTACGGCGACGTACCGGCACACGATTTCGGCGAAGTCGCTGTTGTCCCTGGCCGGCATGGTGCGGGACAACGCGACGGATCTCGATTCCAACGCTGCCTCCACGCCAATCCTTGCCGTGGAGCGCAACAGCTTCCGCGAGGGCTACTTCAAGGGCACATGGACGCTGGACGGGCACGGGCAGGAGTTCAAGGCAGGGGTGGAATCGGATGCGACGTCCCTGCACGAAAACTTCAGGTATGACATCACGGACTCAACGCAGTTCGACGACGGTACGCCGCAGAGCCAGGCCTTTGCGGGGAGCGGGGTCGACCTGGAGCAGGCAGTTTTTGCGGACGACACCGTGCATCTGGGCGCGTGGACCGTCCGTGCGGGGCTGCGGTGGGATCACTATCTGCTGCTGCTGCATGAGCAGGCATTCTCACCGCGGATCGCCGTGGCGCGGTCGTTTCCGACGGCGGGTCTGATCCTGCACGCGTCGTTCGACCGAATCTTCCAGACACCCTCGAATGCAAACATCCTGATCTCAAGCTCGGCGGCGATCACGTCCTTGAATCCGGAGGTGCTCAGGTTACCGGTGCACCCCTCACGTGGCAACTATTACGAGGGTGGCGCGGCGGAGGCGCTGGGCACGCGCGCACGCATCACCGCCACGGTCTACCGACGGGATGTGCGGAACTATGCGGATGACGATCAATTACTCAACACCGGGGTGAGTTACCCGATCTCGTTTGATCATGCGGCCATCTATGGCGCTGAAGGTGCGCTCGACGTCGTGCACCTGGGCCCGTTCAGTGGCTATGCGAGTTACTCGTACATGGTCGGCAAGGTATGGGAGCCAGTGACGGGCGGCCTCTTCCTTGGCGAGGACGTGACGCAGGCGCTGGCGTCAACGACGGGGCACTTTCCCGACTCGCAGGATCAGCGCAACACGGTGCGCACGCGGGTGCAATACCAGCTCACACGGCACGCCTGGCTGGCCACGGGCTTGACAGTGGATTCAGGGTTGCCGTTCGAGTTTGGTGGAACCCCCGCCGACGCTTTAGCGCAGTACGGCCCGGCCGTGGTAAGCCGCGTGAACTTCGATCGGGGACGGGTGCGCCCGGCGCTGGGGGTGAGTGCCTCGCTGGGCACAGACCTGCACCGGACAGACCGGCTGACGATGCGATTTCAGGTGGATGGGACGAACCTGACGAATCGCCTCAATGTGATCGATTTCGGGGGATTGTTTTCAGGCAATGCGATCGCGCCGGGACGAAGCTATCACCTGCGGCTGACCGCGTCTTTTTAGACGGCCGATGAAGCCCTGGTAACCCAGTTTGGCGGATGGAGCAAGTTGTCGCGGCTGCAGTGTCCCTGGTAGATGACCGCTTGAAGAAGTGGTGAGCGGGCTGGGGCTCGAACCCAGGACCAACGCCTTAAAAGGGCGATGC
>CAXTVC010000045.1:0-2819 GCA_964247615.1 uncultured Acidobacteriaceae bacterium
GGTCTCCGCGAGGACGACACCCCGATGAACGATGCGGATCACGCTATCAGTCGCTTCCAGACGCGGCGGCCGGGGGTAGTCCCAAACCGATTCGACTGCCATCTCTTTTGCCATACGGAAGCCTTCCGGTCCAAGCCACCCATTCCCAGCGTAATCTGAGCATTCACCCTTTGTTGTCCCACCCAAAGCCCGTTGGAGCCGATGTGAACGCCGGAGACAAGAAGCTGAACGCGATGAACAGGCTCGGCGACATGGGCCATTTTCCCCCTGCCGTAAATGCCGGCGCCACGGCCAACGTGTTGCTCACAATTGCCGTTACCTGGTGGATCCAGCCGCGTTTAACGCAACCCTGGGGCCCGATCGCCTGGGTCGCCCTGGTGCTCGCGTGCAACCTGCTCCCGGTCGCGCTGCTGCGCTTCGGCTTGCACGAGGACACCGTCTACCCTACGCTGCGGGAGATGAACTTCATCCACGACCAGCACAAGTTCGCCGACTGGGTCTACGTGGCCGCCTCGGCCAACATGGCCTTCTGGGTGCTGGTGTCCTGGGCCGTGTTTTCGATCTGGCACACCATTCCCACGCTCTGCGTTGTGCTGGGAATTGCCTTCCTGGCGACCTTCTCCCCGGTACTCTTCCGATCCCGAACCCGCCAGGCGCTCTAAGCCGCCTGCGCCGACAGGCCTCCAGGCGCTTGCATCCTTCACCCGGGCTGATAATCTAAGACTTAAGCGCCTGAGGCCCCGGGAGTCGGGGTCCAAGCTGCAGCGCGACAGGAACTCGATGCCCTGAGCCCGGCCTTCTGGCCCCAAGCGAGGACACGGCAAGCGATCCGTTCTGCGGCGGGAGAGCTACGAAGGAGATTCACCCATGCCACAGGAAGGCATTCACCCCAAGTACGACACCACCACTGTGCGCTGCGCGTGCGGCAGCAGCTTTCAAACCCGTTCCACCCACAAGGGCGACATCGTTCTGGAAATCTGCTCGGCCTGCCACCCGTTCTTCACAGGCAAGCAGAAGCTGGTAGATACCGCCGGCCGTATCGAGCGGTTCCGCCGCAAGTTCGCTGAGACAACCGCCAAGAAGGCCGAAGCCGCAACCGCAACCAAGTAACTTCGCCCTTGCAAAAGAAAGCCTCCCGAACGGGAGGCTTTCTTTCTTTGGGACGCTATGCCACAGACTCGCTTTAGTACGGCCCGTAATACCGCGGGCGATACGGCACCGCATAGCGGACCGGACCATAGCCATACGGCACAACCACCGGCGGGGGTGGGGGCGGCGGATAAGACGGCCCGCCTTGCACGATGATCGTCTGCGCGGGTGGCGTATAGGTTGGCTGGGGCGCCTGCACCACGATCACCGTCGGCTGCGACGGTTGTACGTAGCTCTGTTGTGGGGGATAGTAGGGCTGCTGCACTGGCTGCTGATACTGCTGTTGTGGTGGGTAGTACGGCTGCTGCTGCTGCACTGGCTCCCTGTACTGCTGATACGTGGGCTCGTCCGGGGTCTGCCGCGAGATCAGCGCCGGGTTCCGCACCGCATTCTCCTGCGGCGTAGGAATCCCGAAATCGTCCAGCACCTTCAGCGTCAGCCGGGTCTCGGCAGCCAGCACGGGGCGGGGTCCGCGCCGTGGCAGGTTGATCAGATCGATGGGCCACAGCAGCGGGATGGACCACTCCACGATGTCACGCACCGGGTGCCCTGTGCCGTGAATGCGGCCCTCCCGGTCGACCGGGTACTTGGGCGTGGCAACAACACGCACATTGATCGGCACAATCGTGTCTGGCTGGATGACGAGCTTGTCGAACTTCAGCTCCATCCACCCTTTCCCGACAAAGTGACCGGGATCCTTGTACTCCTGAAAGGTGCCTTCCAGGTAGCTGCCGTAGGGAAAGCTGCTCCGCCCATAGGCCTCGGTATGGCTCAGCTGGCAAAGAACGGGGTCGCCGACGTTCTGCGTCTTGGACGAGATCTTCGGCTCGGCAACGGTGCACGAAACTACAGAGCCGGCTGGCACCAGTTGATCGGCGTAAGCCAATCCTGGCGCGGCAGCAAGCAGGAGGGAAAGGAACAGTTTGCCCTTCAAGGGTCGTCTCCCGGCACATCTCAAGGCCCACTCAGGAGCCGGTTTTGACCTGCATTCGTACGGCGACAAACCCTCTTAGGAGGTCTGCCCGGTGCTCGCCGCGTGGCGAAGCACCAACGTCACCTGCCAACCTCCCACGTCATCTCCGAAAGCAACCTGTTTCGGTACACCGAAACGGCAAAACAGCACCGTAGCGGAACATCGGTGGAAGAGCCCAAACTTGCTGAGTACCCCGTCCAGACACGCGGCTTTCCGCAAAGTTGCGCTCCCTCGTAACATTTGCACTTTCTTTTTCGAGACTCTTTCTCGTTGGCATCCTGGGGTACTTTTGCGACAGGCCGTCCCGCGGGCCACACGGCTTACACTGGAAGAGATCAGATCTGATCACCCGGACAATGGACAAGCAATGGATGAACTCGCTCGGCGCCGACGCGCGCCCGCTGCCCCCCGAGGCTGCCGTCCCGGCTGACTTTCACATCGGCCCGGTGCGCATTGCCCCCGCGACCGTGCTCGCCCCCATGGCTGGCGTCACCGACACTGTGTTTCGCCGCTTCATCCGCCACGCCAGCCTGTACACACCGGACGCCACCGGGCAGACGATGCAGACCACCGACATCGACACCGAGACCACCAATGAGCACTCCGGCTGCGGTCTGCTGATGACCGAGTTCACCTCCGCCGACGGCCTCAGCCGCATGCGCGAGACCAAGCGCAAACGCTACCTCACCTACTACGA
>CAXTVC010000045.1:2919-25095 GCA_964247615.1 uncultured Acidobacteriaceae bacterium
GTCGTCAAGTGCAACGGCGGCTCCGGCCTGCTGCGCGACCTCCCCCTCATCGCCGAGATCTTCAAACAGGTCCGCGCGGCCGTCACAATGCCCTTCACCGTAAAGTTCCGCATGGGGTGGAACGACAGCAACATCGTTTGCGTGGAGCTCGCCAGGCTGGCGGAGGACTCCGGCCTAAACGCCGTAGCTCTCCACGCCCGCACCCGCGAGCAGGGCTACACCGGCGACGCCCGTTGGGAGTGGATTGCTGCCGTCAAGGACGCCGTGACGATCCCCGTCATCGGTAATGGCGACATCCGCACCCCAGAAGACGCCGCCGCTATGGTGGCGGCCACACGCTGCGACGCCGTCATGATCGGTCGCGCGGCCCCGGCCAACCCGTGGATCTTTCGCCAGATCGCACAGTACACCGCCTCGCGCGCCGCGACGGGGGTCGGCGTCTATGACAAGCCCAGTGACGAAGATCGTTACCGCATGATTCGCGACTACTTCGGACGGCTACTTGGTGAAGTCGAAGAACACCCGCACATTGACATCGCCGACGTCTCGGACCAGGCTATGAAGGCTCGTCGCGACCACGAGTCAGCGCAGCGCGAGGCCATCGGCAAGATGAAGCAGTTTGCCAGCTGGTTCACCCACGGCGTTCCTAACGGGGCCCACCTGCGCCGCTCCATCTTCGAGGCCAAACGCGCTGACGACGTCATGGCCGAGGTCGATTCGTTCTTCGAAGCAAAGATCGCCACACCCGGCATCGTGATGGAAGAGCCCGACGACGCCCTCGTGGGAGCTCCTGCTGCCTGGGGCTGAGCAGGCGAGACTCCCCGCTGCTTGGCGCCCGATTTGAGCCGATCATAGCGGCGTAAGCAGGCACTTGGCATGGTCGACGAGCATCGGCAGGCCCTTCGTCCCCTGCACGAAAGTACGCATCTTAGTAATGGAGCGGAACCCGCAGAGTTTGTTGGTTCGCTCACGCATCGGCCACACTGGAAGTCCCGTGTACGGCTGTCGTACTCCCGACTCAGGAACGTCACATGTTGCGACCGGCAGATTTCACCAAGCCCCACAAGACTACAAACGTCACCCCGTATCAGATGATTGCGAGCCCTTCTGACTTGCCGGAGCGCAGCTCGTCGAATGGTGGTGTGTTCCACCGCGGACAGCTCGTCTGGGTTCAGGAATCTCCTAAACCCGTCTCTCTGCCGCACACAACCATCGGCTTCGTGGACGGTCTTGGACACGTCCTGATTGATCCCCGCGTGCTCCGCCTGGCAGACACCGTAGGCAGCGCACAGCTTTAACCTCCGGCGCCGGCCTGCCTACGTGCCGCAAAAAGTCGCCCGCACCACCTCATGCGCAGAAGCCGGAGCGGCGTAGCCCACAAGCTCCGGCTTTTCTTCGTACGGGTGGGACAGCACCGCCATTAGCTCTTTGAACGGCAGCAGGTCACCGCGCTGAATGGCCGCCTGCAGAGCCTCCTCTACGCGGTGGTTGCGTGGGATGTACGCCGGATTTACCGAACGCATGGCAGTCGCGCGTGCTGCGGAAGCCACCGGTTCTTCCCCAAGCCGTTGACGCCACGTCTCTGCCCAGCTGTCGTAGTCTCTCCCATCCGAAAACAGCGCACGCACCGCAGCATCGGCGGCCGCATTTTCCGCGGCATCGCAGAGTCGGCGAAAGAACAGCGTAAAGTCGACATGCTGCGCCGTCATGCGCTCCAGCAGGTCAAACAGCAGCGCGTGATCCCCTTCCCGCTCCTCCGTCAGGCCTAGCTTGCGCCGAAACGCCGCCTCATAGGCTGCCTCGAACTGCGGTCCAAAGGTGGCCAACGCTTCATTCGCAGAGGCAAGTGCTGCCTCCTCACTGCCCTCTTCCGCCCCAAGAATCGGCAGCAGGGCCTCGGCCAGCCGCATCAGGTTCCAGGACATCGCCCCGGGCTGGCTGCCATACGCATAACGCCCTGCCCGATCGATCGAGCTAAACACCGTATCGGAATCGTAGGCTTCCATAAAGGCACAGGGCCCATAGTCGATCGTCTCGCCGGAGATCGACGTGTTATCCGTGTTCATCACGCCATGGATGAACCCCACCGACATCCACTGCGCCACCAGCCGCGCCTGCCGCCCAATCACGCTCTCCAGAAACGCCCGGTACGGCTTCGCCGCCTGCGCCGCCTCCGGATAGTGCCGTGCAATGGCGTAGTCGGCCAGGGTACGAACGCCCTCCGTATCCTCTCGGGCCGCGAAGTACTGAAACGTCCCAACCCGCAGATGGCTGGAGGCCACGCGCGTAAAAACGGCGCCCGGCTGGGGCGTCTCACGCAGTACGCGTTCCCCTGTAAGCACCGCCGCCAGCGCACGGGTTGTGGGTATGCCCAGCGCCGCCATGGCTTCACTCACCAGGTACTCGCGCAATACCGGGCCGAGCACGGCGCGGCCATCGCCACCGCGCGAAAACGGCGTGCGCCCGGAGCCCTTCAGCTGAAGATCGTACCGTCTACCATCGGGCGCCACCATCTCGCCGAGCAGGATTGCGCGCCCATCGCCAAGCTGCGGCACAAAATGGCCGAACTGGTGACCGGCATACGCCTGCGCAAGAGGCTCCGAACCCTCCGCGAGACGATTTCCCGCCAGGATCTCTACGCCTTCCGGGCTGGCCAGCGCCTCGGGATCAAGTCCCAGCGTGCGGGCCAGGGCGCTGTTCAGAGCCAGCAGCTGCGGGGCAGCTACGGGCGTCGGCCGAAGCCGGCCATGAAACCTCTCCGGCAGCCGCGCATACGTGTTATCGAACGGAAACGCAGGAGCCTGTGCTTCGGGAGCGGATGTCACGGCCGGCACGTCTACGGAAGCTTTGGGAGAAGTCATCGCCCATTGGATGTTCGGCAAACGTCCGCGCTGCAGAGACCGCCACCACCTGCTGAGCAGGCTTCCTGCAAGGCGTCTATTGCTTTTCTCCGGTCCAGGTCAAATAGGGTCGCCACTCAGTCTGCCCGGGCATGTGCATGGCAAAGCTGCCCGACATCTGTCCCTCTTTCAGGGTGTACATGAGGCGAAACTGCGGTCCACCGCCTGTAGCATCCGACAGGAACAGCGCAGTCTTTGGATCGGGTGTCGTCACGGTGTAGTGGATCGCGTGGCCCTCGTTATCGAGGAAGATGGCCTTCAAGGGCTGCCCCGGCGCCTCGGCAAAGACGTAGAGCAGATCGTTGTGCTGGCAGTCGAAGTCGGACGGTCCGTTGCAGCTCGCCAGCTTCGCATGACGTCCCAGCACGTGCCCGTTTAACTCTCGCTGGAAGATATAGGTGCCGTAGCTGGTGGAACCCTGCCCAACGCCGTGCGCCGTCCACGTGCCTTCAAGGAAGTGCAGAGGTTGCAGCGGATCCGATGCGATTGCCGCCTGTCCCAAAGCCCCGACGTTGAAAACAGCGCTCCCAAATAACACCACGCCGAACATTCGCTTCATCATGCGGGCACGATACCACTACCATGGGGCATGACCCTCCGTTTTTTTGCGGCAGCGCTGCTCGTCAGCCTCAGCCTGAACGCGTTCTCTTCTGCCCAGGGCAGCGGACATCAGGACACCCCGGCTCCGGGAGCGAACCCCGCCCCGGCCAACACGCCCAAGCAGCCCGATGACCCCAAGACGCTCCCGGAGCACCTGCCCACCGACAAGTCCGTCCCGCAGACCATCACCGTAAACGGCAAGACGATCCACTACACGGCCACAGTCGGCACGGTTGCGCTCAAGGCAAAGGACGGCAAGACCACCGGCGAAGTCATGTACACCGCCTACACCGTCGATCCGCCAAAAGGCCAGCCGACGACCCGCCCCGTCACCTTCGCCTTTAACGGCGGCCCCGGCGCCAGCAGCACGTATCTCAACTTCGGCGCAGTCGGCCCCAAGCACATCGCCTTTGCCAATGCAGGCGATTCCGCCTCCGATCCCGCGATCGCCACCGACAACCCGGGCACCTGGCTCGACTTCACCGACCTTGTCTTTCTCGACCCCATCGGCACCGGCTTCTCGCGCTCGTACGTCGACGAAGCCGAGAGCAAGAAACTCTTCTACGCCCCCACAGCGGACGTCGAATACCTCTCGCTGGTCATCTACAAGTGGCTCGTCAAGAACGACCGCATGCTGGCCAAGAAGTACCTCATGGGCGAGAGCTACGGCGGCTACCGCGGCCCGCGCATGACGCACTACCTGCAGACGCAGCTCGGTGTGGGCGTCAATGGCCTCTTCCTGGTCAGCCCTTACCTCAACCCCGACTTCGGCCCCTCTTCGCTGAGCCCCGTCGAGTGGATGACCTCCCTGCCGTCCATCACAGCCGCGCACCTCGAAGCGGCGGGCCAGCTGACCCCCGAAGCCATGCACAACGTCATCGACTACACCGAAGGCCCTTACGCCTCCGCGCTGATCCAGGGGCCGGAGAACAAGGCTGCCACCGATGCCATGATCGCGCACGTCACCGAGATGACCGGGCTCGATCCCAAATTCGTGCGTGGCGAAGGCGGTCGCCTGGAAATTGGCGCCTACCTGCGCGAGGTCCATCGTGAAAAGGGCGAAATCGGCTCCGTGTATGACTCCAACGTTACCGGCGCGGATCCTTTTCCTTACTCCTACAACAGCGAGGCCAGCGATCCCATCCTCGAATCCATCATCGCGCCCACTACCACGGCCGCGGTCGACTTCATCACCCACACCGTGGGTTGGAAGACCGATGCGCGCTACTACGCGTTGTCCTACGAGGTAAACGCGCAGTGGGATCGAGGCGGCGACGGAGATCTTCGCCGTGGCGCCGTGCCGGATCTTCGCCAGGCCATCGCAGCCGACCCCAAATTCAAGGTGGTCATCTTCCACGGCTGGAACGATCTCTCCTGCCCCTTCATGGGCAGCGTTCTGACCCAGAACCAGCTGCCCGCAACGCTCGGCAAACAGCTGGAGATTCACGAATTCCCGGGTGGTCACATGTTCTACACCCGTGCTCAAAATGGCGCAGGGCTGCATTCCATCGCAGAGGGAACCGTGAACACGCACTAGGGCAGGTCGATCCAACGAAGAAGAGCGCTGGCCAGTGGCCAGCGCTCTTCTTCTTGCAACAACTTCGTTAGGTCTACGCGAAGCCGCCGGGCTGCGTCATCAGGTTCGCCGCCGTCGCCGGCTGCGAGCTCGCCGTCGTCGAGAACGATCCGTTGACGCCGTTCGGGAAGAAGCCGCCACGTGTGAGACCGGCTCCGCCGTAGGCAAGGTTGAGAACCTGCGGCACGCTGCGCAACGCTGGCAAACCATTCTCCACGTTGACCGGCAGATATTGCATCTGCGAACCGGCCCGCGGCGGGATCAGGTCAGCACCGTCAAGCTTCGGCACAGCAATGCTCAGCTTGGCAATCTGCGTGTTCAGCGATCCCGTGTGCAGGGCCTCAACCGCAAGGATGCGAGCTGCGGTCTGAATGACGAGCGGTGTGGTCAGCAGGTACGCTGCACCGGCATAGGCAGAAATGCCAATGGTCTCAAAGATGTGCGCCAGCTCGAGGTAGTCCTTCTCCGTCTCAAAACCAAAGCCGAGGGCGTTGAGGTTGAGGTCAGGCTTTGCAATCGCTTGGCGGCCCAGGAAGCTGCGCAACAGAACGACGTGTGCGCGCTCATCCGCACCGATCTCCGCCGTGATCTCCTTGCTGAAGATCTGGTCGTCGGTAAACGTCACCATCTTGCCACCGGTGGTCGTTCCGCCATCGCGATTGCTGCGGCCGTTTGCCACACCCGAAACGCCGATGCCGAACTTCTCGATGCCATAGCCATACTGGCCATAGGTGTAGAACTCCGCCTCGAGGTACTCGAGATTCAGCGCAAAGTTCAGAACGTCGATCTCCGTCGTGCTCTGCGCCTCGGCCGATACGGCACCAATGGACATCGCGCCTACAGCGGCCGAAGCCACGCCCAACGTCTTCAGGAACTTGCGGCGATTGGGGGAAGCCTTTACTACTTCTTGAATCATGCTCTCAGACATACGATCTCCTTGATGCGAGTCAGCCCTCATGCGAGGGGATGGACGGTTGCTACATGAGGCTACGGCCCGGAGCAGACGTGCTCAGGCGCAGCAACAGGGCACAGGTTCTAGAGTTCAACGCAAGGTCTTCCCCGTGCACGCAAGCAGACACGTAAACACTCGTGGGGCATGCAGCGCCCAGCACGCCAACGGCGATGAGGGGCAATGTACGGTGAAGGTTCATGGCATCTCCGGTGTTGGCTTGGTGTACCGGAGGCAGGCAACAGACAAGAAAGTGAAGCAAGGGGTCGAATTTCGCGAACGTCTTGGAGCGGTCCAGGTGCCCGCTGTCCCGGGATCCCCTCGTGCCCTGTTTGTAGTCGCAGTCACAAAGGATGCAAGAGGAACGATCTAAGTAGCCCGACAAAGCAGCGTGTCGGCTATAGCCGTCAAATTGCGCCTTTCGATTCCATAGAAGAGTACCGAAGGCGATGGATTCCATCTCCAACACTTGTTGAAGCTTCATGCATGAGCTTTACAAAAAGAAGGGGCGACGATCCAGGATCGTCGCCCCCTATGTAGTTCCGCATGCATCGCGTTTCTAGTGGATGTCGAACTGCTCCGGGTGAAGACTTGGATCGGACTTGATCAGGATCGTCTTGCCCGCAACCTCTTCCATCTCCTGCATCCATTTCCCGTTGTTGCTCTTCAGCTGCTTCACGACCTCCGGATTGACCCGCAGCATCACGTCGCCCTTGTCGAGCTGCTTGTGCATCTTGCGCAGCTCGATATAGATCTCGTTGCACACCGTCACCGGCGACTTCACCATGCCCGTTCCCGCGCAGATACCGCAGGTCGTGGACAGGGTCCGCTCCAGGCTCTGCTTTACGCGCTTGCGCGTAATCGCCACTAGCCCAAAATCGTTGAACTGAAGCACCTTGGACGGCGCACGATCCTTCTTGAGTTCTTCCTCGAGCGCAAGCAGAACCTTTTGCCGGTTCTTGCGATCGTCCATATCGATGAAGTCGATTACGATGATGCCGCCCAGATCGCGCAGCCGCATCTGCCGCACAATCTCCGGGATAGCATCAAGGTTCGTCTTCACGATTGTGTCCTCAAGCCGTGCCGTCTTGCCCACATACTTGCCGGTATTGATGTCAATAGCAACCAGCGCTTCCGTTTGGTTGATCACGATCGATCCACCCGACTTCAGCCATACCTTGCTGCGCAGCGCCTTGTTGATCTCCTCGGAGATACCAAACTGATCGAACAGCGGCGTGTCCTTCGTGTACAGCTTGACGCGCCGCATCAGGCTCGGCTCGAAGCGTTGCAGGAAGCGCAGCACGCGCTCGTACTCAGCCTCGGAATCGCACCAGATGGCCGAGAAGTTCTCGCTGACCTGGTCGCGCAGAATGCGCTCCACGAGGTTGAGGTCGTGGTAGATCAGCGCTGGCGACTTCGAGCTCTCGGACCGGGACTTGATGTCCGCCCACAGATTCAGCAGGAAGCGCAGATCGCTGCGCAGCTCCTCTTCGCTCGCGCCCATGGCTGCGGTGCGCACGATGAACCCACCACCCGCCTCGCCCTTCTCACTAAGAAGGATCTCCTTCAACCGCCGCCGCTCGCTGTCTGACTCGATCTTGCGGCTCACGCCAACATGGTTCACTGTCGGCATGAACACAAGAAAGCGTCCCGGCAGGGCGATGTGCGAGGTAATGCGCGCACCCTTCTTGGCAATCGGCTCCTTGGCGATCTGGACCAGCACCTCCTGGCCCGGCTTCAGCAGATCGCTGATGGCTGGCAGATCGGTGGTCTGCATGGAATGCCGGCCGCCGCGGCCGCCGCCACCCCCACCGCGCGAGTTGGCCATACCGCGCCGATCGCCACGTCCGCCACGATCCCGGCCGCCGCCGCGATCACCGCCACCACGGCGGGGTTCCCGACGACCCTCGCCGCCGCTCTTCTCTTCCCCGCGCTGCGCTGGCTGCTCCTCGGCAAACTCCGGGAACTCGCCCATGCTGGCCGCCGCGGGCTTGTCGCCCCCATCCTCAAAGGCGGCCTGCTCGTCTTCAAGCAGCTCGTCGTCGCTCTCCGCGTCTTCACTTCCAAAGGCCTCGCTCCCGGCGCTCTGCTCCACGCCGTCAAGCTCGTCCTCTTCCATCTCCTCTTCGTCGATCTCGAAGTCGTCGTCCTCGTCTTCGTCGTCGACCTCTGCCATTTCGCCCTGCGTCAGCTGATCAAGCGCAAGATCACGCGCCAACGATCCAATCTGCGCGCCTGCCTCAAAGGTCTCCTCCTCGGTGTCGTCGCCATAGCTGGCCGCGATGTCGAGCACCTCGGTGTCATCCTCGTCGATGATTTCCTCTTCCAGATTTCCATCGCCTGGCTCAAAGGTCGGAGGCATTGTCGAAGATCCTCTCTGGGAACCGCTCTCTTCTGCCGGCTGAAGCGCCTGGTGCTCCCGCAGAAACTCGCTGGCTTGCGCCGAAAGCACAGCGGTCTCGTGCTCGATGGGATCCGTTGGGTCCTCGGTCGGCACGTCGGTCGCAATCTCGCCCGGCAGTTCCGAGAGCATCTCGCCCTCATCGCCGATCGTTGTGTACTGGTGCTCCGTGCCGGCATAGTCCGCCTGCACAAGCGGGTCACCCTCGCTGACCTCGTCATCATCCGCAGCCCCGCTCTGCCGATACTCACTCGGCCCCGCGGGATCAACGCGGTACGACGCCGAGGCATCCTCGCCTGGCTCGTACTCCTGCGTCTCTTCCACCAGCTCTTCGCCTGCATGAGCAGGCTCCAGCGCCACGCCGCCATGCATGGCGTCCACGGCCGCGACCAACCCAGGAGAAAGCCCCTCGGCTGGCTCTGCAGCATCCGTCTCCGGCTCGTAGATCAGGTCATCAGCAACGGTCGCTTCCGCCTCGCTGCGCGCTTCAAAAGCCTCTATCTCAAAGGCAGGCACATCGTCGGAGGTACCGGTCGCGGCCATCAGGCTCTCGCCCAGCGGGAAGGTCGTCCCTTCCGGCTCATGCCCGGAGCTGACCCCCGGCTGCACCGCATCAATCGGCTCCAACGTCTCGCGTGCCACAGCACCCGAGCGGAAGGAGGTAGGCGTCTCGTCTTCGGTCTTGTCCCCCGACTCAGCCCGAGCCTCACGCGGTGCACCCTGCTCCGGGCGTCCACCCCGTCCACGGCGGCGGTCGCGGTCACGCCGGCGGTCATTGCCTCGCTGGCTCCCGCCGTCGGCGCCCTCGGTCGACTGCTCTTCAACATTGCTGCCTTCAGCAGCCTTTGGTGCCGGCGACGCAGCCTCCGGCGCGCGTCTCCGGGAAAGCGTCTCGCCAGGCAGCGTCGCGCCACCATCCCATCCCGCAACAGAAAACTCAACCTGCGTCGAGGGCGTTGCCACCAGGTAGCTGGGCTTGCCTTTGGCCTGGACACTGGCGTCCGCCTGCTCCAGCTCGCCGTTTTCACCCCGGCGATACCGCGAAAGCGACTCGCCCGGCAGGATCATCGGCTCCGCGCCGGCCTGCAGCTCGGGCCCACTGCCTTCTTCGCGATCCCTGCCCCGCTCAGAACGGCGACCCCGGTCACCGCCCCGTTCGCCACTCCTGTCACCACCACGATCACGGCCCCGCTCACCGCGATCTCCACGCGGACCCCGCTCGCGTCCGCTCCGTTCCTCACCGCCACGCTCCCGCGCAGCTGGCTCAGCCTGCCCAAAGATCTGCTCCACGGGCTCTGACGCTACATATTCTGGCTCCGCAGGCTCTTCATGAGGCGCCGCACTCCCTGGCTCTGGCGCTGGGCTGGCCTCGGCACCCTGTACCGCGGGCCCGCGGGCTTCACCGCCCCGGCCTCCACGGCGGCGGCCACGGCGACCACGCCAGCGGCGGCTACCGTCGCCGGTATCCTCTCCCTGGGCGGCCCCTTCAACGGGCTCGCGCTCCGCCTCATGGACCTCTTCCACGGCTTGGGGCGCAACCTGGATCTCCGGCTGGGCCTCGCGAGGCTCCTGCACCCGGGGACCGCGGTCACGATCGCCGCGACGACCCCGTTCGCCGCGCTCAGAACGCTCAGGACGCTCGGTCCGCTCCCCACCACGCTCCGCAGGGCGCTCCCCGCCTCCGCCACGTTCCCCACCACGTTCGGCGCGCTGCGGGCTCTCCCGCCGGCCTTCGCCACCGCCGCCTTCAAACTCTGCAGATTCGCCCTGCTCTTCCAGGAAATCCGTAATGTACAGGAAGGCGTCGCGTTCCAGGCCAATGTCCACAAACGCGGACTGCATGCCCGGCAAAACCCGCGTCACACGCCCGTTATAGATCGAGCCGGCAAGCGTGTATTCGTTCTCGCGCTCGTAATAAACTTCGCTGAGTTCTTCTTTTTCAACAATCGCCAGCCGCGTCTCGTGCGGCGTACTGGAGATATAGATTTCCTTCGACATAGTCACTGCTTTCTGCCCGGGTTACGGGCAGGCAGGTCAGGCGAAGATCGCGCCCCGTCAAGCACCTAGCTTGGCGGGGCAGCCTCTCTTGTGGGGACAGACGTTGAGAGGCGCTTGCTGGCATAGATTGTGTCTGCCGACGGGCCCTTGCGGCCCAGCGGCGCGCGCATCCACCGGTCCGCACTCTGCGGAACCTCCGAATTAGCGCTGAAAACAAATGTGTCCAGATCGATTGCCTTTGCCCGGAAACTCCTTGGGGTTCTTTCGGGCTCAAAACTGGCAACGGAGTTTGTGACCACAGCTGCCTCAACCTGAGGCGGGGCCGTTAACCGTCCGTTTACCAGCATGCTCAAAACCTGTCCGGCCGCGTAAAAGGGATCTGCGTCTGGCCGGCCTTCAAATAATCTTTGTCGCTGTGCCGGGGATGGTCGCATCCGGGACAGCGGTTCTGCCTCACGCAGCCCTCAGGCTGAATGATTCCCTCTAGTATGCCCCAAATCACCTTCAGCCGTCCCCGCCGCAGGTTCCACTCCCGGTTCCTGGCCCAGAATGCCCATCTGCCGCCCTAGTTCACAAATCGCCTCATCCTTATATTCATCACGATCCCCAATCCCAGAAACGTAAACAAAACACTGGATCCGCCATAGCTCAACAGCGGCAAAGGAATCCCCGTTACCGGCATCAATCCCACGCACATGCCGATGTTTACGGCGATCTGAAACAGCATCACCGCGGCAATCCCCATCACAATCAGCGTTCCTGGCGGGTCCGCAGCGACCTGCGCATTCTCAATCAGCCGCACCAGGATCAGGAAATACAGCAGCAGCACCCCCAGCGCCCCCACAAAGCCGTGCTCCTCGCAAAATGCCGCAAAGATGAAGTCCGTATAGGGAATGGGTAGAAAATCTCCCTGCGTCTGCGTGCCCCGGTTCGCGCCCTTACCCCAAAGACCGCCCGAGCCCACCGCGATCAGGCTCTGCCGGATCTGGTAGCCCGACCCCTTCGGATCCGTATCCGGGTTCGCAAACGCCGTCAGCCGGGCCTTCTGGTACGGCTTCAGCACCTTGCCGCTCTTCCATATCCCCCCTGCGAGCACGCAAAAAGCCAGGGCCAGCACTGCGCCCTGCCGGAACCGGATACCTCCGAGGAACAACCCCACCAGCAAGATCGGCGAGTACGTCAGCGCCGTCCCCAGGTCCGGCTGCGCCAGCACCAGCAGCATCGGCCCGCCAATCAGCGCAAAGGCCTTGGCTACATCCAGCCACTTCAACTCGCGCTTGTTGCTGATGAACGTCCAGAAAAACCGCGCCGCCGTGAGAATCAGCACCAGCTTCACCCACTCCGACGGCTGAAAATGCACCCCGCCCCCCAGGTTGATCCAGCGTCGCGCCCCCAGCACCTTCTGCCCCACAGCCTTCACCGCAACCAGCGAGAAAACACTGAGGCCATACGCCCAGGGCACAAGATCCAGCAGCCGGTGATAATCCACGGCCGAAGTCACAAACATGAGCACAAACCCGCCCAGCAGAAAGCCCATCTGTTTGTATTGAAAGCCGTGAAACTTCGTCATGGCCGTCGCGGAACGGATCTCGACCACGCTCAGCACGCTGAGGAGGAGCACGAAGCCAAGCAATGTCCAATCAAAGTCACGGAAACGCGTTCGAAACACAGGCCCAGTGTACCCAAGCGGGAAGGCCCATCCTCAAAGCAACCCCACCAACCAGCCCCAGAAGGAAGCCGCCCCACCACTTGTCATCTCGATCGAAGCGCAGCGCAGTGGAGAGATCCGCGTCTGCCGTTACTGACCGCCCGTAGGAGAAGCCACGACAGGCGGCACCTCGGGCCGGGGTCGGGATACCCGCGCCTCCGGAGCCGGAACGGTCTCCGCAGGCTGCTGGTCAGGCACCTTCGCCGGCGACACCGGCTGCGTCACCTCAGCCACCCGCATCAGGTTTCCCGCCCGTGAACGCTGCTTGTTTACATACGCCGCAATCACCTGCGCTGCCAGCTTCGCCGAATTATTGCCCCAGTTGCCATGCTCCCACAGCACCGCCACCGCAATATCCGGATTGCGTCGCGGCGCAACGCCCACAAACCAGGCATTCGGCTCCGTATTATGCCCCTTGCTGGTCTTAGCCAGGGCCGTATGGCTCATCACCTGCGCTGTGCCCGTCTTGCCGGCAAAGTCCACGCCTTCAAGGTGCGCCGCGTACGCCGTGCCGATCGGGCTGGAGGTCACGTTCGCCATGGCGTCCGTGATCGTCTCCCAGTTCTCCGGGCTCAGCGCGATCCGCTTGTCACCCGAGCCTGGAAAGCTCTCCTCCACGGCCAGGCGCTCGCCGCTGCCAAGCTCACTTGGAAACACCACGTGCGGTCGCCGCAGCACACCCCCGGAGGCTATCCCACTGATCGCCCGCGCCAGCTGCAGCGGCGTCACCTGGATCGCACCCTGCCCGATGCCTACCGAAATCGTCTCGCCCGCATACCACTTGTCATGCTGCGTCTTCATCTTCCACGCCTCGCTCGGCATGGTACCGGCGGCCTCGTCCGGCAGGTCCACGCCGGTCTTCACACCGATGCCGACCTCATTGGCATATCCGGCAATCGTGTCGATCCCCAATCGGCTCGCCAGCGTGTAATAGAACGTGTCGCATGAGTACGGGATCGCATTCCGGATGTCCACGCTGCCGTGGTGCTTGTCACAGGCAAAGAAATGCCCATAAAAGCTGGCGCCGCCGTTGCAATTCACCCGCAGATCCTGCGCCTTGCCCTCCTGCAGACCCGCCAGGCTCATGATGATTTTGAACGTCGACCCTGGCGCCAGCTGTGCCTGGATCGCCTTGTTCAGCAGCGGATGATCCCCATTCTCCAGGATCGTCTGCCAGTACGCCTTACTCAGCCGCACTGAAAACTCGTTGGGATCAAACGTGGGCCGCGACACCATCGCCAGAATCTCGCCCGTATGCGGGTCCAGCGCGACCATGGCGCCGATCTTGCCCTCCATGGCCTGCTCCGCCGCGCGCTGCACATCCAGGTCCACCGTAAGCCGCAGGTCCTGGCCGGGCTTGGCGTACTCCTCGCCGGCGATGCCCACCTCGCGTCCATGTGAGTTCACGATCATGTCGCGTGACCCGTCCGTCCCCCGCAGAACCGCGTCGTACGTCTCTTCAACGCCGCTCTTGCCGACCACATCGCCTGGCTCATACGCCGCAAAGCGGGAGTTGTTCAGGTCCGCCTCGGACACCTCGCCCACATACCCGATCATGTGCGCCGCAAAACCGTCCCGCGGGTACAGCCGCCGCTGCTCGTCCAGCGTATCCAGCTCCGGCAGATCATCGCGATGCGCCGCCAGAAATGCCTGCTCATCCGGCGTGATGTCCTGCTTCAAGGGGATGGGCTGATACTTCGGCGCAAACTCGTAATGCTTCAGAATCGCCCGGATCCCCTCCGGCTCCATGTGCAAACCGCCGGCAATCATGGGCAGATCCTGCTCCACGGCACTCATCTGCTCACGCAGCAGGTACGCCGTCACCGAGGGATAGTTGTCCACAATGACCCGGCCCTCGCGGTCCAGGATGCGCCCCCGGGCGGCCAGCACCGGCACCTTGCGCACCCGGTTCTGCTCGGCCAATACCCTGTACTCCGCCGCCCCCAACACCTGCAACCGCCAAAGACCGACCCCTAAAACCAATAGAATGAGCGCAACAATATATTGCGCAATGGCCAGCTTGGCGGGAGAGACCTTCTCTTTCCGTGCGAGATGGAGGGCCTCAGGGGACATAAGTAGGTTACTTCAGTGTATAGCCGCGGTGGAGCGCTTGGCGTAAGGGCAGTCGGCGTAACAGCACTCAGCTAAGAAGAGTCAAATCATTTACTGCCGACCGCATCACCAGCTAACCGATTTTTCGCTGACCGCGCTACCAGCTGACCGCTTCTCCGCCGCTTACTCTTCCAGCACCTTAAAGCGATCCAGCAGCAGAAAAATCGGAATCGCCACGGCCGTATTCACCCCGGCACGAATCAGCTCATGCACGGGCTGCAGCCCCACCGTCGCATCGCCAAGCATCCGTCGTGTGATGACGTACAGGATCCCGCTCTGGATCAGGCTGGCGGCAAAATTGATCAGTACGCGGTTCAGGATGTTCTCTACATCCAGCGCAAAGCCAAGGCTCGCCCCGATGTACCCGACGATGGCTTTCGCGATACCGTTCACCCCAAACGGCAGACTCGTAAACGCATCCTGCAGAAGCCCAATGGCCGTGCCGGTCAGCGTTCCCGCGATGGGGCTTCGTCGCGAAACGGCGAAAAACACCGTAACAATCAGCGGCAGGTCCAGGATCTCCAGCTTGGGCCAGATGCGCGGCAGCACCGCGCCCAGCAGTACGCAGATCAGCGGCGCCAGCAGGGTCACGAGCGGGTGAAAACGATACTGTTCCATCTCGCGGCGCGAGGTATAGCTGTGTTCAGGCATGCAGTGGGTCAACTCTGAGCATACTGGACGTGAGTTGCCCACCTTCTCCCCATCCACTCGGGATGTGAGCCAGAAGGGACAAATTGCGCTCCGCTCCCAAACTCCCCCACTCGAAATTCAAAACTGAACGGATCCAGGAACGGATCCAGACCCGCATCCAGACCACAGCAAAGTGCTCGCCTCCGAGGTACACAACCGGCGCTGACTTGCGTGCAATTCGCCGTTGTTTCAGTACCCTGTTGAGAACGAACTTGCCGCGCAAGGAAATGCAGACAGTCCCCCAAGCGGGGTACTAAGACCCTTGGTCCAGGGCTAAGTTCAATCTTTGTAAGATCTTGGAACTAAAGACGGGGGGGCGCCCCTACGGCTTCGGAGCTCCCGGAGTCAATTCCTCCGCCGAAGGCGTGGCCCCCGGCGAGTAGCGATCCGCATGCGCCGCCGGCTTCGGCTTCGGCATGCCCGAGTTAGGCACCCCAGGCACCGCGCCTGCGGTCGCTCCGGCAGCGGCAGCCGCCTTGCCGGTCACGGCCGTCGATGCGGAGGCGGGCTGGTCTCCGTCCTTTGCCTCGCCGTCATGAACGGACGGCAGCCGTGCCGCGACCAGGTCCGCTGCCTTCTGGTTTTCGGCGGCCGTCTTCTCCGCCAGCGCCGCGTCGCTCTGTGCGGAGGCGGAAAGTGCAGGGTCCGTGCCGGTGATCACCAGCACCTCTTCCAGCTGGCGCAGGTTCGCCGCGGGCTTGATGTGGATCAGCGTGTAAGGCGGGTGCTTCACATCGGGCTGGACCGAGGCGATCGTTCCTACGGGCAGACCACGGGGAAACACCTGGTCACCCCCCGAGGTCAGCACCTGCTCCCCGGCCTTGATCCGCTCGTCCGAGGTGAGATTGTTAATCTCCACGTCGCCCGCGGAGGTCCCGCGGATGATCGCGCGCAGCCTGGTTGACACCAGGATCACACCGGCCCCTGAGTTCGGGTCGCTCACCAGCAGCAGCTGCGCGGTGTGCGGCATCACGTCCCGCAGCTTGCCCACCACGCCATCCGGCGTGATCACCGCCTGCTCCGGCCGTAAGCCATCAGCGGCCCCCTTATCGATCCACAGCACATGCGATCGATCCGACCCACTCGTTCCAATCACCTGCGCGGCGACCGTGGAGGTCACATAGTGCTGCTTGAACTGCAGCAAAGCCTGTAGACGCCGGCCTTCTGCGGCATCCTGCGCAAAGGCAGCCTGCTCCAGCCGCAGCCGCGCCACCTCGTCCTTGAGAGCTGCATTCTGCTGCCGTGCGCCGCGCAGATCCACGTAGTTCGCCCATGTACGGCGCAGCCCGGCCCCGGTCCCATGCACACCCCGCTCCGCGGGCGCAGCCACGGCCATCGCCCACTCGCGCAGCAGCGACACCTTGCCCTCATCCTCGCCGGCAGAGAAGCCCAGCCCCGGGCGCCCCGGATGGTGCACCTGCGTGGCCAGCCACAACGTCTGCAGCAGCACGACCGCAAGCAGAACCAACGGATTTTTCAAGCGCCCAAGAAAGGTATCCATCGACAGAGGCGGTCACCACAAGCCGCACGGCCATTATTCCATCCATGCCTTCGCCAGACGTTGCGTTCGAGGCTTCCCTGCACCTGAGCCGTTAGCATGACACCTGTGGTCCTCACGCTCGACACCCCGGTGAAGTTCCTCAAGCGTGTTGGTGAGCGTGTCGCAGCGAGCCTCGTAGAACGCGGCGTGGAGACCGTGGAAGACCTGCTCTACCACCTTCCCTTCCGCTACGAGGACCGTGTCCATCCCAAGCCGCTCTCGGAGTACCAGCCCGGCGACATGGCCTCCGTCACCGGTGAGGTCCGCGGGGCCATCCTGCTGCGCACCCGCGCGAAACCCATCTTCGAGATGACAGTCGGCATCCGCCCGGCTCAGCCCGATCCGGCCGTCCCGCCAACGCAAAGCGCCGACCCGCAGGGCCAGCTCGAGCCAACGCTCGGCGCTCCCATCCTCGAGACCATCAAGTGCCTCTGGTTCAACGGCACCTACCTCCGCGACCGCTTCAAGCCCGGCCAGCAGGTCGCCCTGTACGGCAAGCTCGAAGGCTCACGCTCCGGGACCGCGCCCGGCGCCGCGCCGAACGCCACGAAGTGGAAGATGATCCAGCCCACCTTCGAGATCCTGCCCGAGCCGGGCAAGGACACGGGCGACGATGCCGAGTTCACCACGCTCGAAATGGGCCGTATTGTGCCGGTCTACCAGTCCCTCGGCGGCACCACGCCCTGGGGCGCCAAGCTCACCTCCCGCTGGCTGCGCCGCGTCGTGTGGGGCCTGTTCCGTGACCTTGCCGAGAACAATCTGGAAGTGATCGAGACGCTGCCCCGCGCGCTCATCGAGCGCCTCGGTCTGCCCGGCCGCATGCAGGCTTTGCGCGACCTGCACTTTCCACCCGCCGAGACCCCGCTCGCCGAGCTGCAGGCGGCACGCACCCCGGCCCATCGCCGCTTGATCTTTGAAGAGCTCTGGTATCTCGAGCTTGGCCTTGAACTGAAGCGGCGCAGGCTGCGCGAGCGCGCCGGCACGGCCTTCCAGACCGACGACAACGTGCGCAAAGCTCTGAAGCAGGTGCTGCCCTTCAAGCCCACAAAGGCGCAAAAGCGCGTGCTTGCCGAGATCGTCGGCGACATGCGCGAACCCCGCCCGATGCGCCGCCTGCTGCAGGGCGACGTCGGCTCCGGCAAGACGATCGTTGCACTTGAAGCCGCGTTGGTGGCTATTGAGAACGGCTACCAGGTCGCTTTTATGGCGCCTACCGAAATCCTGGCAACACAGCACTACCTGTCCGCGCGCAAACTGCTTGCGGATGCGGTTTCACCCAGCCACGGCCGTGCGTATCGGACCACGCTGCTCACCGGCTCGCTCGACCCGCAGGCCAAGCGCGACGCGCAGAGACGTATCTTTCGCGGTGAGACCGACCTGGCCATTGGCACCCATGCCCTGGTTGAAGAGAAGGTTGATTTCGAGAATCTCGGCCTGGTCATCATGGACGAGCAGCATCGCTTCGGCGTGCAGCAGCGCTACAAGCTGATGCGCAAGCCCGGCCCCGATGGTGTGGCGACGGAACCCGATGTGCTCGTGATGACGGCGACGCCCATCCCCCGCACGCTCGCCCTGACGGTGTACGGCGACCTGGAGGCGAGCATCCTGGACGAGCTGCCCCCTGGACGTACCCCGATCACCACGCGCCGCATGCCCGGGGATCGCGCCGCCGAGGTGTGGGCCTTTGTGCGCAAGCAGGTTGCTGCCGGTCGGCAGGCCTATATCGTGTATCCCGTGATTGAGGGCGACAACACCGACCAGCCCGAACTCGACTTCGCCCAGGACGCAAGCGAGCCTTCCCAGACTGGGTCTTCTCGACCGGAGCGAACCGCGGTGGAGGAAGCCCCGCCTTCCCCGCGCGCCAAGAAAAAAGCGGCAAAGCCTGGACTGTTCGCGGGGCATCGGACAACAGTTGAGGCCTCCGCTCCGCTGCGGAATGGCAGCAGTAGCAAAGGAACACCGAGCAAAGCGTTGAAAGCGAGGCAGGAAGAGAATAGCGCCCCAGCGGCGACACCGAAACGCCGCCCCGCGAATCGCGCCAAGCTCCGCTCCGCCACGGAATCTTACGAAGAGCTCTCCGCAGGCGCACTCCACGGCCTGAAGCTCGGCCTGCTGCACGGTCGCATGTCTGCCGATGACAAAGAGGTCACCATGGCACGCTTCAAGCGCGGCGAGATCCAGGTCCTGGTTGCGACGACCGTCATCGAGGTTGGCGTGGATGTGCCTAACGCCTCGATCATGGTCGTGGAGCATGCGGAGCGTTTTGGCCTGGCCCAGCTGCACCAGCTGCGCGGTCGCGTGGGTCGAGGCTCCGCGAAAAGTTACTGCGTTCTGCTTACCGGGGAGAAAATTACGCCGGAAGCCGAGGCGCGTCTCGACGCCATGGTGCGCACCCAGGACGGCTTTGAGCTCGCTGAATTTGACCTGGCCCAGCGTGGTCCGGGCGAGTTCTTTGGTATACGGCAAGCCGGTTTGCCGGAGTTCCGCATCGCCAGCCTGTCGCGTGACCGCGATCTGCTGGAGCTCGCCAAGGCGGAAGCCGCACGGTTCGTGGAACATCCCGACCCGGCTTTGACCGCTGCAGAGCGGGGAGCTGTGTGGGCGCGCTTGAAGCAGCAATGGCAGCGCCGCTATGGGCTGGTAGAGGCCTGATGGGCGCTTGAGGCTCCCGAACCGCTACATCGCGACCGGGAGTGTCCCGTGCATCGGGGCAGAATGCTTCTTCGGCCCACGTTTGCGCGTAACCAGCACGCGAATGCGGTCAAGCATCTCGGCCGGTGCGCAGGCGCCCTTGGGAAGAAATACATCCGCGGCAGCTGCCCGGTCATAACTTGAAACCATGTTCGAGATGAGCAGCGCTGGCAGGCTGGCGTGCAATCCTTTGGCCCGACGCACCAGTTCATTGCCCTCCATGGACGGAAGGACGACATCGGCCAGCAGCAGGTCGATGGACCCGGGCATGGCGCGCCCGAGATGCTCCAGCGCGGCCTGCGGGCAGGTGAATCCCACGACCCGGTACCCGCGTGTTTCCAGCATGAATTTTCGAACGGAAAGGATTTGTTCGTTTCCTTCGACACACAGAATCGTCTTGCGAGGGCGCATCAGGGACGTTGTCTCTCTGCCGGGGCCTCCGGCGACTGGTATGGCACCGCAGGGGGCGTGCCGAAATCTTTTTGGACCGAGCGGGGGCGCATGCGTCGCACGGGCGCATTTGCCTGCCAGGGACATCTCATAATCGGTCCCGCCGCCGGTCGGGGGCGCCGGTCGGGGCAGGGACGCACAGGGGTACGATCGCGTCGCAGCTAACGGTGCGGCGCGCAGGAGTGGATAGGCCCCGTCCGCGCGTTAGAAAGTGCCGGCGTACGGGGGCAACGCTGTCAGAGGACCGCGTAAGTGCTTGAATTTACGGGTGAACCGAAAGTTGGTGCGCACCGGACGAAAGTGGCATGTCGAGATGCGATTGCCTGAGCATACGGAGAGGAATCAAGCACGGCAACCGCGAACAAAAGGCGAACATTCACGCAATGTTGACCTCCCAATCCACCGGAAGGGCGTGAACCGTTGCCGTTACAGGCGATTCCGGTCCAAGTCCCTGTGCATAAACTCACGATCCGGGGAGGAAGAAGCGTCCCGATGCCACGGGAATGGTGCGCCCGGCAACATATACATCCCGGATCGCACCCTCCCCAAGGGTTGCCTGCACCGTCAGCCGGCTGGGGCGAAGCATTTCAATCCCCTGCTGCAGGGTTGTGGACTGCCCGGAGGGAACCAGCCCCGTCCGTACCAGCCAAGCGATGCACGGCCCTGCCGCGGAACCCGTTGCCGGGTCTTCGCCGCTCTCCCACTGCATGCGTGCGCGCCACCCGGCGCCGGGGAGGTCCGGAGCGATGCAGTAGAACCAGCGTGCGTTTCGCTCCCGCAGCCACGCGGTGGCTTCGCGCTGCGGGATGTTCAGCCGCTCCAGGGCTTCGACCGAACGCAGGGGCACAATGCAGAACGGGTTTCCGGTGGAAACGGTCTGGGAGCGGTACCCGGGCAGGAGATCGGCTTCCTTCACGCCGAGGATGGACGCAATCTCGTCCGGGTCATACTCAGGGCCGAACTCCGGATCGCGCTGCCGCATGGAGCCGTACAGGCCCGCTGCGGGGTCGCCCTCGACGGAGTCGAAGCGCACGGGGATGGGCCCGACGTTCAGCCGGAGGATGACCGTCTCTGCATCGCGTAGAGCCGGATGGTGCAGCCGCAGCCAGCTCGCCGTGCCCAGCGTGGGATGGCCCGCAAAGGGCAGTTCCTCCTGGGTGGTGAAGATGCGCACGCGGACGCCGTGGCTGCGGTCCTGCTCAGGGTCGTCGGAGGGCAGGACGAAGGTGGTTTCCGAGAGGTTGGTCTCGCGCGCAAGCGCCTGCATCTGGTCGTCGGTCAGCCCGCGGCCGTCGTGAAAGACAGCCAGGGGATTACCCTCCAGCGGGCGCTCGGCAAAGACATCCAGAACGGTGTAGGGCAATTCGATTGGCATACTTCAAGTCTAGCCAGCACGCGTATACCCGGCCTGCCGAGTTGACAGGGCCGTATTGCTTCCGTACCTTAAAGCTCACCGCAGAGGGGTCAACCTGCCCCGGCGGTGCAGATTACGGAAATCGATGCCCTTTGCCCAGTCCATCCCGAGCTCCTGCTGTGAGTGCCGCTGCTGTCCTTGCAGCCTGGCAGGGGTGAGCGGATAAACGCATCGAGACGATAAGAAACGTCAGAGCGAAGTCCAGACCCACCCAGGCCAATGCCGGGTGGGTCTTTGCACGCCGGGCAGCGACCAATGCACGGGAACAGAATCTAACCAGCTGTACTGCAAGGGGCCGATGCCCCACACCACGGGATCCGAAGGGATTCTGCCAACACGAAAGGGATCTGATGTCTCTCCGCATCAACGATATCGCTCCAGACTTCACCGCCGAGACCACGCAGGGCACCATTCACTTTCATGAATGGATTGGCGATAGCTGGGCCGTGCTGTTCTCGCACCCCAAGGACTTTACGCCCGTGTGCACGACGGAGCTCGGAGCGATGGCCACTCTGGAAGGAGAATTTTCCAAGCGCGGCGCCAAGGTGATTGGCCTCTCGCTGGATCCCGTGGAGAGCCACACAAAGTGGGCCAAGGATATTGAGGATGTGGGTGGGACGCCCGTGCGTTATCCCATGATCGGGGACCCTGAGCTGAAGGTGGCCAAGCTCTATGACATGCTGCCCGGCGATGCCGGGGATGTGGAAGGCGGTCGCACAGCGGCCCTGAACGCGCCTGTACGTACGGTGTTTGTGGTGGGTCCGGACAAGCGCATCAAGCTGCACCTGGCGTACCCCATGACGACGGGCCGCAACTTTGACGAGGTGCTGCGCGTGCTGGACTCGATGCAGCTGACGGCGAAGCACAAGGTGGCAACTCCGGCAAACTGGAAACAGGGTGACGACGTCATCATCACCGGCGCGGTGTCCAATGAGGAAGCCGACAGGATCTTCCCTGGATACAAGACGGTGAAGCCCTACCTGCGCACAACTTCTCAACCGCAGTAAGTTCGTGTCCAGAGTTTTGGGGGATAAGGACGCCTTCCGGCGCACCTTTCCTGCCAAGGGCACCGGTGGCGAAGTGGCTAACGCGCTGGTCTGCAAAACCAGTATTCGTCGGTTCAATCCCGACCCGGTGCTCCAAATTT
>CAXTVC010000046.1:0-23054 GCA_964247615.1 uncultured Acidobacteriaceae bacterium
TGCGTGACGTGCGGGCCGACTTCCTTGATGCGCTCGCCTTCGACGAGAACCTCACCGGGGCTGATGAGTTTGCCGTTGGCAACGTCGAGCAGGTGCGCGGCGTGCAGGACGATGGGCTTCGGTTGTTGGGCTGCGAGGGTGGTGGTGAGCGCGGCGAGAAAGAGGGGCAGCTTCATGGGTGAGTGCAGCATACCTTGCGGGGGGTGTGGCCTCCCCCCTTTTCATGCAGGATCTTGTTTCCGTTGCACTTAGCGGGTGATGACTAGATGTGCAATAGGGTTTGTGTCCGGGTGTTTGCGATTGCTTTCAGGATAGCGGAGGCGGCTCTAATTGCCTGCAACAGTCGGCTGACAGCAGGTTCCCCGTTTGGGGAATGACAACTAGAAAAGGCAAAGGCAAAGGCAACAGCGAACGCGAAGGGCGGGAAGGTTGCGCGAAGGTGCGCGACGGGTGTTGTGGAGGGTTTAGCTGAGGAGGTAGATGGGGGTGTTTTCGTGGATTGTGCCGGGGTGGTTGACGGTGGCGTACACCGCGATGCGGGCGCTTCGGTGCTTGCCGATGTAGCGGAGGAGGGTGTTGTCGGTCTCGGCGGTTTGGGGGTCGAGGGTGACGATGCGGCAGCGGGGGATGCGCTCGTGGATGTGGAGGATTGTGGCGTCTTCAGCTTCACCGAAGCGCAGTGTCTTCCCTTCGAGTTCTTCTTCGGCGAAGGGGCGGGCGTCGTCGAGATTGAGGATGAGGTTGTTGCGGAGGCGTTGCGGGGTGAAGCTGTTCCCGAGTTCACGGGCCAGGAAGTCCAGAGTGGCGCGCGAAATGAAGCTCAGGGCACGGACGTCGGTGATGGGCTTGTCGGGGGAGTGTTCGAGCTCGAGGGTGGAGTCGGAGCCGGCGAGCTCGCGCTGCAGGGTGTCGATGAGCTCGGGTGAGGGGAGTGGCAGGCGCTCGCCTGAGGGGGTAATCACGACGGGCACGGAGCCGAGTTCCGAATCAAGCTGGGGTTGGTAGAGCAGCATGCGGGTGCGCTCGCGGCTGGTGACGAGCGGTTTGCCGACGGGTGCGCCCGTGGAGACTACCGCGTAGCGACGGTCGCCGACCATGCCGGCGGCGTCAAACGCGGCGGTGTGGAGGCGCTCGCCGCGCATGCTCTTGACGGGGTAGCGCCAGAGCTCCGCGACGGTGCCGATGCGTGTCATGTGTTCAGTTTTGAGTCTCGAGTTGTGAGTAAGGGAGTTTGGAGTGGAGTAAGGCTAGATGCCTGTGGTGTTGAAGCCGCAGTCGACGAAGGTGATCTCGCCGGTGATGCCGCTGGCGAGCTTTGAGGAGAGGAAGAGGGCGGTGTTGGCGACCTCGGCCTGTTCCACGTTGCGGTGCAGGGGAGCGCGCTGCGTGACGGCTTCGAGGATCTGGTTGAAGTCGCCGATGCCACGGGCGGCGAGGGTCTTGATGGGGCCGGCGGAGACGGCGTTGACGCGGATGTTCTTCGGGCCTAGCTCGTAGGCGAGGTAGCGGACGAGGGCCTCAAGCGCGGCCTTGGCGACACCCATGATGTTGTAGTTGGGGAAGACCTTTTCCGAGCCGTAGTAGGTGAGTGTGAGCAGGGAGCCTCCCTCAGTCATCAGCGGGGCGGCTGCGCGGGCCATGGCGATGAAGGAGTAGACCGAAATGTCATGGGCCATGGCGAAGTCGGCGCGCGTGGTGTCGAGGACGGGGTTCTTGATGTTGGGCGCGAAGCCGATGGAGTGCACCACGGTGTGGATGGCGGGGAAGGATTCCCGGATGTGGGCGAAGGCGTTGTCGATGTCGGCGTCGATGGAGACATCGCACTGGACCAGCTTGCCGCGGTCGGACTGGCCGAGGGCGGCGAGCAGCTCTTCGGAGTCGCGCTTGAGGCGATCGGACTGGTAGCCAAGCACGATGGTGGCACCGGCTTTGGCGAAGGTTTCGGCGATAGAGTAGGCGATGCTGCGCTTGTTGGCGACGCCGAAGATTACGGCGACCTGGCCCTGCATGTCGATCATTGCGGTGTGTGGCTCCCCTGTGTTGCGGTCGGGACTCAGGATAGCAGTGTGGGCTCGGGAAGGGGTGAGCGGGCAGTTTTGAGCACTTGAAGCAGGTTGTTGCGGTCTGCCTTCCGACGATTGCGTTTGTAAGACTTTGAACTGCGTAAGTGGACTAATCAGGCCCTTGCACTTCCGCCGCGGCAGTACCACTTCACTCCATACCGGTCTGTGAACCTTCCATAGAGTCCAAACGGCATCTCCTGTAGCTCAACAAGGAAGTCCTGGTCCGCGCCCTTCACAAAGCTTCTCGAAGAGAGGCGAAGCACTGACTACAGTCTTTCTGAGAAGTGATTGGCTATCAACTGTGCATCGCCGCTGTAACCGGATCTTCAACGGAATTAAGCATCAGCTCGCTCCTGGGAGCGGGCAGGTCAGCCCTTGCTCTGATAGGAACGTAGAACTTTATACACTCTAGAGGTCTGATGAAAGAGCGCGGCCAATACAACAGCGAAGAGGAATATCCAGCCTGGCCGAGAACTTGCTGGCATTGCAGGGCTCCAGAGATTGTGTCCGGCCCAACCGAATGCTATGACGCCCAACGAGCAGCGCACGAGTTGGATGCGCCAAGCCGCTTTAGCCGAAGTTTGATCTCTCGCTGTCACCATGCAAGCAGCATAATCGAACCCGCGTAGGTTCGCTTTCCCTGCTCCAAAAACCTTCAGCCTTCCTCACAACCAGGCTGACATAAGGCAAGCACGCCAATTCAGTGTGGACGTGTGGAGCTTGGTCATGCCAAGTCGCATTCTTAGAAGCAATCCGACCGACCTACGTTAGAGATCATTGAAAACGCGAGGGCAAGCAGCTTTCTTGTGTGGTGCCTTCTCGCCGTCTTGTTGAAGACATAGAGCCGCGGCATCCGACGACCGAAGAACATGGAGATATAAGGAGCCACGTTCATGGCCTGAATTGATGAAGTCTACGGGGGACTGTGGACCTATCCACCTGTTCCAAACAGGTATGACCGATCGGTCACTGCGAAATCGCATTGCGGGAAGTTACTGACATTCCGCGCTGAGAAGAGTCAGGGGCGCGCTTCCGGGTCAGACGGACGATGTTGCTGGCGGAGTAGGCGGGGAACTGGTTGTAGTCGCCGGTTATGGAGGTGCCGATCTGGCTGAGCAGGTTGGGATCGTGCACGTAGAGGCCCAGTTCGCGGTTCCCGTTCATTGAGGCATTGGTAAAGTTGATCGAGCCGACGTAGCCAATGGCGGCTGGCGTGCCGGTATCGGCGACGAGGGCCTTGGCGTGGATGTAAAGCGTGTCATCGTCGTCCGCGCCGATGTGGACGCCGCAGCCGGCGGCCTCCAGCGTGGCGTAGTTGGGGTGGTAGTTGGGGTTCGTGTCGGTCATGGCCAGGTGGACCTGCACGCCGCGCTTGCAGGCGTCGGCCAGGGCGTCGACGATCACTGCAGCGCCGAGCTCCTCGTTTTCTACCAGCAGAGTCTTTTTCGCGGTGGCTATGAGGCTGACGAGGTCGCCCTGCGCGGTTGTGGGGCTCCAGATGAGGTTGTGGCCGACGCCGGGGACGTCGGGGTCGGGGTCCGTGGAGCCGAAGTCGGAGTCGAAGGTGGCTTCGATGGAGCCGACGTCGGCCGGATCGGTGTCGGTGAGGGCCATGTCGCGGGTGTCGGCGTAGTAGCGACTGGTGAGATTGGCTGAAAGCACCACGGCTTCGGTGCCGTCGAGGATGAGGGTTTTCTGGTGGGTGGCCCCGAAGTGGGGGTTGGCCCAGGCGACCGCGCAGTTGGGGCCGGCGGCGGCGAGCTGATTGTAGACGGGGGTGTTGGCCGTCTTTTCGAGGTTCTGGTCGAGGATGACGCGGACCTTCACGCCACGCCCGCAGGCCGCGACGAGGTCGGCGGAGGCGGTGGGGTCGACCAGCTCGTACATGGTCATGTCGATCGTGGTCCGGGCGTTGTTGATAAGGGTGTAGAGCCAGGTGAAGCCGGCGTCGGGCTCGAGATAAAGGGTAGGTGTGGCGACGGCTCGCTGATGGGACTCAGGCAAGGGGCCGGTCGACGACGGCGCGAGGATGGCTGACTGCTTTTGCAGGTACCCGAAGGCCAGGACGCCTGTCTCGAGAAGACCGAGGCAGACGAGGGCCAGGACGAACCATTTCTTCGGCACGGGGACAGCTTAGCTTGCCTGGGTTTCGACGATCAGCTCGAGGGCGTCCCAGTCGGCTTCGGCGATGTCCAGGGAGGCCGCGGCGACGTTTTCTTCGAGGTGCGCGACCGAGGCGGTGCCGGGGATAGGCAGCATAACGGGGCTGGCCTGCAGGAGCCAGGCGAGGGCTATCTGGTTGGGGGTGGCGTTGTGCTCGCGGGCGAAGTCGGCGACGGGGTGGTTGGTGCGTGGGTCTCCGGAGTTCGCGGTGTTTTTGGCGATGCTGGTGGCTGCGCTGCCGCCCATGGGATACCAGGGCAGGACGGCGATGTCCTGCGCCTCGCAGAAGCGGACGGTGGCCTCGGACTTGCGGTCGAAGAGGTTGTAGCGGTTTTGGACGCTGACGATGGGGACTGTCTTTTGGGCTTCTTCGATCTGTGCGGGCGTGACCTCGGAGAGGCCGATGTGGCGGATCTTGCCGGCGGTCTGCGCGTCTTTGAGGGCGCCGAGGGTGTCGGCGAGGGGGACGGTGGGGTCGATGCGGTGGAGCTGGTAGAGCGGGATGCAATCGAGCCGGAGATTGCGGAGGGAGAGCTCGAGCTGCTGCTGCAGGTAGTCGGGGCGGCCGCAGGGTTTGGCCTTGCCGGGACCCTGGCGGGTGAGGCCGCCCTTGGTGGCGATGACGAGGTCCGCAGGGTAGGGGTAGAGGGCCTCGGCGAGGAGCTGTTCGGCGATCTGCGGGCCGTAGGCGTCGGCGGTGTCGAGGAGGTTGATGCCGAGCTCGAGGCAGCGGCGGAGGACGTTGCGGGCGTCCTCGCGGTCGGGTGGTTCTCCCCAGGCGCCCTCGCCGACGAGACGCATGGTGCCGTAGCCGAGGCGGTTGACGGGTAGGTCGTTGGCGAGGCGGAAGGTGGTCATTGGGGGTGAGATGCGGTGGTTCGTGGGGAGTGAATAGTGAGAAGTGAATGGTGAATAGAGAGTGAGGAGTGAGGAAGCGATTCTTCCGGGAGTTAGCCGTGGACTAGGAAGTCGAATTGTTCGTCGGTTAGCGGGACGACTGAGAGGCGGAATTGGCGGAAGAGGAGGGAGCCTTGGAAGACGCCAGCTTCGCGGAGTTCGGCGAGGGGCTTTTCGCGTTTGAGGCGTTTGCCTGCTTTGAGTGTGACGAGTGGCGTTTTGCCATCTTCGGCTAGTTCGACTTTGACTACTTTGGCGAGACCGATTGCGGCTTTGCCGGTGTTGGAGTGGTAGATGACGCAGTCCTCGCCCTTTTTCATGTTGCGGAGGGTGATGAGCGCCTGGGGGTTCTTGATGCCGTCCCAGGTGGTTTCGCCGTCGCGGACGAGGTCGTCGAAGGAGTATTTCTCGGGTTCGGATTTCAGGAGGTAGGGCATACGGAGTCCGGGGTCTGGGTTCTAGGTTCTAAGTCGTAAGTGGGGTCGGGTTGGGTCTGAGTGCGTGCTGATTGACTTAGAACTTACAACCCTTTCAGCCACCCAGGTCGAGGAGGTGCACCTGAGGGATGGGTTGACCCAGGAAATGTGTGCCGAGACGGGCGAATTTTTCTACTGAGTCGGTGGCGTAGCAGGTGAAGGTGGAGGGGGTGCCTGGTGTGGCAGGCCCGTTCCAGAGGGCGCGGGTGGCGTCGGCTGTAGCAGCGGCGGAGTCGACGACGGGAGCCTGGCAGCCTAGCTCCTTGAGGGTTTCGCCGATGGCGGACTCGATGAGGGGGTAGTGCGTGCAGCCGAGGAGCACGGCGTCTGGAGCGGTGCGGGCGAGGGCTTCGGTTAAGTAGATGCGGAGGACCTCGCGGGTGACGGGGTGGTCGGTCCAGCCCTCTTCGACGAGGGGAACGAGCAGGGGGCAGGACATCTCATGGGCGCTGAGGCCGAGGGTGGCGCAGGTGTCGCGGTAGGCGTGGGATTGCACGGTGGCGGCGGTGGCGAGGACGAGGATATTGGGGCTGGCGGCCTGGGTTGAAGTGGCCTGGGCGGCCTGGGCACCGGGCTCGATCACGCCGACTACCGGGACGGGGACAGCGGCGCGGATTTCGGGCAGGGCGAGGGCGGTGGCGGTGTTGCAGGCGATGACGAGGAGTTCGGCGCCCTGAGCTACCAGGAAGCGGGCTGCTTCCACGGCGTAGCGGGCGACGGTGGCCTGGGATTTGGCGCCGTAGGGCAGGCGGGCTGTGTCGCCCAGGTAGAGGAAGTGGGTGCCGGGCAAGCGGGGGAGCAGGGCGCGGAGAACGGTGAGGCCTCCGAAGCCGGAGTCGAAGACGCCGACGATGCGACGGCGGGATGGGACGGGCTGCGGGATATCTGCTGTGGAAAGCATTACTGTGCCCCGGCCCCGGTGCCAGGGTCGCGGGAGGGATAGATGCGCAGGAGGTCGGCGTGGCCGGCGAGGGTTTCGCGGGGTTGGCCGTCGACGAGGAAGCGGATCTGTTCGATCTGGGGCAGGTTGGTGTGCAGGGTGGCAATGATCGAGGCGAGGGTGAGGGTTTCTACCTCTACGCCGGAGGGGTGGGTGTTGACGAAGTTACTGCGCAGGTCGATGACGGCGAGCTCGCCGCCGGGTGTTTTTGGTTGCAGGGCTGTTGCAGCGTCGGTGGGTGCTACGGGAAGCGTCTGAACGCGGCCGTCGGCCGTTGCCGGTGCTGAGGTGTCGACGGTGTGGCCGGTGACCGGCAGCGGCACGAGAAAGATCTGGTTGACCATGAGGCCGGGTGGCAGGGGGTGCCCTGAGCCGGGCATGGCGTACTCGGTGACGAGGTGATCGAGCAGGGCGCGGGCGCGGGCGGTGACCTCGGTGGGCAGGGCGATCTGGCGCTCGGCCGGGGCGACGGTGCCTTCGTCGTCGTTGGCGAGGTTGAGGGTGACGGACTCGGCGTCGGTGCCGGGGGTGTCGAGCGGGGCGTTGTCGGCGAGGTCACGGACCCGGTCGCGGGCACGGATGTGGTCGACGACGAGCAGAACGCCCATGCCCACGATGCAGGCAAGCAGACACCAGAAGACAATGCGGAGCTGGCGATTGGTCATGGCTGGGGCTCCGCGGGTGGGGTGCTGGCCGGGGCCGCCGGGGCGTGGTGGTGGATTGCGTGGGGAGGGGACGCCGTAGCGGCGAGTTTCGGGGGCGCCTGTACGCCTGTCTGCCAGAAGATGAGCGCGCCGGCGACTGCGGCGGCTACGCGGTCCTGATAAGCAGCGTCGTTTACCGTCTGCACGTCGCTGGTCTCAGGGGCGAGCTCGACGACGAGCGCCGGGCAGGTGAGGGAATCGACGGGGCGGATGGAGGCCGTGCTGCTGACGAGGGCGATGTGGGAGCGGCCCAGCGCGGAGCTGACGGAGCGTTCGAGCTGCTCGCTGGCGGGAATCCAGGCTGCCTGGGCGGTGAGCCAGGGGAGCAGCGCGGCCTCACCCGGTGCGCGTTCCAGGTCAGAGGTGTAGAGGTGGAGACCATTGCCCCGACCAGTGGCGTGCAACAGCAGACAGGCGGCGGCGCGTGCGTGGTTAGCGACCCCGGCGCGGTCGTCGAGCGTGAGGGGCGTAGCAGCGGTCGTGGGGTTGAGGGCGGCGTCGCTGTCGCGAGTCAGTACGACAGTGAAGCCGCGAGCGATTAGCAGGGAGCGCAGGCGAAAGGCGAGCGCGAGGGTAACGTTTTTCTCCAGAATGTTGTCGCCGATGCGTGAGCCGGAGTCCGGGCCGCCGTGGGACGGATCCAGCACGACGACCGTGCGGTTCAGGCCGCTGGTTGAAAAGGTCTGCTTTGCCGGTGGGTTGGACGCCGTGGCGTTGGTCGCGGTGGCTTTGGACGACGTCGTTCCGCCAGCCGCGGGGGCTGCGGCGGGATGGGCCGGGCGTGGCGTGGAGGTCTGCCCGGTGACCGTTGCCGCAGACTGTGCAGGGCGTGGCCGCGAGGGTGGTGCCGTGCTCTGCCCCGAGGCAGCGCTGGCTCCGCTCAGATCCTGTGGGTTGATGGGCTTTGGCCTCGGCGCGCGCTTGACGAGAGGAGCCGCCTCCGGCGGTGCGGTGACCGGTACCGCGGTTCCTGGACGGGCGCGAACAACCGGCGCGGGTGCCGGAGTCGCTTGTTGGCCGCCCAGAGCGGGCGTGAAGAGAGAGCCGGTGCCCAGGACCAGAGACAGAGCCGCATAGTGGCGAGAGCGGCGAGAGGCTGGGAGCACGAGCTGCAAGCGGATCTTGACCTTCCGAGCGGACTCGCGGTTTGGCACGGGTTGGGCTGGAGGAATCGCCCGAAGGAGGTGCCGTCTGAGAAGCTCCGGTCGATTGTACCGGCTAAGCGGCTGTGAGGAGAGGGTAGACTCGGGGCTATGCGGGTGTTCGGGATTGACTGTGGCACGGAGTTCACGGGATATGGGTGCGTCGAAGTAGACGAGGCAGCCCGCAGTCCGCGGTTGCTGCACCTATGCTCAGGAGCCGTGCGGTTGAACAAAAAGGACCATACCCCGGCGAGGCTGGCGCAGGTCTATGCCGAGCTGACGGCACTGCTGGACCTGTGGCAGCCCGCTTGCGTTGCGATTGAAGATGTATTTTTCGCCCAGAATGCGAAGAGCGCGCTGAAGCTTGGGCAGGTGCGCGGGGTGGCTTTGCTGGCGGCGGCCAATTGCGGGTTTCCGGTGGCTGAGTACGCGCCGTTATCGGTAAAAAGCGCTGTTGTGGGCTATGGTCTGGCAGCCAAGGATCAGGTGGGATTCATGGTGGCGCGGTTGCTGGAACTCGCAAAGGCGCCCGAGCCGGCCGACGCCGCCGACGCGCTGGCCATTGCCATTTGCCACATTCACCATGCGCAGACGGCAGAAGGACGCGCACGGTGAGGGGCTCGGTTGCGGGATGGCTGCTGTGGATGGGCATGGTCGCCGGGATGCAGGGGCAGGCAGCTCCGGCAAAGATTCAGTTCTCGCTGGATCGCGCAGGTGCAGGCGGGGCGCAGTACACCCTGACTGTCGCGGAGAGCGGGGAAGGCCTGTATTTGCCGCACCTGACTCCGGCAGCGTCGCTGGAGATCAAGGCTACGCCGGAGACTGACGCGCGGGAAATCCGGGCCAGCCAGGCCGTGGTCACGAAGCTGTTTGCGGCCGTTCCCATGGTGGAAGGTGGCCGTTGCGAGACGCACAACAAGAACATCGCCAAGACCGGGGTAAAGGTTATGCGGTACAGCGGCGCGGGCCGTGAGGCGCAGTGCACCTTTAACTACTCCGACGATGACCGGGTGAATGATGCGGTAACGGCGTTTGAGGGCCTGGCTGAAACCCTGCAGATGGGTGACCGGCTAAGGGCCAAGCTGCGTTTTGATCGGCTGGGTCTCGATGGTGAGCTGGAGGGCCTGCAGACCGCTGTCACCGAAGGACGGGCGCTGGAGGTGGGCAATATTGCGCCGGTGTTGAAGTCGATTGCTGAGGATGAGCGTGTGATGGACCGGGCGCGGCGCAGGGCGGAGCGGCTGTTACAGGGAGTCTCCCCGGCTCAGGCGGTGGAGGGTGTCGCTTCTGGCGCCACGTCTTCCAGCCCGCAATCCTCTAGGCCCCGGTAGAGCGCGGTGAGTTGCTCAAGTGAGACCGCCTCGGCCCTGATCTGCGGGGACAGGTTGGCGGGCCATGCCGCGGAGAGCTGCGCGGCCGGGTAGTTTGCGGCTCGTAGGTTGTTCGAGAGGGTTTTGCGTTTCTGGGCGAAGGTGGCACGCAGAAAACGGTTGAAGCCCTCGAAGGGGATCCCGAGCTCGTCAAAACGTGGGGCGAAGTCCAGCCGAAACACCGTGGAGTGAACATCCGGCGGGGGTAGGAACGCGGTCGGCGGCAGGGTGAACAGCTCTGTCACCGTTGCATGCAGCTGGGTGATGGCAGAGAGCGCGCCGTACTCGCTGGAGCCAGGTGGGGCGGCGATACGTTGGGCGACCTCGCGCTGCGTCATCAGCACGGCACGGCGCGCAAAGCCGGCACGGGCGGCACTGAACAGGTGCAGCAGAATATCGGACGTAATGTAATACGGAAGATTGCCGATAAGGTCCAGTGTGGGGTGATTCCCCTCGCCTTCGGAGGGCGCCGGGAGCAGGGTGCTGAGGTCGGTTTTGAGCACGTCAGCGTGGTGCACGGTGACGTGCGGGTCATTGCGGAAGCGAAAGGTAATCTCCCGGGCGAGGGCGGGGTCGAACTCAAGGAGATGGAGATGGGCACAGCGCGGGGCGAGATGGGCGGTGATGGCGCCGTGGCCGGGGCCAATCTCGACGACGGTGCGGCCGCTGAGGTCGCCGAGGGATTCGGCGATGCGCAGACAGGCGGCGTCGTCGATGAGAAAGTTCTGTCCGAGTTTGGTACCGCTTCGTCCCATGGGTCTGCTTGGACTAGTTTATAGAGGGCGGCCTGCGTTTCGGTCGTGAACTGGTGCCAGTACGCATCAGAAGGCGCATAAGCGGGTAGGAGAGGAACAGACGATGGAGTGGCAGCCTGGCGGTCTCAGCAGTGACATTGAGGATCGGCGCGACAGTTCCGGTGGGGGCGGCGGCGGTGGTTTTGGCTTCGGTGGCGGTGGGGGCATCGGCATTGTCGGCTTCATCGTGCTGCTGGTCATCAGCCTGGTCACCGGGCACAACTTCCTGGGAGGCATGCTGGGCGGCGGCGGTGGCGGATCGCAGCCGGCGACGCAGCAGATGCAGGGCGGCCCACAGGGACAGGGTGGCCCAGCGCAGCCGCATCCTGCCGGGGAAGACCGTGACGCACAGCTTATTTCCTTTGTGAATACAGACGTGCAGAAGTTCTGGCGGGGGACGCTGACCGCGGAGGGCAAGCCGTGGCAGGAGGCGCACGTGGTGCTGTATCGCGGTGAGACCTATGCCGGTTGCGGCACGGCCGAGTCGTCTACCGGGCCCTTTTATTGCCCTGCGGACCAGAAGGTGTACATCGATCTGAGTTTCTGGGACGAGTTGAAAAAGTTCGGTGGCTCCACGGCGGACTTTGCGCAGGCCTATGTGCTGGCTCATGAACTGGGGCACCATGTGCAGAACATGCTGGGGACCGAGACGCGCGTGAGTCACCTGATGCGGACGGAGCCGAGTGAGCGCAACCATCTGTCGGTTGACCTGGAGCTGCAGGCCGATTGCTACGGCGGCGTCTGGGCTCACCATGCACAGGGAGAGCACATCCTGGATCCGGGGGACGTCGACGCGGCGCTGAGTGCCGTGGCGGCCGTGGGCGACGACCATCTGCAGAAGATGAGCGGACGCGCGGTGAGCCCGGAGAGCTGGACACATGGGTCCTCGGCGCAGCGGCAGCAGTGGTTTCAGCGCGGCTTTCAGTCGGGTGATCCGGGTGCGTGCAACACCTTCGGCAGCGCTGGCGGGAGCAGCTCCGGCAGCAGCGCTGGAGATGACGGGCAGTAGACCTACCTCCCTCGGGTGATTGGCGGCTCAACATCGTTTCCGTACAACTAGGGCAGCCATTGCCCCTCCTCGAGAAAACGAGCTCCTTCGTAACTCGCGGCCGGCAACGTGCCCTGTTGAGCTGTAAACGTTGCTGGAGCCGGAGTGAGAAGGCTGTTTGCCTGGGAGCGCCTGTGGTGCGCGCTGATGGCTGTGGTTGTTTTGGCACTGCCGGCGCGTCTGCTGGCGGTGCAAGCGACTTTGATCGCGGACGCGCATGTATCGCAAGGGCAACCGGGCGTGAATGGCGGGGCGCTCAGCAACTTAAATGTGGGTAGCGGCTATACCTCGCTGGTGCAGTTCGATCTGGGGGTGCTGCCCCCGGGGACACTCGCCACGCAGGTAGCGCGGGCTACGCTGCGGCTGTACTGCAACCGGGCGGACACACCCGGAACCCTCAGCATTCAGCCGGTTTACGGCGCGTGGACCGAGTTCGGCGTGACCTACGCGACGATGCCGGTGCTGGGAACAGCACTGGGATCGGCGCAGGTCTCAGGAGCTGACCTCTTTGTTACGGTGGATGTAACGGCGCAGGTGCAGGGCTGGCTGAATGCGCCGGGGTCGAACTACGGACTGGCGTTGAGTAGCGCGGCTGCCGCGTTGCAGTTCGACAGCAAGGAAAATGACGGGACGGCCCATCTGCCGCAGCTGGAGGTCGTCCTGGCACCCGGGACGGGCGCGGCAAGTGGCGGGACCGGGGCGGTCGGTGCCACGGGAGCGACCGGGGCAGTGGGAGCAACCGGGGCGGTGGGGAGTCCTGGAGTTGCCGGGGCTGCCGGTGCGGCTGGACCTGCCGGGCCGACCGGCGTCCAGGGACGCACGGGAGCTACCGGTGCCACGGGTATCGCTGGCGCGAATGGAACTGCTGGAGCTACGGGAGCGACGGGCGCCACCGGAGCGGCAGGGCCGGCAGGGGCGGGGCTGGTGAACTACCGGGGGGCTTACAGCTCGACCACCAACTATGCCAGCGGGGATGTGGTGGCGTTTGGGGGCTCGGCGTACATTTCCCAGGTTGCGTCGAACCACGGCAATACGCCCGGTATGGGGAGCTCGTGGGGCTTGCTGGCAGGGGCGGGTGCGACGGGCGCGACGGGATCTTTGGGAGCGACCGGCGTGACCGGGCAGCAGGGCCCGCCTGGTTACGGAATCCAGGGTATGACAGGCAACACGGGCGCAACTGGCAACACCGGGGCTGTTGGGAGGGCCGGTCTGGTGTACCAGGGCACATATAGCTCGATTACAAACTATGCGCTTGGGGATGTGGTGCTGTGGGGTGGGGCGAGTTATGCGTCGTTGAGCGACCAAAATCATGGCAACACGCCGGGGATGGTGCCGGGCACATGGGGTGTTCTGACCGCCCAAGGACCAGTTGGCGTCACCGGGGCCACGGGGGCGGCCGGGGGCACCGGCGCGACGGGGGCACTCGGGCCGGTGGGACCGCCGGGCGAGCGTGGCGACCAGGGAGCGCAAGGCATTGCGGGGCAGGCTGGAGCGCAGGGCATCCCCGGTGTGACGGGCACGACGGGGCTGCAGGGGCCGATGGGCGCGACGGGCGCGGCCGGCCCTGTGGGCATGAGCTTCCAGGGGGCGTACAGCTCGACGGCAAATTACAGCGTGGGCCAGGCGGTACTTTGGCAGGGTGCGGGGTGGGTCTCGCTGGTCAATGGGAACCACGGCAACACCCCGGACGCGAGTCCCTCGGCGTGGGGGCTGTTCGCGGCGCCGGGTGCGACGGGGGTGACCGGAGCGACGGGGTATGGTGTGCAGGGGACGACGGGTGCGACGGGCCAGGCCGGGGTGAACGGGACGAATGGCGCGACAGGAGCCACAGGTACAGCGGGTACGCCGGGTCTGGTGTACCAGGGAGCGTACAGCTCGTCGACGAATTACTCCCCCGGCGATGTGGTCGTCTGGAATGGGGCCAGCTACGCCTCGCGGGTGGCCGCAAACCGCGGCAACACGCCCGATGCCGTACCGTCTGCCTGGGGATTGCTGACAGCCCAGGGTACCGCCGGGCCGGTTGGTGGAACCGGCGCGGTGGGCGCAACGGGCGCGACCGGGGCGATTGGCATGATGGGACCTGCGGGTTCGCAGGGCGTGCAGGGTGCGCCGGGCCAGGTGGGCGCGGGTGGCTCGCCGGGAACGCAGGGGGCTACCGGCGCGACCGGGGCGGCAGGTTCGACTGGACCGGCCGGGGTGGCAGGTCCTGCCGGCGCGCAGGGTCTGGGAGGCGCGACCGGGGCCACCGGTTTGCAGGGGCCGCTCGGGGCTACAGGTGCTGCGGGACCAGTTGGGATGAGTTTTCAAGGGAACTACAGTTCCTCGGTGAGTTACAGCCTCGGGCAGGGTGTGCTGTGGCAGGGGGCTGGGTGGGTTTCGCTGCAAAACAGCAACCTGGGCAATGCTCCTGACGGAAGCCCCTCCGCCTGGGCGATGTTTGCCGCTCAGGGGCAAATGGGCGTGACCGGGGCTACCGGTGTGGGCTTAACTGGCGCGACGGGAGCCACCGGAGCCGTTGGATCCGCAGGTGCGGCCGGTGCAAGTGGCGCAACCGGGGCTACAGGTGCTGCCGGGCTACGTTTTGTGGGAGCCTATTCGTCGACGAGCGGCTACTCGGTAGGAGATGCGGTCAGCTACAACGGCTCGAGCTACGCTTCGCTGGTCAACAACAACCATGGGCAGGCGCCCGACGGTTCGCCTTCAAGCTGGGCCCTGCTCGCCGCCCAGGGCGCCGGGGGAGCTGCAGGAAGCCCTGGCCAGACGGGCGCGACCGGTATCGCGGGATCGACCGGTTCCACGGGCGCAGTTGGCGCTGCAGGGATCACGGGTGCGACCGGCGCGCAGGGAGCCGTCGGCGTCAACTTTCGCGCTGCCTGGAGCCAGACCACGCACTATGCGACGAACGATGCGGTAACGTTTGCGGGCTCGACATACCTGGCGCTCTCGGGCAACACGACCGACGAGCCGGACCAGTATCCGCAGGTATGGACGGTGGTGGCCGAGGCGGGCGGCGTGGGCCCGACCGGGATGGCCGGGGCGACGGGGTCTGCCGCGAGCGTGGCCGTGGGCACGGTAACGACGCTGCCTGCCGGGTCGCAGGCTACGGTCAGCAATGCAGGGTCAAGTGCGGCGGCGGTTCTGAACTTCGGCATACCGCAGGGTGCGGCAGGCAGCACCGGCGGAGGTTCGGGGACCGCGGCTCCCCGGGTGCCGGCGATCTACCATGCCGTGAGCTTCAACTACCCGTACTACGCGACCAATACGACGTCGAGCAGCGCCACCGAGAATGCCACGGTGCTTTCCTGGACGGCACAGGCGTGCACGGCCACGAGGCTGGACGTGTTTTCGCAGCAGACCGGGGCCATCAAGGTCACGCTGCGGGTGGGTTCGGCGACCACGCTGAGCAGCACCACGCTGGCGTGCACCGCCGCAACCAACGCCAGTTGCTCGGCGACCGGAGCCATCCCTGTCGTGGCAGGCCAATTCATGGATCTTCTCGTGCAGAATGCATCGGGTACGGCGGCGGGTGTGTGGATGGCGGTGGAGTGCGACCCGTAGTGCGGGGAGTGCGGCACCCTATCTATGGCTGCGGTATTTAGTGCAGCGCTCGCTATAGCGCGAGTACGGTGCGCAGACCGGCCGCCAGTTCAAGAAAGAGGCGAGGGTCGGGTTCCGCTTCTGCTTCAAGCATGTTCTCCATCTCACGGGCGATCTCAGTGCCCCTGGGATAGCCGAACATGCCGAGCGAGCCGGCGAGCTTGTGGGCGAGATCGGAGGCCTCAATGCGAGCGGCCGGGGTGAGTTCCCCAAGGTCGGCCTGCCGCGCAAAGCGTTCCAGGCACGCGACGCGCTCCCGCATGAGGGGAAGCGTCTGCTGCCAGATGCGCGAGAGGATCTCGGTTGGATCGAAATTGGCCGCACGCACAGGGGCTACGTCCCTGGCAGAAGAGGGTGGGTGGTCGGCGGGGTTCGCCTTTTCCTTCGCGTCAGATCCTGGCATGCGCGCTCGGAGACTCAGTGCCAGCCAAGGGCAACGGACATCTCGTCAGCCAACGTCAAGGGATCAAACGGTTTGAACAGAACACCCGAGACGCCCAGCCCGGCAAAGCGGCGCTGGTCAACCCCCTGCACCTTGGCCGTGAGCAGCACGACCGGGATGTGAGAGAGCTCGGGGGTCCGCTGCATTTCGCGAAAAGTCGTCGGCCCGTCCATCGCGGGCATCATGACGTCCATCAGGATGGCGTCCGGTTGTTCAAGCATGGCCTTTTGTATGCCAGCCATCCCGGAGTGTGCGGTGCAAACCGTCCAGCCAGCAACGGTTTCGAGCGAAAGTGCGGCAACTTCGCGTATGTCGTCTTCGTCGTCGATGATGAGAATGCGTCGCACAGTCGTACCTGAGCTGCGAAGGATTTTTGTCGTTATCAATGGTTCAAGTCCCGGGGGAGAACTCAAGGGCCGGCCCATTCAGGTGCCGGACCATCGCGAGTACGAGATTTTCTATCTCTTTTGGCTGTACCCGTGCTTTTGTTAGGAATTGGGTGGGTCCAAGGCGAAGTTGTTCCATCTCCTCTGCGGAGACCTCACGGCCGGAGTACACGACCAGAGGTAATGTGCGAAGTGTAGGTTGACGGCGAAGCCAGTTGACCAGGGCGAAGCCGCTCCCGTCAGGAAGGCTGAGGTCGAGCACAAGAAGTTCCGGCGGGTTTGTTTCGCAGGCCCGGACGGCCTCGTTGAGCGAGGACGCGTGTTCAATCCGTACCGGATTTTCGGCAGATTCCCTTCCGAAGCTTGAGAGAACTACGGTGGCGAGGTCGGCGTCGTCCTCGACCAGCAGAATGCGCGCGGGTCCATTGCCGCGATGCAGTACCCTGCCGAGCTCGGCGAGCAGAATGCCCGGGTTGACAGGCTTTTGCACCCAGCCCTGCGCCTTTGCGATCACCGGGGCACGATGGCTCTTGAGGGTCGCGGGCGACAGAACGCTGAGCACCACGACCGGGATGGAGGAGGTCGCTGGATTGCCCTTGAGCCGCTCGATCGTCTCCCATCCGGTGAGCCCGGGCATGTAGAGATCGAGCAGGATGGCCTCGATCTGCTGATGCTCGGCGGTCTGCAGGGCCGCCTGTCCGGATTCCGCCTCGATCACGGTGTAGCCCTGATTGCGAATGTGTTCGGCGACAACGTGGCGGACGCCGGGGTCGTCATCCACGACCAGGATGGCGCCATGTGCGGAGGCCTCAATTTGGGCGGCCGCCTCCGTGGCATGATTTCGGGGCAGGCGCACGATAAAGGTGGTTCCGGCGGTTCCAGCTACGCGGCTGTCATTGCGCTCGGCCCAGATGTCCCCACCGTGCTGGTTCACAATACTGCGGCAGATCGCGAGCCCCAGCCCCGTCCCGCCTTTCTGACGCGCATCGGCCGCTTCCACCTGGTGGAAACGGCCAAAGATGGTCTCGAGCTTATCGACCGGAACGCCTCTGCCCTGGTCTTCCACGTGGACGCTCAGGTCGTTCGGTGCCGTACTGGTTCTGACGTGGATCGTCGAGCCCGCCGGTGAAAACTTGATGGCATTGGACAGCAGGTTGGTGAGTACCTGCTGCAAACGGTCGGGATCCCCTTCAAAGATGACCGTACCGCCGCCATAGCTGCCGAAGGTGGCTTCCAGCCCCACACCGTTTTCCTGGGCCATTGCACTCATCGTGTCTACAGACTGCAGCACGAGCTCGCGCAACGAGCAGGGACGCAGCCGAATCGGGGCATTGCCCGAGTCCATACGCTCCAGGTCCAGAATGTCATTGATCAGGCGGACCAGGCGGTCGGTATTGGTGCTGGCAATGCGCAGAAGGTTTGCGGCACGGTCGTCGACCTTGCCCATAAGACCAGCGGAGAGCAGCCCCAGTGCGCCCCGAATGCTGGTAAGCGGGGTGCGCAACTCATGCGAGACCGTGGAGATGAACTCATCCTTTACTGTATCGAGCTCGGTCCGCTGCCGAAGGTCGGTTTTGGATTGAGCTGCCTCGTCCGCCAGCTTGCGAAGCCCAGCCTGCAGCACCTGGCAGCGTCGCTTCTGGTCCCACCACGCGGCTGTCGTGCCCGCGTTGGCGAGGGCAAGCACAGTAAACGCGATTGCAGGAACCGGAGTCATAGGAATGGTGACTAATAGTAATGCATCTAACGGCCCGGAGACATGCAACTAAGGTTACTTAAGTAGGCGCTTCTGATGAAAACCTTAGTGCGCACCCCTTGCCACGTCAAGGATTGCCCTGCCAGCTTGCTCGGAAGCAACTTTTCGGTTGGCCAGAGCTTCGGGCGTAAAGGCGATCGGCGCCGGGGCGAAGGCAATCTGTGCGCGAAAGGGAGCCAGGCCAAAGAGATTCCACAGGTGAGCCGGAAGGGTCTGATCTCCCCAGGCGACATCCTCCCGCGTGGTCTTGCCCGCGGCAACGTCGGCAGCCGCTAAGTCATAGCGAAGAAATCCTGCTGTGACCGGGGCTTCTGCTTTCAGGGAGTTTGCGAGCAGGCCGCTATGGAGCGGAAGCAGGGGAACATCGCCCAGACCTGTCTTGCCTTCTGGAAAAAAGACAATGGGCAGCCCGTCCCGAAAGCCCTCTGCCATGCTGATCGCTGCCTGGGCGGCGCTGCCTCCGGCACCTCGCGTTACGTACACCGTGCCGGCCATCATGCTCATCCAGCCGAGCAGCGGCAGCTTGCGGGTCTCGATTGCCGAGACAAAGACGCACGGGCGCAGAGCCGCGTGGACGAGAATGTCAAGGTAACTTAGGTGGTTACTGATAACCGCGCCCTGGTCCGGCACAGGGCCCAGTGTCTGCCAAGTGACATTCGCCGCGCGAAGCACCTTTCGGCAGAAATCAGTGAGCCATGCTGCGCGGGCGAGGCGCGTTTTCGGCCGGGTGATGACCAGCACAGTAAGAGAGGAGGCGAAACACCAGACGATCTTTACACTCTTGCCCAATTTCCGGAGCAGAACCATATTCCTCAAACGATACAAGGGCCTGAGTGGATTCCGGCGGTCTTCGGACAACGAAGCTTAGGGTGCGCCGTGGAAATCCTGTACCGAATCCGCGGAGTGCACCCAGGCTGCATAAATCAGATCGCGCAATTCGATGGCGCCGGCCGCAAGACGCTCCTCTGTAAAGGCCCTGGCCTCGGGCGTCCCCCCGGCAGTGAAGCCACCCGTTTTCTCCAACTGGTAGGTTTTCTCGACGAGGCTGTTGGAGTGATGAATATAGCCCAGGTATTGCCTCCATTCGTCGTCGATGGGCTGCGCACTCGCGGCTCTCACCAGCGGTGCGACTTCGGCTGGCTTCACATTCGCCGTTACGTAGACGGACTCGAACTGGGAGTGGATGCCGTGTTCGGTGGTGTAGCCGTTCGGGTTCGCTTTCTCGACCCAGCCGTTGTAGTTGATGGTGATATGCAGCGGCTGCGAGCCATCAGCGACGTAGTGGCCAAGCCAGCCAGCCTCGAAGAGGATGATGGTTTCGATGCCGGAAAGGTCTGCGTTCGCGGCGCTTAGCCGGCGGTAATCGCGAAGGTCGGACTTGAGCCGTTCCCAAACCTCTTCGACCTGCCAGGGCTGCATGCCGACCTTGTCGACGGAGAGCGGGAGCTCGGGATGCCTGAGCTGCGCGGCGGCGAGGGCCTTCATGAAATCGAAACGACGCTTTGGCAACAACGTGCCGCTGGGGCTGCAGCCCGGTGTGGTGGTGGCGCAGGGTGTCCCGGCGAGATCAGCCCACTCGAGATCCAGGAAATGGTCGGCGGCCTGGGTGTTGCTGAGCTCGTCTTCGGCTTTGTTGCGCCACTGATCGGGCTCGGGGCCCTCGTACTCGATAATGTCGGCGGCATTGCCGTTACGGAGAAAGGCAGGGACGTCCGCCGGAAGGTTTTCCACCGCGAGGCGGTTGATCATGCGGTGGCCGTCGCGACCCCAGGCGTGGGCCTGTGGGGAGACCAGCAACGAAAGAAGCGCCGGGGCGAAAGCGAGGCGAGTGACGGAGCGAAGCAAGCGCATTGGGGTAAGTATATGGATGCACCATAAAGTGCACGTTACGAGGGATGCCCAGCCTGCCGCTGCATCTACCCGAGTGGCGCATCGCGGCAGCCGCGACTTGTTCCCGAGGTTGGGGTACACAGGGGAGCGGGTTGCACGAAGTAGCCAGCAGGAGATGTGAGATGAAGATGAAAATGATGTGTGCGGCAATCGCACTTGTGATGACGAGCGGATGTGTGCCAGCCATGGCGCATGCGCAGCAGGGAGCGACCGTGCATCCATCGTACTTCCGTGCGCTCGACGATCTGCGGGCCGCTCGGCATTATCTGAGTGACAACTGGACCTACGCGCCGGTGACAGCGGATAGCGAAGCGGCAGTGCGTGAGATCGACGGCGCGATCCAGGAGATCAAGACGGCAGCGATCGAGGATGGCAAGAACCTCAACGACACCGCCCGCATTGATACAAGGCTCAGCCCGCATGAGCGGTACCGCAAGGCCCAGGAATACCTTGCGGCGGCCCATCAGCAGATGGCGATGGAGAACGTGCCTTCAGAGAGAGATCTCGAGCACCGCATCAACGTACATCTTGACCGTGCGCGCGACATCGTGGGCAAGACGGAAACTACAGCGAAATGGCAATAAGTAACCAGTGAGGTAAGGAGGCACAGCTTCGGCTGTGCCTCCTTACTTTTTTCCAGGAAAGATTTAGACGAGCACCGGCTGATCCAGGAGCACGGGTGAGCCGAAGACGCGGCGGTAGCGGGCGATCTCCTCTGCGGGGCCTGTGGCTTTGCGGGGGTTGTCTGAGAGCTTGACGGTGGGGATGCCGTCGGCGGAGGTGACTTTGCAGACCAGAGAGATTGGCGCGAAGGTGTCGTAATCCTGATCGGGGCGGCGCGGGTGGCAGTCGCGGAAGTCGTTGGTGAGCAGGGTGCCCCAACCGGCGGAGAAGCGAATGCGGTCGTTGAAGTAGCCATGGAGATCGACGATGTCTTGCGCGTCCAGACCGTCGGAGGCGATGAGGCGTTTCGTGGTGGGGTCCTGGCCTCGGGCTTCGAGCCATGCGATGTATTCGTCGCCGGCTGCGAAGGGATCCTTGGAATCGATGCGTTCGCCGGTCCAGCGGGGGGCGTAGTCCGGCGCGCCTTCGAGGAACTGCGTTGTGCCAAAGGTGTCGGGGAGCATGATGAGCAGCTCGCCACCGTAGCTTCGCTGCCACAGCTCGAGCACCTTGTACTGTGACTCGCGCAGAGCCTCATCCGATCCCCGCGAGGCGAGTGCCGCCATGACCATGGGTAGCTCGTGCGCGTTGGTGCCGATGGCCTCGAGATTGTGCTTGTAGGCGAGCGCGGTATTGGAGGTGCCGGTGAGCCGCGGACCGAGCGTGGCGGCGAGCGCACCCACGGCGTACTCCTGCCAGAGAAAGCTGTGGCGGCGGCGGGTGCCAAAGTCGGAGAGGCGCAGGCCGTCGACGTGACGGAGCAGCTCGATCTTGTCCCAGAGGCGGGTTTTCGCGCGGGCGTAGAGGACGTCGAGCTCCAGTTCAGAGAGCTCAGCCAGCGCGGCGCGGGTCTTCATCTCGCTGACGATGGCCAGCGCATAAACCTCCCACATGGTGACCTCGGTCCAGAGGCCGGAGAAGCGCAGTACGAGCTGACCGTGCGTTTCGCCTTCGCCCTCGGCGATCTCGTAGTCGGAAAGGCGAAAGCCGTGCTCAAGCCAGTCGAGGAAGTTTGGCTCAAAGATGTAGCGCGTGCCGTAGAAAGTGTTGCCGGCCAGCCAGATGAGTTCGCTGCGCAGGAAGCGGAGCTTGCGCACATGCTCCAGCTGTTCGCGCAGCATAGCGGCGGGTATGCGCTCGGCGAGGCGCACCTTAACGGTGCGGTTGTGAATCTCGCTGGTGACGCGTGTCCCCGGCGAGTTTTTCCAGATGTACTGCAGCATGAGGAGCTTGTAGAAGTCGGTATCCAGCAGGGAGCGGACGATGGGGTCCAGCTTCCAGTTATGGTTGTGCGCGCGTTCGGCGAAGTTCACGTTCATGGCTGGGAACAAGAGTAGCGGAGCGGCGGGGAATATCTACAACTCTTGTGTAAATGGTGCTTGACATGACAAGGACGCTTTACGTAAAGTTTGCTTGTCACAAAGTTCCAAGGAGGCGAGATGACGAGTGCGGCGGCGCGGCGAATGCGGAAAAAGGTGCTGGCTTTGGTTGCGGTGTATATGGCTGTGTTTTTGGGTGCGGATTTTGCGGTGCATCGGCTGCACCCAAACGGCGCGGCGCTGTTGGGCTTCGCGGTGTTGCCGCTGTTGCCCATCGTGGGGATGTTTGCCCTGTTTGGTCGATGGCTGGGCGAAGAGCAAGACGAGTACAAGCGGGATATGGCGGTTCGTTGCCTGGTGTGGGGCACTGGCGGGTTCTTGACCGTTCACTTCTTGCTACAGTTCCTGCGCATCTTCGAATGGAAGGGCGAACTGCCACCCTTCAGTGAATTCTGGGCCTTTGCCTTGTGCATGCTGGTGGCCAAGTTCTCCTATCGCGCAGCGAACCGGCCGCCCGTTGAGGTGTGAGCGAACAGGCAATGAATCGTGACGATTCCATAGGACCGGGTGTTGAACCTGCACGTCCACCAGCAGCGAAAGACTCATAGAACCTATGCACAGGAGACAGCGATGTTTTGCAGGGGGAGTTCGGCGGCAAAGAAGCGGTATGGGAAGGATGTGCTGCGCTTTATGGCTGCCTATGCCGTCGTGCTCTTCTGTTCCGCGTGGTTTGTGAAGCATGATGGCGGCGAGAAGTTCTACCTGTACTTCTGGTCCGTGCTCCCATCGCTGCCGGTGATTGGCGTGATCGTGAGAATGGGGCGCTACCTGAAGGAAGAGAAGGATGAATACCAGCGATTGATGGCGATGCAAGCCATCCTGGTGGGCACTGCGGCGCTGTTGGGGACCGTGTTGGTGAGCGACTTTCTTCGGTCGTTTGCAGGACTTGGCGCTCTGCCGCCCTTTGTGGCTTTCCTCATCTTTTGCGCTGGGATGGCCGCGACCGAGGCAGTGCAGCGGATACGGAACCGGGTGCCGGATGATGAATAACAGGTTGCGTGAGCTGCGCGCTGTCCATGGCTGGTCGCAGGCCTTTCTCGCGGAGAAGCTAGAGGTTTCGCGGCAGAGTGTCAACGCGATCGAGACGGGGAAGTATGACCCGTCGTTGCCGCTGGCTTTTCGGATCGCCCGTCTGTTTGCGCTGCCCATTGAGCAGATCTTTCAGGACGGGGCGGAACAGGCAGGTTGAGTGCCGTTCGGGTTGAGCGGCTACACATGTCATCGACACGGATTGACACCATTCAGTAGACCGGCACCGCTGATGTAACACCTGTCTGATGAAGGCGAAAGAAGAAATATTGTGAGTCTCGCTGATGACGCGCGTCGTCGGCGAGTTCGTCCTCA
>CAXTVC010000046.1:23154-24942 GCA_964247615.1 uncultured Acidobacteriaceae bacterium
ACGAGGAACTTCGGCACGGCGGCCGGTTGGTTCCTGGTGATCGTGCAATTTTTGGTCTTGATCGCGATCTGCGTACGCACCTCGGTGAACGTTCCTTATGAGGACGATTACGATGCCATCCTCCATTTTCTTCGCGTGTATGCAGGAGAGCACGGATTTTGGAACAGATTATGGTGGGTTCTCACGGCACAGCACGTGCAGTACAAGCTGATGCTGCTACACGCCTGCGTTGCTGTGCAGTACCAATTGCTGGGACACGTAAATCTGATTCCCCTGCAATATCTGGGCGACCTGGGATTGATTGCGGCGGCTACACTGCTGTGGTTTTTCGTGAAGCGTGCGGAGCAGCGTCCGGCCCATCAAGTGTGGCTGTACGTTCTGTGCTGTCTACTGTTCCTGGCGCCTAGATACTTCCGAGTAGTGAACTGGGCAATGGCTGGGTTGCAGAATCTTTGCGTTCTTCCATTTGCGCTAGGTACGTTTCTTTGCGTGGCCAGAGTGGGAAGAGGGTGGAGGGTGCTCAGCCTGGCTTGCGTAGCGATGAGTATTGCGACGTCGGGTAACGGATTCTTTGTGGCACTGATCTGTATGGCTTTCCTGTTGACGCGCCGGGAGTACAAGGCCGCAATGGGTGTTGTGCTCGTGATTGGCTTGATGGCCGTTCCTTACGCGTGGCACTACCAGTCAGTCGCAGTGGGTACTGCTATGTCCCCCCTACGGACGGTCTTCGCCTTCTTGGGAGCAATGTTTGCGTTTCTGGGCGCAGGCATAGGACGGGCAAAGCCAGCGCTGCTGATTGGTGCAATCCTGCTGGCCGGCTATGTGTACCTTGCAAGACGTCAATGGCATCGGGAGGATCCAGCTGCATTTCTGACGGCCACGTTCTGTGTCGTGACAGCAGCTGCTGTTGCCTTTACTCGTCACAGCCTTGGCTGGGCTGCAGGAGCTGCTGAGCGATACGGCATGTACAGCCTGTTGCTGGCTGCTCTCGAGATGCTCTGTCTGGTTCGTCTGTTTGGGTTTGGGAATGGCTGGCTGCGAAGCGGTCGGGGCCGAATATTGCTGGTAAGTTCCCTTGTTCTTCTGGTTGTCTTCAATCTGTATTGGAACTGGCAGGCCGAAAGAACTTTGTCTGTCCGTAAAACTCTCCTGATCATCCATCTGATCCGCTGGGAACGCGAGCCTCAACGCCTTCTGCTGATTCCAGATGACGGGAGCACGACCAGTTCACCGGGATGGGAGGCAATGCGATTTAGATTTCAGCGGGAGCTTGCTGAGGACATTTCGATGGGCCTCTATGTGCCTCCAGAGTTAGCCGGTGATCCCGTTCCGGCGACGCCCGCCGTGATCCCGAAGCTCGATTGAGCCGATACATGAGTGCATGCAACAGTGCGGAGTTTGGGGGCTAGGTGGTTCGGGTTTTTGGAAGATTAACTGAACTAACTGTGGATTCTGTTCAGGCCCTTGAATCTGGGCAAAATGTGTTGCATCCTATAGTTACCAGATGACTCCGGGATGCGGTTGATCGGCATGGGGCCCGCGAACGAGAGATCTGAAACTCCGCTTTCATACAAATAGGCAACGTGGTCGGCGAGAATGACTGCGTGATGGGCTTGGGATTTGGTAGATGCACGGGCGCGGCTGGCTTGCGTTGCTCCTGTGATCCAGGCTCGGATGAAGACTCGGTTTCAAGCGACCTCACGCGCAGCACACACATCGGAGAACACTCATGGCCACCAAGCAGGAACTTCTTACAACACAGATCAAGCCCATCGACATCACGAAGCT
>CAXTVC010000047.1:0-19980 GCA_964247615.1 uncultured Acidobacteriaceae bacterium
GGAATACACCATGGGCCTGGGACGAATTCTTGAAGACACGCAACGGATGGAAGGACTCGTCACCCAGATGCTCCAGTTGGCGCGCCTGGAAGAAGGGGGCCTCATCACGGAGCCGGCGCTGGACCTGAACGACGTGCTCCAGTCTGTCGTCACACGGCTTCAGCCCATCGCCGAGAGCCACAGTGTCCGAATCTGCATTCAGCGTTCCCCGAATCTCTTCGTGAGGCTGCATCCAGACTCCGCTCAGATACTGATCTCGAACCTGCTCCTGAATGCCATGCAGCACAGTCCGCCGCACTCATCCGTTTCGCTCTTCGCTGCAGAGAATGCGCAGGGCGGCGTTCACTTCGTTGTGCAGGACTATGGACATGGGATAGGGCCGGACGCGTTGCCCCACATCTTCGAGCGGTTTTATCGCGAGGACACGTCACGATCTCGCGAAACGGGCGGGGCGGGACTTGGTTTGGCCATCTGTAAATCCATCACTGACGCTGCGGGCGCCACCATTGCGATTGAAAGTACCAGCAGGGCGGGAACGCGGGTAGCCATCACCTTCATACCCGTTTAAGGGACACGGTGGATAGTTAAGTTGCTCCAGAACGGAGCTAAGAGGAAACCTTTGACTTCAATTCGGCTTGGCTCCCTGGCAGCAGTTGCACTTGGTGTTTCTACCGCTTGCGCCTTTGCGCAACAACCCTATCGCATCGTCGACCACTGGAAGGTCGGTGGGACAGGTGGCTGGGATTACCTGCTTGCCGATCCCTCGGCGCACCGGCTCTACGTGACGCATGGGCCGCGCGTAGAGGTTCTGGATACACAGACTGGCAAGACGATCGGTGCCATCACGGGATTGAAAGGTACCCATGGCGTTGCGCTCGACCCTGACGGCACCGTGGGTTACATCAGTGATGGCGGCGCAAACGCCGTCGTGGTCTTCGATCGCAGGACGCTGCAGGTCGTTGCAAGTATCCCTGCAGGCACCAATCCTGATGGCATCCTCTTCGAACCCGTGACGAAGACGGTGTGGGCCTTTAATGGCCGAAGCAACAACGCGACGGTCATCGACGCGGCGAGTCGTACGGTGGTGGCGACAATCGCTCTGCCTGGGAAGCCGGAGTTCCCGCAGGCTGACGGCAAGGGCCACGTCTTCGACAATATCGAAGATAAAAACAGCATTGTCGCCCTGAACGCGAAGAGTAAGGCGATGACAGCCACCTGGCCGCTGACGAACTGCGATTCACCTTCCGGCCTCGCAATCGACCGCGCGCACGGCCGCGTCTTTGCTGTTTGCGATGGCAAGAAGATGGCGATTGTGGACACGGACAGCGGGAAGCAGATCGGCTCCGCAGAGATCGGGGAGGGACCGGATGCTGCAGGGTACGACATAAAGGAACAGCTCGCCTTCGCATCCAGTGGTGACGGCATGCTCGCGGTGGTCGACGCCGCGCACAGCTACAAGACCATCCAAATGCTACCTACTTTGAAAGGTGCACGCACAATGGTCTACGACGAGGTCGCTGACCGAGTTTATGTAGTGACGGCCGATCTGGGGCCGCGTCCTGAAGCGACGGCGACCAACCCGCGTCCGCGTCCCACGATCGTTCCCGATTCTTTTCAGGTGATCGTTATCGGGCGCAGATAGAAGCTTGGGGCTAGACCATGATGCCGTGTGGCAGGTCGTTGCGCGTAAGCCAGTAGTACAGAACCGGCGTGACGATGAGGCTGAGCAACATGGACACGGCCACACCGCCGATTACGGCAATCGCCAAGGGCTGCAGCATTTGCGAGCCTGCGCCCAGGGCCAGCGCCAGCGGCAGCATGCCAGACACAGCTGCGAGTGCAGTCATCAGGATAGGCCGTAGCCGCCGCTGTGCGGCCATCACCATAGCGTCGCGTGCGCTCGATCCTTCGGCGCGGAAGCGTTCATCAGCATCGAGAAGCAGGATGCCATTCTTTGCAACAATCCCGATCACCATGATGAGACCCATGAAGGAGGCGACGTTGAATGTCGTGCCCGTGATCAACAGCGCCGTTACCACTCCGCTGATTGACAGGACGGAGGACGCGAGGATCGCCGTCGGTGCAGCGAAGTTGCGGAACTCTGTCAGCAGCACCCCAAATACGAGCACCAGCGCGAGCAGGAGCACACGCAGCAACTCCGAGAAGGACCTCTGCTGCTCCTGGTAGGTGCCCCCATACTCGACACGCACGCTGGGCGGTAGATGCATGGCCTGCACGCGGGCCTGCACCGCTTTGACGGCGGTGCCGAGATCGGTGCCTTCCAGGCGAGCAGTCACAACGACCAGCTGTTGAAGGTTTTCTCGCCGAATCTCATTTTGTGGGGGCAGCTTTGTGACAGTAGTCATGGAGCCCAGAGAAGCCATATGCCCTGAGGCCGAGTTAAAAACCGTATCGCGGATCGTGTCCAGGCTCCGTCGTGTCTCTTCGCCGAGGCGGACGCGGATGGTATATGGCCGGCCGTTCGCAATGAGCGGATCGTTGACCGTCACGCCGTCGAGGATCGCGGTCGCGTCTTCGGCTACTTCGGTGGGGGTAAAGCCGAGCCGTTGCGCCAGCTGCGGGTTCACCTGGAAGTTGGTGGCAGGACCGCTGATTGTGTTATCTACTCCGTTCTGGACATCGACCACGCCGTCGATCTGGCCGATACCCTGAGCAACACGTGGCCCCAGCTCATGCAACAGCACCTGGTCGCTTCCGAACAGCTTTATCTGGATCGGCTCAGGCGCATTTGAAAGATCGCCGATATTGTCCTGAAGTACCTGGGTGAACTCGACATCCAACTCGGGTTCTGTCTTCTTGATCTGGGTACGCAGGTCGGCTATGACCTCATCGATCCCCCGACTGCGCTGATCCTTCAGCCTCACAGTGATGTCGCCGGTGTTGGCTTCAGTAACCGCCGCCAGGCCCATCTGCAAACCAGTACGACGGCTGGTGCTATCCACTTCAGACGTGCCTTTCAGGATGTCTTGAACATGCGCCAGCACACGGTTTGTAGAAGCCAGAGAACTTCCTGCCGGCATGACGTAATCAAGGATGAAGCCGCCCTCGTCCATCTCCGGCAGCAGGTCAGAGCCAAGCCCCCGGTAGGCAAAGTATGTGCCTCCGATGAGGAGCAGGCAGAGCAGGCCAAGCCAGAGAGGGCGTGCAAGCGACCAATCCAGTGCGTGACGGTGCCCTCGCAGAATGCGCCCGAGTACGGGTCCACTCCCACCCTGCTCCGCATGATGTGCACCGTGTGCTGTCCCGTTCTGTTGTGGGCCAAGCAGTAGCAGGGCGAGTCCTGGCGTAAAGCTGATGGCCAGCCCAAGCGAGGTAAGCAGCGACACCGTCATGGTGATCGCGAGTGCCCGAAAGAAGCTGCCCGTCACACCTGTTACAGCAAGAAGCGGTAGAAACACAACAACGGGCGTGATCGTGGAGCCGACAAGGGGGCGGGATATCTCATGCAGAGCTTTACGCACAGCATCCTGGCGCGACTCTCCTGCATCGCGATGCAAAACAATGTTTTCTACTACGACAATCGCGTCATCGATGACGAGGCCAATTGCTGCGGCTAGACCGCCAAGAGTCATGAGATTGAAGCTCTGACCGATACTCCACAACACAAGCACCGTGATGGAGACCGTTACAGGAATCACCAAACCGGCCACCAGGGACGATCGCCAGTCACGCAGGAAGAGAAAGAGGATGATGCAGGCCAGCACAAGCCCGATCAGGATGGCATCCCGCACGCTGCGGATGCTTTCACGCACGATGTGCGATTGATCATAGAACGGCTCGAGGCTCGTGCCTCGCGGCAGATCTTTCCGCAGCAGCGCCACCTGAGAGGCCACTGCATCTGCCACGCTCACAGTGTTGCTGCTGGGCTGCCGCGTGATGTTCAAGAGAACAGCAGGTTGGTCATTCGCACGAACCACCGTGTACACAGGCGCGGCAGCCGGAATCACAGAGGCAACATCGCCCACGCGCACCGGAGCGCCGCCCGGGGTTGTCTTGATGGCAAGCTGTCGCAGGGATTCGGCATCATGTGCCTGGGCCCCGACGAGCGCGAGCACAAGCTCGTGATCCTGCTCGTAAAGCCCCGGTGAATCAATGATGTTCGAGGTCTGGACTGCATTTGCCAGATCAAGAATTGTCACGCCGGCTGCCTGAAGCCTGGCGAGGTTGGGCACCACGTGAAACTCGGGAACCGCTCCGCCCTGGATGGTGACGGTGCTCACGCCAGCCACCCGGTTCAGCGGCGGTTTCAGCGTGTAGGTCGCCAACTCCCACAATTCCCGTTGGGAGAGCGTGTTGGATGTCAGGCTGTACCCAAGGATGGGAAAGGTGGCAAAGGTGAGTCGATTCGTCGTGATCTTCGCGGTGGAAGGTAAGGACTGCTGCACCTTGCTGAGAGCGGAGTCCACGAGTTGCAACGTCCGAAACATATCTACGGACCAATCGAAGAACAAACTGACTTCAGCAGAGCCGCGACTGGTATTGGAGCGCACTGTGACCAGGCCGGGCACGCTGTTCACCGCGTCTTCAATGGGCTTCGTGACCGTGACCTGCATCTGTTCGACAGGCATCACGCCGTTGTCGATGCCTACAACGACCCGCGGAAAGTTCGTCTCAGGAAATACCGCGATGGGGGTACGGAAAAACGCATACACCCCAGCAAGGGTCAGCCCAACCGCAACGAACAGAATGGTGCGGACCGATCGTGCCAGCCAATAACTTCGGCTCTCTGTAGGGGTGGATGACGCGGGTGCCGGCATCAGTGCTTGCCCTTGGCGTTGGCCTGGTTGTTGGCTGTGTCGCTGGGGCTGCCGTCCACCACCTTCGTACCTTCGTCGAGGCCGTATCCCCCGTCAGTGATGACGTTGTCGGCAGTGGAGACTCCTGACACGATCTGCACCGCATCCGGGGTTCGAATGCCGATCGTCACAGCACGCTTATGCGCGGCGCCATCCTTGCCGATGACCATCACAGCAGCCCCGCTCTCCTCTCCGGGTACGATCGCCTTTGCAGGAAGCTGCAGCGCATCCTTTATGGATCTACCCACGATCACCGCATGTACGGGTGTGCCGGCCTTCAGGTGCCCTTCTGCGTTCGGCAGCTTCAACCAGACCTCCACAGTCGTAGACCCGGCATCAAGCGTAGGACTGATGAAAGAGACGGTGGCCTGAAGCGGATCCTCAATGCCGGGGACATGGACATCAGCCTTGTGACCGACCGATAACCTTTGGGCCGCCGCCTGTGCAAGATGCAGCTTCGCGAGGAGTGAGGAGGTATCCATGACCGTGATCACCGCAGCACCTGCCGTGGCTGTCTCACCAGGAAACAGCGGCCGGTCCGTAACGACACCATCGATGGGGCTACGCAGGTTCGCATAGTTCAGCTGCGCCTCTGCGCTTTGCAAGCGACCCCTGGCGGAAGTGAGTTGACCCTTAGCGGATTGCGCATCGGTGAGGCGCGTTGTGTTCGCAATCGCCTCGCTATGACTGCGAGCGGTCTCATACGCAGACTTCGCCTGCGCTTCCGCCGCGACTGCGACGTCGGCATCACGACCCGAAAGCGCCCCTTCATCGTAGAGCCTTCGGCGCTCCGCTGCGGTTCTCTGCGCAACGCCCAGGGCGGTCTCCAGTTGCGCTGCGTCGAGCTGAGCCCTTTTCAGCTCCTCCGGTATAGTCGCAGTCGTGGTTGCGATGTAGTTCGCCTGCGCCGCTGTCACCGCTCCTTTGCTCTCCAGCGCACCGCCCTGCAGGTCGCGGTCATCGAGCGTGAGTAGCAATTGGCCGCGCCGAACATGGGCGCCTCGCTCCACATATTCAGCTCGTATAGAGGCATTGATGCGAGGGGATAAAGCAGCCTCGGAGAGAGGTGCGAGGATCGCGTCCGCGAGAATCTCCTCGGCTATAGGAGCCGTGGTGGGGTGAGCTGCTTGCACCGTCACCGACACATCAGGAGCTTCCACCACCTTCTCCCTGCAACCCACCCCAAAATAAAGAAGGAAGAGAAACGGCGCACAACGGAGAGGCGGTGAAGCGAAGGGTAGTCTACTCATTTAGAAGGTACCCGTCAGCGTTTGCAGATTTGCCAGGGCCAGTTGGAAGCGCGTGTTGCCGTCGATACGCGCATTCTCTGCGGAGCTCAACGTGCTCTGTGCATCGACGACTTCCAACACTGTGCTCTCACCGTCCACATAGCGGAGCTCCGTCAGTCGCAGACTCTCGCGGGCAGTCAGAACGGTATCATCCAGAGACGCCAGCTGCTTGTTGGCCGCATCCGCTTCGGCGTAAAACTCCGTCAGATCCGCTACAAGTCGCCGCTGGGCTGCGGTGAGTGCGACTTTTGCGGCACTTTCCCGCAGATGGCCCTGTTTGATCTTGCGCTCGGTGGAGAGCCAATCCCAGACAGGTATATCCATCTGAGCACTCATGGAGTAGCCAAGATTGCGAATGCCCTCTGGCCCATTTACCCCAAAGTTTGTGGCGTCGATGCCGTAAGTGAAATTCAGGTTCAGCTCTGGAAGCAGAGCCGACCGTGAAACCGCAGTCTCCGCCTGGCGTATTTGCAAGGCCGAGAAGGCGCTGCGCAGTTCTGGATTGGCTTTCCGGGCCATCACCTCGATACTCGCGCGATCGGGCAGCACTGGGGGCACACCGCTCAGACCCAACGTGAACGGAGTCTTCGGGTCTGCGTACAGCAACACCGCTAGCTCCAGGCGAGCTTTACTCGATTGCAGATGGGCGTCCGCGAGTTCACGTTGACGCTGCTGCTGCAGGAGTTGCGCCTTCAACACATCACTGTGCGCCGCTTCTCGCGCCTGCTCTCGTTTTCTCGTGGTGTCACCAAAACGACTCGCCTCTGCAAATGCCTGTTCTGCAACGGCAATCTTGCCGGACCCTGCGAGAACTCCATAGAACAAGCTCACCACAGTGTTGACCAGGCCTCTTCGCGCTATCTCCAGCTCGGCTTGGGCACGCGCTGCGTTGGCGTCTGCCAGGCGAATGCTGGATAGCTGTCCCAATCCAAGCGTTTCACTGAATACGCCTTGGCTGGCGTATTCGCGGACGGCATTGTTCGCGATAAAGGCAGGCGCTGGAGCATTCGTCGTCTGGCCTATGCGGCTGGCCGGAACACCGTTAGGCTGCGTATAGATCGCCTGGTTATGGTAAGTGGCTGTCGGCAATAGCGCGACACGAGCGTTCGTACGTTCGAGATCAAGCGCACTTTGCTCCGCATGAGCTAACGCGAACGCCGGCTCATTCGCCATCGCGCGGCTGATGGCCTGTTCGAGGGTCAGCGTTTCTGGCATGAGGCCCACACCCGCCGGTGCCTGCGACCTCATCCCACAAGGAACCATCACCATCAGCAGACCCCAGGCGACACCTGTGTCAAGCCTGAGAAGAACCATAGAGCCAACATACGGCCGCAGCCTTAAGCCACGCTGAACCGCGAAAACCTCGACCCCATCACGCTTTCTGTCCGCCGAACGTCTCTCCGCGTACGTTCTAGGCGACAAAGAATGACTACAAGCGCGCCGCATTGGCGCTTCCCTCAGAAATACATTCGCGGCACTCTCGTACTTACAGAAAAATCGGTTCTTCAGCGCCAACCTGAGATCAGTCTTGTGTGCGCTTCATCTTGGGCCAGCATCACCTCACGGGGGGCTGTCGAACGTACCTCCTTACGGCTTCACAACACGCGGCGCGGAGCCTTCCTTCAGCTTGTAAAAGCAATCCACCTTCAGGTCTCGAAAGTGCTGTGCCTTGCCATCCGGCCACTCCACTGTGACCTCATCCAGACGCGTCGCCGTTCCCAGCCCAAAGTGCCGCCGCAGGTCACTTTGCGACAGGTAGCTGCCCCCGCTGAGCACCTCGCTCATCTGTTGCGCGGTTCCTGTACGCACACTCACGCGTGCGTTCAACGCCAGGCGATTGGAAGGTCCGCCTTCAAGTTCAAAACTCACCCAATGGTTCGCTGGGTCGCTGTTCACCTCGAGAATCATGGGCCCACCTGTCAGGTTCTCAATGACAAGGTCCTGCTTCCCTGTGTTGAACAGGTCCCCGACGGCCAACCCGCGGCTCACCTGCGGTACCTCCATCGCTGGCCCTGCCCTATGGCTCACATCACGAAAGCTGCCGTCCCCGTTGTTCCAGAACAACAGCTTCGGCTCCCGATACTGTGTTCCCGTTGAGGCGTTGTCTACCTGGGGGTACACATGTCCGTTCACCAGCACAAAGTCCAGAAGGCCACGATTGTCTGTGTCCACGAAGGCATCGCCCCAGCCCACATAGGGCTTCGTCGATCGCGCAATCCCCGCGACGTGCGCGACATCTGTAAAGTTCAGCGCGCCCTCATTCCGATACAGCACCGCATAGTCATCGCTGAAGTGCGAGATCGCGATGCTCTCACGCCCTGTGCGTGTGTAGTCACCCAGGGCTATCCCCATGTTGGCCTGCTCGTTGCCGTCCTCGCTCAGCGCCACGCCTGACTCGTTGGCGATCTCGCGGAACATCCCACCGCCTTCATTGTGGTACAGGAAATTCGGCTCTCCATCATTGGCCACCAGAAGATCGAGCTTGCCGTCGTTATCAAAATCCGACCACACGGCCTGCAGTCCGAAGTAGCCCTGCGGATCATTCACCCCCGCCCGTCTGCTTACTTCGGTAAACGTTCCATCGCCATGGTTGTGATACAGGCTGTCGCTGCTGCCCTTCAGGCCGCGCGGCCCGCACTGCACCGGGACCTCATGATACGTACACGTCTTCTCCGACCCGAACGCCGGCAGGTGCGCTATATCTAGGTCGACGTAATGCGGCACAAAGAGATCGACAAAGCCATCCCCGTCATAATCCCCAAACGCAAGCCCAGTCGCCCAGCCTTTGTCCTGCCCCAGCCCGGAGCGCTGCGTGACGTCGCTGAACGTACCGTCATGGTTGTTGCGATACAGCACCACGCCGCCAAAGCAGCTCACCGCAAGATCGGGCCATCCATCATTGTCGATATCGCCGACTGCAGCGCCCATGGCCCAGCACGGGCTCGCAACGCCGGCCTTCTCACTCAGATCAGTGAAAGTGCCATCGTGATTGTTGCGGTACAGCGCACTTCGCGCCTTGGTTCCAGCCTCTGCCATACTGACTGAGGGCGCGTTGGTGAAGTAGATATCCAGCCATCCATCGCCGTCGTAGTCAAGCAGCGCCACCCCGCCGCTCATCGACTCCACGATGTACTTCTGCTCCGGGCTCGACTGGTGTTCAAAACGAATGCCCGTCTTTGCGGTGATATCCACCAACTGCGGTATATGCAGCGGCGCTGCGTCAGCGGGTGGGACAGCCTTGGTCACGGGCGCTTGTGCCTGGAAGACACTCCCTTGCGCGGCCACCGCAAACAAGGCCACCACGACCGTCTTTCCCAACCAGCAACGTCTACTCCGCATCTGCACTCTGCGGCGCGCTCGGGCGCGACGAACGCCACGAAGACATCAGGTCAAGAACAACGACATTACCCAGTGAGCAGGAACGCTTCTCTTCCATCACGAAATCACTATAGCTGCTGCTTCAAGCTGATGCTCACGACTGACGGGAGGTACCCATGGATACGGACGTCTTCACCGGGGATCACGTTTAGCCGAAGGGCTCCGAAGTCAAACAAAGACGGGTCGCTGCGGAAACTCCATCCGCAACGACCCGTCTCTTCGCCGTACCCGCTATTGTGCAGTGAGCTTACTGCACCTGCACGGTGGCAGCGCCACCAGCGTCTGCCTCTTTCCAGTTACTGTCTCCCAGGTAGGAGGCCGTGATCGTGTGGCTCCCTTCCGGCAGCGCAAGCGCCAGCGTCGCCACAATGGAGTTGTTGTTGCCCACGTTCACTGGTTGCGGAGCCCCCAGTTTCGTCGCGGGCATGCCATTCACGCTATCGAAGAACTGCACGACTCCAGTAGGCTGCGCCGCTACGTCCGCTGAAACTCCGGTAGTGATCAGAGCCGTGACGCTCGCCTGTGTTCCTTTCGTCACCACAAGTGTGCGTGCCTGCAAGGCCAGTGCAGGCTGGCCCTTGTTTACATGCACCGTCGTCGCGGGTGTGCGACTGCCGGCGTAGTGTGCATCGCCATCATAGGTTGCATAAAAGCGATTCAGGCCAGCGGTGTTCCAGGTAAGCGCGCCAGAAACGCGTCCGTTCACCAGCGGCAGCGGAGCTGTTTGCAGACCGGTATTGGTATGCAGCGTAACCGTGCCCGTAGGTACAGGAACATTGCCATTGCTGCCCCTGACTGCGACGTTGATTCGCGTGCTCGATCCAATGGTCGTCGCTTCACCGCTGGTGGTGAGCTGAATCACTGTCCCACTGCTGCCAGTCTCCGTGGGGGCCACCTCAGGATAGGAGCGCAGGATTCCGGCCTTGTAATTGGCATCGCCCGCATAAGACGGCACGATGAAGTAGTCTCCTGCCGCGGCGATGAAGGGGATGTTTGCGACTCCCTTTTCGTTGATCATCGCGCTGCCCAGTACGGCACCGGTGTCGTCCCGCGTAAGCGTGACCAGGCCCGTGGGTACAGTCACAGGGTCGAAGTCGAAATACACCTTGGCCAGCACCTTGGTGTTGACCGGCGGTGTCTGCGAGCTCACCGTGGCGGAGTAGTTGACGGAGCCGCGCGTGATGGTGAAGGGCAGCGAGGTCTTGCCACTGGCAAAGCTGCTATCCCCGCTGTATACCGCGTTAAAGATGTAATTGCCCCGCGCGAGGTCACACGGTGTCGAGGGGCCGCACTGGATATACACCGAACCATTGTGGTCCAAAGGGTACGTGCCGTAAGCGTTGCCATGCTCTGTCAGAACGATGTTGCCGGTCGCTACACCCGCTCCTGAAGCACCTGCCACATCAACCTGCAGAAAGAACGGACCACCGAGACCCGTTGCGGTTCTGGGGACAATGGGCTGACGGCCCAGGATGAAGAACTGCGATTTGGCAAAGGTCTGCCCCGTAAGCACACTCGACTCCGGTGTCACCGTCAGAGAAACCGGGGCGGAGACACTGCTATCAAACGTGCCATCGCCACCATAGAGCGAAGTGAGATTATAGGTGCCGCCAGGAAGACTGCTGATCGGCCCGCTGAACCGACCGGACGTAAGCGTCTCCGCGAACAAGGGCCCAACCTGCACGTGAGCGCCGTCTGCCTTAAACGTGATATCACCGGTTGGTACGCCGCTGCCACTCTCAGGCAGAACGTGCGAGCTGACCGTCACCGTCGATCCGTGCGGGAAGCTGGTGCGAGACACCGTCAGGGTGGTCTGTGTGGCCGAGGTAGACAGAGCGCCCCAGGCCTTTGACAGGTTTGCCACGTCCACCGAACCAAGACCGGAGGCCAGATCATAGCCCGCCGTGGCCGGGTAGCCCGGCAACAGGCCGTATCCGTCCACGCCGGGCACAGACACCGTGCAGTCTGTCCGGCCAAACACACAGCTCAAGCTGTTCGAGCCCGCTGTTATGTCATGGAACACACAGGTGCTCTTCTGGGATGGGTCCGTTTGCTTGCCCGAATCGCACTTGGCGCTATTCTGCTTGCCGGCCAGCTCGTACAGCTTGTAGTCAGCCTGCCCCTGGAATGTGCCGTTCTCCTGCTCCACAAGCGCCATCACGCCAGCCATCGAGGGGGATGAAGCCGAGGTGCCGCCAATCACGCTCGCCTGCAATAGCGTTACCGTGCCATCGGTAGCCTGTTTGTACTGGCAGGAGCCGTCATAGCAGATCAGGTAGCCATCATGGCCGCCTGCGGCAGCAAGCGACACATCAGGAAGATCGCGGACGCCATCCTGTGGAACGCCCCTTGCCACCTGCCAGCTTGGTTTCGGATAGCCACTCTGGCATGCATAAAGGCCCGTGATGATGTTCGCGTTGCTATCGTCGGGGTGCACGGAGCAGCTGCTGGCACCACCCCCGCCGGCATAGGACCCGGCGATCTCAGGGCTAAAGTAGCAATTGCTCAAGCTGGTGGGCAGGGCCGGGTTGCAGCTCTCATTCCAGACGGCCTCCGGCACATAGCCCTTCGCAGAGGAGAGGTTCTTGTCGTTCGCAAGATTCCAGTACGTGTTCAGGTTCGTGTCCGCAAACTCTGTTCCACCGACTGCAACGTTATACGGCGTGGAAGCGAGCGCATTCACGCCAAGGCCATAGGGCGTCGCGAAGTACACCGAGGGGATATCGCACCCGCTTGAGCCGGAGTCGCCGGTCGACACAAAGACCGTGATGCCTTCCGCTGCGGCCTGCTGCCAGAGATCGTGATAAAAATCGTTCTCGTCCTGGCTGATGGCCTGCTCACATATACCGAAGCTCACCGACATGATCGGTGCCACCATATGGTCCACGATGTAGGACGCTGCGATATCAACGCCGTCCGTGGTCGTTGTGCTGGACCCGACAACATAGTTGATCTTCGCCTTGGGCGCCACGGCGCCGGACCATTCCACGTCCAGAATCGCCTCTTCGTCATCACCCGGAATCACACCAGGATCGTCGTTGGCATAAAGCACGGTCGGGTCGTTGAAAGGCAGGCCAAAGACCGTCCGAAAGCTCTCCACGTCAGAGATGCTGATGTCGGAGCGCCCCACAATGGCAATCGAAACATCCTTGCCCTGGGTGGTTGATGTCAGCAGCGGCTGCGTGTTGTAGATCTTTGCGAAATCGCCAGGAGCCAAGAAGATCTGTTCCGGCGATCCACCCGTCGTGAAAAGCGAGTGTGGGCCCGAGAGCTTGCTGTCGGACGGCAAAACCAGCGACGTATCCGCCTGACTCGTCGAGGCTCTGCTTGCTGCTTTGCTGACCACGCCCGCACGCACCAGCTTGCCATCAACGTTACGCACCACCTTGGATACCGGGGTGTGCTGCGGGGCCTTCTCGAAGTTGTTCAGCGTAACCGGACCCGAGATGACCGCAGCAAGCGCTTCCGGCACGGAGATCTCCGCGGCATTGGCATAGTGCGTCGCGTCGTTGCGATTGTAGCTGTGGATCTCCGTGCGGAAGGCCTGCTCCACCTGCCCGGCAGCACCGGCAAAGCGGATCCAGCGCCGGCCTTCAGAGACCTCGGTGACAGAGAAGCCACTACTCTTCAGCCAGTCGGTGACCTTGGCCAGATCGGCATCACCCACACCGAAACGGCTGCCGAATTCGGCGGACGTCAACCACTTGTGATAACTCGGCGAAGAGGGTTTCTGGAGCTCTTCCAGAAAGGCCGATGCTGCCTGGGCCTGTTCCTTGCTGGGCTTCAGTCGAAGGATCATGTCCTTCATGGGTAGCGACTGCGTCACACGCCCAAGATCCGTAGCAGACCGCACTTGAACCGGCACACTGGCCGTGCGCACGATCCGAACGGCGGGGTTCACAGCCCGGGTGATCTGCGGCGTCGTCTGAGCCTGCAGGGTGGGAGCACCAGTGCCGAATGCAAGAGAAACTGCGGAAAGACACAGCGCCCCAAAGTATCTAAACCTCATGGATCACCCTCCGAAGAATGCATCTGACCGCCACGATCGGCTCTCACACTGCTCAGAAGGGACGACGCCACCGCTGGCTGACAGCGCAGGGGCGCAATCAGCCAGCGGGAGGCAATCCCACAAAAGGCACATGTACGTATCAGGTCCCACAAGCTTAACAAAGCCCACGCGAACCGCCGGTTCTCATCGGAGTAGTTTCTGGCTAACCCTTTCGGGTAGCTGGCTTACAGCGACAGCACACCAAGCCGCAACGCAATCACCACAGCCTGTGTCCGGTCATTCGCCTGCAGCTTTGCAAGAATGCTCTTCATGTGAACCTTGACCGTATCCTCGGTGATAAACAACAGCTGCGCAGCCTCTTTGTTGCTCTTGCCCCCGGAGATCAGCGAGAGGACGCTGATCTCGCGCTCACTCAGCCGCCGGGAGCCGCTGTAGTGCAGCAGCTTATCCGTTGCTTCTGGTGAAAGCGCCCGGCCACCCGCGGCCACATGACGCAACTGCTGCGCGAGCATCCCGCCTTCAATGCCTTTGAGCAGGTACCCGCAGGCACCGGCATGGATCGCCTCGTAGACAGAAGCCTCCCCCTGCGCCGAAGACAGCATCACGACGCGCGCGCTTGGGTCCATTCTCAACAGCGATCGCAGAACGTCGATTCCGCTGCCATCGGGGAGCCGGAGATCCATGAGCACAACATCCGGTCGCTCTGCCCGAAACAGATCCACCGCCTCCCCACCCGTCGCTGCAAGACCAACGACGTGCAACTGGTAACGGGTAAGAATGCCTGCAAGCCCCTCCCGCACCATGGGGTGGTCATCGACGATCAGGACCTTTACGGCTGGGCTCTCTGCAGGCAAGCAATCCCCTTCCTCATCACGGCGACTTACGGCAGCGTAGCATCTGACCTGCTGCGTGCTGACAGCTTCCTCCAGCTCCGCCGTAACATCCCCTCCTGGCTTAGCGGAACTCTCAGGCAAAGCCGCGTGCCGGGGGAAGGCGAGCTTTCAATCTGCAGCGTGGCTCGTATCCGCTCAGCCTGCGCCTGCATTCCGGTAAGACCGAAGTGTCCGGGGCGGCCTTCAGCCAATAGCGTCGACGACATGCCAACGCCATCGTCAATTACCTGCACCGTAAGCCAGCCCCGCTCACATGCGGCTGTCACGACTACCTGGCGCGCTCTCGCATGACGAAAGGCATTCGCTACAGCTTCACGGCAAATGCGGTAGATCTCATCGCGAAGAAACGGCGGCAGCACCGGCAGCGGTCCGGCGCTGCGCACCTCATACCCTGGCAGCGCTCCAAGCCGGAACTCCTGTTCCACCGAGCGCAACAGATCCAGCAGGCTGTCGCCGGAGCCGGCCATCAAGTGCAGGTTGAAAACTATGTCCCGGCTGCGCGCGATCATGTCCCGCAGTCCGGCGCTGATCTGCTGCAGGGACCGCTGGGCCTCAATGGGTTCCCCTGCGACCTGTAGCTCCACCAATTCAAGCTTCAGAGCCGTCCCAGTAAGGTCCTGCACGAACGTGTCGTGAATCTGCGAAGCTATCCGCTCCCGCTCAGCGGAGCGCTCCTGAAACCGCATGTTCAGTCTTTCTGCATGGCGCAACGTTCGTCGCCGTACGGTCTCCGCCAGGGTGCCGCCCAGCACGACCAGCACCGCGATACGAAAGGGGGTCGTCTGCCAGAAGAACGGCTGAACCTGCAGGGCAAGCGCCCGGGACACGGGCCCGCCCTCTCCGGTTCTGCCGACCGCCTGCACCTCAAAGCTGTATTTGCCCGGAGGGAGGCCGGTGTACACAGCCTGGCGGCTCGCCCCTGCTTGCACCCACTGGGTGTCCCACCCGTTCAGCCGATACCGAAAACGAACCTGCTGTGGAGCCACAAAGGCAGGCGCCGTAAACGTAAACACGCAGCGATGGCGGCCCGGCGCTATCGTTCCGGACCGGTTTGCGACGGCCTGATCGTCTACGGTCACCTCATCCAGCACCGCGGTCGGCTGCAGCTCAGGGAGTTCCCCTTCGGCTGCAGAAACAGGGCCGGTGTCCGTTGCAAACCAGACCAGGTGATTGCGGGCGTACAGCGCAGAGACCTGCGACAGGGGCAGCACACCACTCTTTACTCCATCGTCTCGCGTGAAGCATACCGGGCTGAGTTGCGCTGGCGCCTTCCCCACCCACGCATCGACCGCGGCACGGGGCATTCGGCAGATGCCCCGTGCGGTGGCCATCCAGAGATTCGCCTGCGCATCTTCGACGAGGCTGAAGATGGTGTCGCTGGGCAAGCCGTTCTCCTGCCGCAGGGTTACCGGTTCGCCCGTCACCGGTCGATACAGCAGCCCATGCGTTGTGCCAAGAAACAAACCACCTCTGGCCGCCGGACTCACGCTCAGCACCGTACCCTGGGTGGCCAGCGTGCGGGTCCACACCGTTCCATCCCATTCATACAAGCCCGCTTGCGTACCTGCCCACAGGTGCGCGCCGCGGCCGGGTGCCAAGGCCCAGACGGAGTCGCTCGTGAGTCCCTCACCCTGGCCATAGTGGGTCAGCTGCCCGGCGTGCCATCGGTACACCCCGGCGTGCGGCTGGCTGAACCAGAGGTCGCCACCCGCATCCCGCATCGGCGAGGTGACATAGCCTCCCGGTATGTTCGGCAGCTTATGGAACGTACCGCCGCGACCGGCATACATCCCGTAATCCGAGATCGCCACAACAGGCTGCTCCGCCCCCTGCGCAAACCCACGCACCTGGCCACGCTTCAGGCCATGACGCGCATCGAATCGCTGCCACCGGCCCCCGTCGAATCGTGCAACGCCGGAGCGCAACGTGCCTGCCCAGATGGCACCCCGCCCATCCTCGAAGACGGCATCGTATTGCGCGCGTCCTGGGGCGAGTCCATCCTCCGGTCCATACGCCGTAAACACACCCCGATGCAGTCGTTGCAGGCCGGCAATCGTGCCTACCCACATATCGCCCTCCCGATCCCCGTAGAGCACACGCGCATCATTGCTCAGCAAACCATGCCGATCATCCAGCGTCTCCGCGCTGCCAGCCGCAATCCGGCTAACGCCTCGCAGCCCTCCACTGGCCGTCCACATCGCTCCGCTGCGGTCAATCAGCAGGCGCACAAGGCCGTCACCGTTGGCTATCTGCTGCGGCAGAAACCTGCCTGCACTCCAGCGAAACACATGGTGCCCATCCGCTGCATAGATGTCCTGTTGTGGCGACGTGTAGAGGATGTTGACGCCAGGAAGCGCTGTCGTCCGCACACGTTTCCCTGCTTCGTACACAGAGACGCCATCGCCTTCCGCGCACCAGAGCTCGCCGGGCTTGCCTTCCGTATAACTCAGCAGATGTCCAGAGACCCGCACCGGGAGCGTCACCGTCCGCGTCGCAGCGTCTACCTTGAAGATGCCGTTCCCACACTGCGCCCAGACACCCTGTCCGTCACGGGTTGGCAAGAGCTGGCCCACTGCACGGGCAGTGCACGCGCGCAACGGGACCTCAGCAAAGGTGCTATCTGCGTAGCGCAGCAGACCATTGTCCGTCGCGATCCACAAGGCACCCCGCGCATCGACCGTTAGATCGGTGATCTTCCCGCGAAGCGCGGGAGGAGCCTCTTCGTCGAAGCTCCGAAACCGCAGACCGTCGAAGCGCGCCAGCCCTCCATAGGTGCCCACCCATACAAAGCCGTCTGGTGTCTGCTGAATGGCAGTGATGAAGTTGTGCGGGAGCCCTTGCTCCACCGTCCACGTCTGCAGAACCTCATGCTGCAGTGTCCGAGCTACTGGCACGCTCGTTTGAGCAGTCACACGAGCGTACCCGGACAGGGACAGGGCGGCAGTTATCAGGTGCAGGATGATGCGATCTCTGCATGAACGCTGCGGACGCACGATCATGCGTCTACACTACATCCCCTTCCATCAGTCGACCCGGCATTTTGGAGCCCTCCCGCTGCTCCGGCCAGGCGGGGCCAACAGCGCGGCAAGGCTCCTGGGCAGCGCATGCAAGAAAGGTCCCGACCGCCTCATCCTGTGCCGATGCACCCCTTCTCCGGATGGGTCCCTGCAGGTCAACTTCAGCGTGCGTTTCAATGGGATAAACAGGGACGCTCACCCCTGGAATCAACGTATTCAATTTCGTGGACAAAGTGTTAGCATCCCGCTATGCCTTGGCAGAGCACCGTGCATGTTGTCGACTCCCACACGGAGGGTGAGCCCACCCGCGTCGTTCTAAGTGGCGGACCCGATCTCGGAAACGGCTCCCTCTCAGAGCGTCTGCACCGCTTCCGGACCGACTTCGATGCTTTCCGGTCAGGCATCGTGTGTGAGCCCCGCGGTTCCGATGTGCTCGTGGGTGCGCTCCTCGTTGAGCCCCTCGAGACCGACTCTGCCGCAGCCGTCATCTACTTCAACAACGTCGGTTATCTCGGCATGTGCGGCCACGGCACGATCGGCGTCGTCAAGACACTGGCTCATCTCGGTCGCATCACCCCGGGCATACACACCATCGAAACGCCGGTGGGCTCGGTAAAGGCCTGCCTGCACGCTGACGGCAGCGTCACCGTCCAGAACGTGCCAAGCAGTCGCTTCCGCGCAGCGGTTCCTGTCGACGTCCCAGGGTATGGCCGTTTCACTGGAGACATCGCGTGGGGCGGCAACTGGTTCTTCCTGGTCGGCGATCACCCGTACCGTATCGAGCCGTCCAACAGCAACGATCTGCTCGCGGTCACCACAGCCATTCTGAAAGCACTCCGCGCTGGCGGGATCACCGGGGAGCACGGCGGGGAGATCGATCACGTCGAGCTCTTCGGCGCACCGCATGATCCGGCAAACTCCTCACGAAACTTCGTCCTGTGCCCAGGGGCGGAGTACGACCGTTCCCCTTGTGGCACCGGTACCAGTGCCAAGCTGGCCTGCCTTCACGCGGACGGAAAGCTGGCTCCCGGCCAGATCTGGAAGCAGGAAGGCATCCTCGGCACGTACTTCGAAGGATCCATTGAGGAAACAGAGGACGGAAAGGTGCTTCCCAGCATCCGCGGACGCGCTTGGGTGACCGGTGAAGCTCATTTGCGCTTCGCCGCGGATGATCCCTTCGCCAATGGTTTCCGGGCCAAACAGTGAACAGCATGGACGTCCTGGTCATCGGGGCCGGGATCGTCGGGACCGCCGTGGCCCGCGAGTGCGCGCGCGCCGGACTGCAGGTTGGCGTTCTGGAACAGCACGTCCCTGGAGGAGGCATCACGGCTGCCGGCATGGGGCACGTCGTTGTGATGGATGACTCCCCCGCGCAGCTCGCGCTTACCGCATTCTCCCGCGGATTATGGCGCGAGGAACGGGATGACCTGCCGCAAGCCGTAGAGTTCGAAAACTGCGGAACCATCTGGGTCGCTACCGACGATGAAGAGATGCAGGAAGTCTTCAACAAGGCAAGGACCTGTGCCGCCGCGGGAGTCGACACGGTGATTCTGGATGCAGCTGCGTTGGCCGGTGAGGAGCCCAATCTCCGCCGTGGTCTCGCCGGCGGCCTGCTCGTTCCTGACGACGGTGTCGTCTATCCACCCGCGGCCGCAAAGGTGTACCTCCAGCATGCAATCGAGTTCGGCGCACAGCTCTTTCAAGGGCGCGCCGTGGCCGCCAAGGATGGCCGGGTCACGCTCGCAGATGGAACGTACTTGCACGCAGCCACAGTGGTGATTGCGGCAGGGTCCGATGCAACGCTTCTTCTGCCTTCGCTCCCGTTGCGCAAGCGCAAGGGTCACCTCGTCATCACGGACCGCTACCCAGGCTTTGCACGGCATCAGCTCGTGGAGCTCGGGTATCTCAAGAGTGCGCACAAGCTCTCCGGCGACTCGGTCGCGTTCAACATCCAGCCACGGCGCACAGGCCAGATGCTGATTGGCTCCTCACGTCAGTATGGCAACGAGGACCCCGCGGCTGACGCCTCCATTCTGCAGCAGATGCTCGTGCGCGCGGAGATGTATATGCCCGGCATTCGCAGCCTCTCTTCTCTGCGCGTGTGGACAGGCTTTCGTTCCGCAACACCGGACAAACTGCCCCTGATCGGACCGGCAGAAGGACTCAGTGACGACAGGACGCTGTGGCTTGCGGTCGGCTTTGAAGGGCTTGGCATCACGGACGCCCCTGGGGCCGCACGGCTCCTTGTAGACCGCCTCTTCGGACGTCCATCAAGCATCGATTCGACGCCGTTCCTGCCTGCCAGACTGAGCCTCTCAACGGAAGCAGCGCATGCCTGACGACATCCGCATCCATGTGAACGGCTCTGCACTGGCCGTGCCGCGCGGGACCACCGTCGCCGCGGCGCTCCTCCGGGCAGACACCGCTTGCCGTACCTCCGTAACCGGCATGCCCAGGGGCCCACTCTGCGGCATGGGCATCTGCTTTGAATGCCGCGCCGTGGTGGACGGGCTCTCGCAACGGCGCACCTGCCTCATCACCTGTGTCGAGGGCATGAGCGTGGAGACACAGCCATGA
>CAXTVC010000047.1:20080-24313 GCA_964247615.1 uncultured Acidobacteriaceae bacterium
CATGAGCGTGGAGACACAGCCATGACCAACGTTGAGGTGCTCGTCATCGGTGCCGGTCCAGCCGGCATCGCCGCAGCCACCGCCGCAGCCGAGGGTGGTCGCCAGACCGTGCTGCTGGACGACAACGCCGCACCCGGCGGACAGATCTGGCGCGGCGGCTTTGAGGCCGGGAACACAAAGGCCGGTGGCGGCGAGGACGCCGCGAAGCACCGCGCCCTGGAGCGGCTCACCCGCAGCGGTGCCCAGGTGCTCAGTGGCCGCAGGGTCTTCGCTGCGCCCGCGCCTCACACGTTGCAGGCGCTTCGTGAAGACGCCAAGGGGTCCTCCACCGAGACCTTTCGCTACAAACAGCTCATCCTCGCTACCGGCGCGCGGGAACGCTTTCTCCCCTTCCCCGGCTGGACGTTGCCGGGCGTCTTTGGCGCAGGCGGGCTCCAGGCGCTGGTCAAAGCGGGCTTTCCGGTGGAAGGCAAGAGGGTCGTTGTGGCGGGCACCGGGCCCCTTCTGCTTGCTGTAGCGGCACATCTTCGAGCCTACGGGGCCATCGTCGTCAGCATCGTCGAGCAGGCACCGCTGATGCGCCTTGCGGCCTTTGCCGCCACGCTCTGGTCCCATCCGGCAAAAATCTGGCAGGGCATGCGCTACCGCGCCTCGGTCTCTGGGGCAGCGTTCCACACCGGCTCCTGGCCCCTCGAGGCCATCGCCGGTGAGACCGGCTCCCTACGTGCAGTGCGCCTCACGGACGGCAAACGCACGTGGGAAGAGTCCTGCGACCTGCTGGCCTGTGGCTTTCACCTCGTCCCCAATACAGAGCTGCCAGCGCTGCTCGGCTGCGCCTTCGCGGGTTCCTTGGTTCGGGTGGACGGTGAGCAAAGGACCTCCGTTCCCGACATCTTCTGCGTGGGTGAACCCACGGGCATCGCAGGCCTGGAAGCTGCGCTCATTCAAGGGGAGATCGGGGGAAGGGTCTGCGCCGGCCGCGACACCGCCACGCTGAAAACCCGCGCTGCCGCGGAGCGAACCTTCGCCGCCGGCCTGGAAAAGACCTTCGCCCTGCGACCCGAACTTCGTGCCCTGCCAGGGGCGGGCACCATCGTCTGCCGCTGTGAAGATGTCGCCATGGATAAGCTGCGATCACGCGACGGCTGGACCGATGCCAAGCTGCAGACGCGATGCGGTATGGGTCCCTGCCAGGGACGCATTTGCGGCCCTGCCGTGGAGTTTCTTCTGGGGTGGAAGCCCGGCTCAGTGCGGCCCCCGCTTTTTCCAGTGCCTCTGGATGCACTCTGTCACAGTGAGGATCTCCTGGAAGAGCTCGCATGAATGGGGGCTAAAGTACATGGAGGTCACACTGGGTAGACAGGGTTGAGGGAGCCTCCGTGCTGAAGAAGAGTTCCAAGGCAGCGCCACCGCAGCGAAAAAAAGCCGAGCACGGCACAAGCCTCATAACCGCCTTCCGCGAACTCCGCGAATTGATCGTTCACGGCAAGCTCTCGCCGGGAACCTGGATCCTTGAAGCCGATCTGGCGGAGCGCCTGAATATGAGCCGCACGCCCGTCCGTGGCGCCATCCACTGGCTGCAGCGCGAAGGCTACATCCTCGAACATCGCAACATCAAGAAGTCCAGGATGATCGTCGCTCCGCTGACCAAAGACGATGCGAACGAGCTCTACACAATCATCGGTCGCCTGGAAGGCATGGCCGGACGTGGCGTGGCTCTCCTGCCGGCGCGTGAACGTAAAGAGATCTGTGCCGAGCTGGAGCTACTGAACAGCAAGCTGCTGGAGATCGCCAACGGCAAGGGCGAACCCGGAAAGATCTTCGATCACGATCGTGACTTTCACCGGCTGATCGTCAAGCATGGCGCCGGCTCCAGGCTCACAACATTACACAAGGCCATTGAGCCGCAAACCGAGCGCTACTGGCGCCTCTATGCGAGCTCCATCATCAAGGATCTGCACACCTCCGTCGAAGAACACGCTGCTATCGTCGAGGCCCTCGCCGCCGGAGATGGAGACCGCGTAGAAGCCGGCCTGCAAGGCAACTGGTTAAAAGGGGCCGAACGCCTCGGTCATGTCATTGACGTCTTTGGTGAACGAGGAAGCTGGTAATCGTTGAGCTCGCGCGGTCGGCACCGACGCACACGTGGACCGAGTAGGCCGCTTCGAGCTCACCACGGAGAAACTCTGTCCCTGGATGAGATCGCCAAACTTCCTCCCCGCAACAGGGCAAATTCCTGCGCGTTCTTGAGATCGAGAAGCTAAGCGCGTAAGGTCCTCCATCACACGTACCGCCAACGTCCGCAGGCCCTCATCCACCAACGCAGATCTGCGGCCATGCATTTTTCTTGAACCAGCACTTACGGTGCTCACCTCATGCTTTGCGCAGGCGCGCCGGAGGTCTCGGTGGTGACCACGTAATGCGTCTCGCGCGGCAGCCACGTCCGATACGCCACGGCCGCAATACGCTCTCCGGAGGCACACGGATTGTCGTCAACGTTCAATACATACCGGGCGTGAATCGCAGGCGCAAACGCCTCAAAAAATATCGTGCAGCCAAGGCCACTGCCGCTGGCCGGTTTCAGACGGGGGAGCATGATGCGGCTGTCATTGACGTATCCCCACGCCTGTATCTGTGTAGTCCCGTCGAGTTCGAGGCCACCATCAATTGCCGTCACCGGTATGCCTTGGCGCTGCAGGTTGTTAAAGGCCATCACACGGGCCCGGTCCAGTGAAAACAGGTCGTGAGTGCCGGCAACGGCGAGTACGGCGAAGATTGTCAGCGTAACGTAGCTGATCAGTGGGACAGACGCCGCAAGCCTGTCCTGATGTAAGCGCAGTAGGAAAACCAGCGCCACAACAATCATCTCGAGCATGTACCTGTCGTACATAACGAACTCAACCGCTCGTGGAATCAGCAGCACTCCATACACTGCAACGTAGGGCAGCAGCAGTACCGCGATCGCACCATAACGTTCTTGGAGCCTGAGATGTCCCCGCTCCCACAAAGCGTAGCCAAACATCACGGTTGCCAACACCAGCAGGGCTAACGAGCCGATCCGCCAGGCGTGCGGGATCTCGTGAGCTGGGCCAATCAGGCCGCCTCCCTGCAGGATGCCGTGAAAACCAACCGTGTTCCCCAGCCATGGCGGCGCCTTCCGCAGCATGACGCGGCGCGAAGGCTGGAATACCGCAAGAAGCACGAGGCACAGTGTGAATACAGCAGCGACCTTGCGCCGCGCCGTCGTCATGGAGCGGATCCGGCCAAGGCCCGCAATCAACACGGGAAGGCAGAACAGAAGCGTCGTCAGAATCGCTTCCCAGAAGCGTGTCGTAAGGTTATGCAGAGCGGACGCAGGGATATGGCTTGGCAGTAGTTTCTCAGAGCTTGTGTAAGGCTGGTGATTGAACCAGCGCAGGATGCTCAAAGCGCTCGCGAGCCCTGCGATCCATACCAGTGACGTCGTTATCACCAGGCTTCTGCTTCTGCGCAGACGATAGACACACGACGGCACGATCACCAGAAAGCCCAGCCAGGCCAGCTGCCGGACCGTTCCCAGCGCAACGTTCGACACGATTGCCGCACTCAGCCACAGAGTCGCGCTCCGGTCCGAAGTCGCCGCCAAGGCTCGCTGGCACATGTGCAGGCACAGCAGCACGACAAACAGACTGGGTATGTCCGTCATAAACGTATCCGCGAGCGGGAGGAATAGAGGACTCAGGCCCAGCGTGAGCGTACCCAGGATGGCATGGCTTCGATTGAGTCCAAAACTCCGCAGGACGGCATGGAAGAGAGCAACGACCGCAAGGGCAATGGGCCACACAGACAGGCGCGTCACGGTATAGCTGAAGCCGAAAGCGCGGACAGCCGCCGCACCCCACACAGCCTGCCATCCAATGATCGGGGACACCCACCCGTGGTAAACCATCCGACCTGTGCGGGCGAAGTCCCATGCGATAGCGCTGTAGGACCAGTCGTCATTAATGCCCATCTCAACGACGGGCCAGGTCAGCACCAAAGCCCCGGCTACAAGCAGGACACACAGCAGGCGATCGCGCGTCCATAATACGGGCGAAGAACTCTCCTCGTGAGGAGGCAAGGGGAGACTAGTCATCTTCAAGGACGCCCAAGATATAGATTTTCGGATGGACCCAATTCTACGGCACCCTCTGAGTGCAACTGCGAATTGCCTCTTTCCATCCGTAAACGTGAAGAAGGCCACTCCTTGAGTGG
>CAXTVC010000048.1:0-1907 GCA_964247615.1 uncultured Acidobacteriaceae bacterium
CTCGCGTCGTTCCGCTCCCTAGACCAACCGGCGGCGAAGCACGCCCACCGCTCCCAGCAACCCCGTCCCTAGCAACAAAAGACTCGAAGGCTCCGGCGTCACAGCCGAGGGTGGCGGTGGGGGCATAGGCAGCGCCGTCGCGTTCAGGGTCAGGCTGTTGTCATCCAGGAACGCATCGTTATCGCTTCCCACGTTGCGGATAAACTCCATCTCGTAAGTCACCGACTGCGCTCCCGACGGGACAAGGTAGTCACTGGCGAAGTGCTCCCAGCTCAGATCATGAGAATCAATCTGGCCAGAGAAGACCGAGCGGATAGCCTTCCCTGAGCCATCCAAAAACGTCAGTTCCACCTCACCGGAGTCACTCGTGGCACCCTGATTCAGACCCTGCTCCCAGAAGCTGAGATTGGCTGTCACCTTGCCGGCATTGATCTCGCCAACGGTCACGCCTTGCCCCAACAACGAGATGGTCTGCGACAGGGAATCCGAGGCACTCGACACGCCATAGAAGTCATACTTCCCCGTGTGCGGGTTGATACCCGGGTCGAAAGTTCCACTATCGACACCGGCGACGTAGCTCCCGCCGGGGGTCCATCCAGCGATGCTCCCGCTTTCCGCTCCGGGGTTGGTGAGGAGGTTTGTCGTCAGGGTGTCGGCATGGGCAGAACGGCTTGCCAGCAGCGCAAAGCACACAGTTGCAGCAAGAAGGTGGGTACGCATCGAAGGGCTCCTGGGACCGGGAGCCTGAAGTTTGCGCCCGGTTACGCCAGCCTATCCACCTGTGCCTTTGCGTCAACGGAATAAGCCTTCAAATCAGGCATAAGTCGCCTATCTCCGACAGGGCGAGTGGCCACTCGCTCCAGGGGGGGGGGCCAATATCGGTGCCGGGTGCCTCACCCAAGCACACGCTTGAGGGTTCCGCTCTACAGAAAGCCGGGATTCCAGTGTGCGTACACCTCCTCCATCAGCAGCTTCAGGCCCAGCCGCCGTACCCCGACACCATCATCCGCCGCAGCCCGGGCCGGCGCAGCAATAACCCCACCCAGATCACCGCACCAAAGATCACCGGCACCACCCATTGCGCCTGCCCCAGCCGCAGGTGGATGGCCACCGCGCCCCCCATGTACGCCGTCAGCAGCAACGCGCCCAGCACCGCCGTCCGCGGAATCAGGTACAGGACCGCGCAGACAAACTCGATGCCCGCCAGCACCGGCAGAAAGCTGGCCTGAAAACCAACCCGGGTCGTGCCCTCCACCACCTGCGGCGAGCGCAGCGCCGCCGTCACACTGCCACTCAACAACATCAGCGCGGGCAGCGCCGTCAGCACCCATCCCGTCCAGAAAGCCGCCTTCGAAGGCGGCTCGGGCCGTGCCAGCTCTGCGTCATAGAACGCGGGGGGTCGAGTCGGGGAAGCATCGATCACGTGGAACTCCTCCTAAACGGAAACATGTGCCCCGGGGACAGGGGGAAGGCTCCGCACTGGCACGATACCACCGCGTGCGTCTCCCACCTTCGTTGTAGTTCCCTTCTTGCAGGCAATAAGCCCCGGGGTCCCTACACTGGAGACACAGCAAACCAGATCCACCGCAGGGCCCGGCCAACCGCCGGGCTTTCTACGTTGCACCCGGCCAAACCCCGGGCTCTTTTTATTGCAACGACACCCAACCCACGCCAGGGAGCACAAACCATGCGAAGCGAAACCAAAATCCACCACCCCTCTACCCAGACCCACCTCCCCACGCACGAGCAGGCCGCCCGCAAACACCGCGCAGCCATCCTCGCCCTCCCCACCACCCCGGAACCACCCACTCCCCCCACCCCAAAACCCGGCGCCCGCAAAACCTGGCACATAGCCTGGCCCCCACCCCAACCCTGAACCCAGTCTCGCCTTTCATTCACTATTCACT
>CAXTVC010000048.1:2007-23934 GCA_964247615.1 uncultured Acidobacteriaceae bacterium
GCCTGGCCCCCACCCCAACCCTGAACCCAGTCTCGCCTTTCATTCACTATTCACTATTCACTATTAACTCCTAACCCTAACTCCTAACTCCCAACCCCTAACTCCTAACCCCTAACTCTCCCCGGAGCTCCCATGCCCAACGCCTCCCCCGAAATCGCCACCCGCCGCTACCAATGCCGCCACATCTTCACCGACGGCCACCGCTGCGGCTCCCCTTGCCTCCGCGGCGCGAATGGTCCGGAAGACTTCTGCTACTACCACCACGCCACCCGCCGCCCCAGGGCCCTCGCGCCCCACGACCCCTACAACGAGCCACCCAACCAGACCAGCTTCGTTCTGCCCATCCCCGAAGACCACTCCTCCATCCAGCACGCCATCGGCCAGATCATGAACGGTCTCGCCGGCAACGCGCTCGACCCGCGCCGCGCCGGCCTCCTGCTCTACGCGCTCCAGATCGCCAGCGGCAACCTCGCCTCCGCACCCCGCCACAGCACCCACGAGTTCGTGCACGACATCACTCTCGACCCCACCCAGGGCCCCCTCGCCCCCGTAAACGAAGTCCCCGGAGACGTGCGCTACCGCGAACTCCTCGAAGTCATAGAACAGGACGAAAGAGACGAAGAAGAAGAAGAAGACGACGACGACGGCAACGAGGTCTAACCAGGCAGCCGGGCGGCGAACTCCACAGGGCCCCAGCCCCCCAGAGCTGCAAGTACCCCGCTAACTCCCCCAGCGAACGTACTTTACCCCGCAAGTCCCCCCGGGGAGGCCAACACCCAGGTACCCCACCCACCCCAAAACCCAGCCAGGACCGGCACCACCCAGGCAGCCCAACCTACTCCCAACTCCTCACTCCTCACTCCTCACTAACTACCGACTACCCACGATCAACACCTCATCCCGCCGCGACCGCCGCACCCAAGGCACACCCAGGCAGAGCGCCACGGCAACCGCTACCAGCAGGTTCCCCGCCGCATCCAGCGCGGGCACGCCGCGCGGCCCAAAGTGCCCATACCCCCACGCCTCCACCCGTACCATGTAAACAATCGGCAGGTTCCCCAGCGACACCAGCAGCGTGAACCGCGTACTCGCACTTCCTGCGGCCGCACCCATGGTCTGCAGCACCACGCCCAGGAAGTACGCATAGCAGACACCCACCGTCAGCAGGTAAGCCCCCACGCCCACGAAGTACACGGCCGGCGTCATCGGCGCCAGGGCCAGCAGCAGCCCCACACACCCGCACGCAGCCCCGGCCGTCGCATACGCCAGCCGCCGATCCCACCGCGCTGGCAGGGCCGCTACCGCCAATGCCCCCAGCATCGTCAACACCCCACCCAGCACCCCGTTCAGCAGCATCACCCCGCGCGCCCCCACGCCGTACTCCGGCGCCATCGCGGCAAACAGGCTCTGCGCCGCACCCGACCCCACCGGTGCCACCAGCAGCAGCACCCCCGGCACCGCCTTCCACGAAAACAGCGCCTCCCGAATCTCCGCCGCCATCGCGCGGCACTTTGTCCCAAGGCCTTCACGAGCGGGCGCGGCCTCAGGCACCGTCAGGGCAATCAGCGCCGGAACCGCCACCATCACCCCGGCAACCGCTCCCGCCACGGCCATCGGCAGATGCTGCGAGCACCACAACAGCGCGGCTCCCCCCAGCGCCGTCGCCGCCAACCCACCACCCTGCATCCACGCCCCGGCCCGCCCCTTGGCCTCACCCCATTGCGTCACCGCCAGCAGACCCCCGGCCGCCGAGTTCGTCATCAGGCTCACTGCATAGCCCGCAAACAGCAGCCACATTGCCGCGCGTGTATGCGTCGCCAGCAGCGGCAGTGCGCCCACCAGCATCAGCCCGCTCACCCCCGCCAGCAGCACGATCCAGGTGCGCCGCCGTAGCCACACATCCAGCAACGGACTCCACAGGAAATAGATCGTCATCGGCAGCAGCGCAAACGCCACCATCGCCCCGATCCGGTCCACCGAATACCCCGCCCCGCGCAGTAGGTATGGGAGCGGCACTACGAGATAGCTCTGAAAGACGCCATTCACCAGGGCAAGCACGGCAAACACCCACGGCGCCGGCCAATGTGCCCGCAGCGCCTCTCCGCCCAGCGGCGCAGCGCCAGCCAGGATCCCTCGGTCCTCCGCAGCATCCGACGCCAAAACAGCCCTCGCCATCCACGCCCGCCACGCAGATTTGGTGGCCCGCGGTATCTCGCAGGGCACTGTCGCCCTTCTACCACCGCCAGCACGCCCACTCAGCTCCCACGGCAATCAGCAATGGTGGCGATAGGCAAACCCTCTTCCCCGCCGTGCCGTTCCCGGCCCGCATAACATTACGCCTATCGCCCACCCGGAAAGGTCCCGCCCCAAGCCATGAAGCAGGACATGATCGTCGGCAACCCAGCTCTCATCGTCATCGACATCCAGGAGGCCGCCGGGCCGCCGGGCACCATGCCCATCCCCATCATGCCCAGCGCCGTAGACACGATCGGCAATGCGCACGCCCTTATCGCTGCCGCCCGCGCCGCGCTGATCCCCGTCGTCTTTATCCAGGAGTGCCACCGCCCGAACCTCGTCGACTTTGGCCGCGAGCTCGACGGCACCGAAGACATCCATTGCATCGAGACCTCGCCCTACAACGCCATCTCGGCCAAAATCGGCTTTCGTCCCGAAGAGGATTACTGGATCAAGAAGCGCCGCTACTCTGCCTTCTTCGGCACCGACTTCGAGATCCTTCTCAAGGGCCTCAAGGCCCAGACCCTCATCCTCATCGGCGGCCTCACCGACGTTTGCGTGCACTACACCTTCGTCGACGCCCACCAAAGCGATTACCACACCCGTGTCGTGGAAGACTGCGTGATTGGCTCCTCGGAGGCCGCCCACAACGCCTCCCTGAACGCCATGGAGTACCTCCAGACCGGAGCCTGCCGCTCCACGGCAGAGATCCTCACCGCCTTCGGAGCCCTGGCTCCAGCTCTCCCGCAACAAACAACCCTCACCTCGGCATAAGGCGGATCCAGCCACGTAAGAGAGCCGAGTCGCATCAGCGGCTGGGCACTCACCCGTAACAACCTGAGAAGATCTGCCGCAGTACAAAAAATTCGCTCTGCGCACCAGCTCTAGTGTTGGTCGTTCGTCCGCCACCGACGGCACACCAGTTTGGTGGCGGTGCATTGCTTCAGAAAACTCTGACCCTGACACAGCACGGAAAACAGCGAGAGCTTGCGCGTCTTCGTGCAGCGCTCGTCGCCATTGCGCACACCGGGGCCGCCGCCAAGCGCTCCAAGCCGCCGAGATCCAAGTTGGACCGCGTGCTGAACCCTGGCCTTGCCCAGTGCACGGACGCAACCCGGCAGGACGCCCATGCTCGCCTCAAAGCCTTGTTCCCTCCTTCCGCACCCCGAGGGCCTCGGTGAGCAGGGTCGGCGGCGCCCAGAAGAGTGGACCGGCTTACAACGTGTTCAGCCATCCCAGGTGCGCCTTTACCAAGACCGCCGTGCGGTGCGCGAAGTCCCTGTATCCGGTCGAGCCCTCGCCTGACTCCTGCACGAAAAGACCCTCATCCTTGGTATGGATGGCCTTCATGTCCGCCACATAGTACGAATCGAATTGCCCGGCCGGCACGGCCTTCAGCTTGTTCAGCCGCTCTGTAAACTCGGCATTCAGGCCCGGCGCGATGGTGACGCCAGTCAGCCCGGCGATGTGCTTCAGCTCGGTGTTCACCCCTTCGTGGTCATGGCTTTCCAGCACCCCGAAGTTCTTCACCACGGGCGTCTGCCCCTTGCTGGCTGCGACCCTGCCCGCCTCAACCTCGTATAGCCCGCCCTGCGACACCTTCCCCACAAACGCCTGGTCCGCCGCTGACGCCGATTCCGCCGCCAGCACCTTCGGACCTACCAAGGCCCCAGCCGCCAACACTCCCAAGGTCCCTGCGACGACAAATGCACTCAACCTCTTGCCCGACATGCGCCCTCCCCTATCCTGTCCCTTTGGATGCAGCAGGACAGGACGCGAGGGCGCGGCCAGTGGGCGATCTGCAGTTTGAGATCTACTTGCGGCGCCGACGCAGCAGCCCGGCCATCCCCAGCAGCCCCGTACCCAGCAGCGCCACTCCCGCAGGCTCAGGCGTTTGCGCTGCGGTCGAGGCAAACTGGAATGCAAAGCTCTGCATCTGCCCCGCCGGAGCGCTCGCCAGCTCCCGAATGGCACTTGCATGCGACGCGCCAAGCGTAAAGTCGATCGCCTCCAGATCCGCATTGCCTGCCGCGTCCACCGCGTACGCGGCGTATCCCGTCAGGTCTCCCGACGTCAGGTACAGCAGGTCCACCGTGTATGTTTCCCCATTCATCACCTCGGTAAAGGCAAACCCCTGCCCATCCAGGGCTGGTGTTTGTCCCGGATACAGCAGGTTGTCATTGTTGTTGATGGTGCCGGTAGGCAGCAGCGTGGTCACGCCCGTTCCCGTCATGCTGCTGATCAGGTAGGACCCATTCCCCTTTTGTGAGGCGGTCAACGTGCCCGAGCCGCTGATGCCCTCATAGGAGCCGGTGACCGGGGTGACGGTGTCGGCGGAGGCGTACATGCTCGCAAACGCGAGTACAACACAAGTGGCAGATGTCCCGAAGCGCATGAGGGTCCCTTGGTGAAGCTTAGGACGAGGATACCCCTTAAGTAACCTTACGCGAGTACCTTGGGCTACACCTTCTGTTGTACTTTCATGCTCACGGCCCTACGCTGTAGGGCAGCATGTAGCGCCCGATCTGAATAATGGGCTTTTCCGCCGGAGACCAGATGCGGAAGCTTTCCACACGCCTAACGCCAACAAGCGGACGAGCGAGCACGGCGATCTTCTCCACGCCGGTAAGGGCGTCGAAGATGCGCACCAGCAGGCCATCGTCGGCGTGCTTCCAGCCCACGACATACGCGCCGGGCGCCAGGCTCCGATCCCCCAGGGTGAGCGGCGCTCCTACCAGCAGATAGTGCGAATATTTACCGTCGGCGGCGTAGCCGGCCGTGATCAGCACCACGGCGGCGATCATCTGGTTATGGTCGTTGACGATCCCGGTGGCGGTGCGCATCTCGGTCTCGATGTGCTCCTTCTCGACGGGCGCCCGGGCGGGTAAAACGGCCTCCAGTTCGTCCGGCTTCGCGGAGCGCCACGCGGAGGTCTTCTGCGCAGCCAGTGAGGTGCAGAGGCCAAAAGCCAGAAGCATCAAAACGACGAGTTTTCGCATAAAGAGAGACCTGAACGGCTTTGCCAGACTACGGCAGGTGGACGAGACCTCGCTGCAGGGCAACCATCGCGGCGTGCGTGCGGTCCGCTACACCCAGTTTGCCGAGCAGGCTGTTCACGTGGGACTTGACCGTGGCCTCCGAGATAAAGAGGTCCGAGGCGATCTCTTTATTCGCGCGTCCGGCCACGATGCGTTCCAGCACACTGAGTTCGCGGGAGGTGAGATCCTGCGCGCCGATGCGCTGTGCCAGCTTCTCCGCAATCGATGGCGGCACGCGGGCCTTGCCGGCGTGCACGGCACGAATGGCCTCCAGCAGCTCGTCGACTTCCATGCCTTTCAGAAGGTAGGCCTTGGCGCCCGCCTGCATGGCGCGATAGATATCCTGGTCGCCGTCAAAGGTGGTGAGCACGATGAAGCGCGCCGCGGGGTAGCGCGCGCGGATCTTTTCGATGGCTTCCACGCCGCCCACCCGCGGCATTTGCAGGTCGATGAGCGTCACGTCCGGCAGGACCTTCGCAAAGACCTCCTGCGCTTCCACGCCGTCCGCGGCAGAGCCGACGATCTCAAGATCCGGGGCCACGGCCAGCAGGGCCAGCAGGCCATGCCGCACCATGTGGTGATCTTCAACAACCAGGACACGTATCGGGCTCACAGCGTGTGCGACTCCTTCCGTAGCGGCACCACGAGCGAGACTGTGGTGCCTTCTCCCGGCTTGCTTGTGATCATAAGCTCTCCGCCCAGCGCGGCTGCGCGCTCGTGCATGCCGCGCAGGCCGTAGTGGCCCTCCAGGCGCTGTGCATCAGGTGGCGAGAAACCCTCGCCATCGTCACGCACCGTGAGATGCAGGGAGTCCGTCCCGTAGGACAGGGCCACACTTACCTCACCTGCCCGGGCGTGCCGTTGGACGTTGGACAGGCTCTCCCCGGCGATGCGAAGGACCTCGGCTTCGATGGAAGCCGACAGCTTGCGGAAGGCGCCGCCGATGCTGAGGCGTGGCGGTTTACCGTCCACGGCGAACCGCGTGACCAGGGCCGACAGGCGCGCGGGCAGGCTGTCCTCATCGCCACTGGCGCGCAGGTTCCATATGCTCTGCCGTGCAGCCTGCAGACCGTCTTTGACCAGCTGGCGCGTGCTCGCCAGCTGGTCGAGGGCCTGCTCCCCCTGCTGATTGCGAAGCAGGCTCGACGCGATATCGATCCCCAGGGAGACGCTGACGAAGTCCTGCGCGAGGGTGTCGTGGATCTCTCGCGCCATGCGGTTTCGTTCGCCGAGCACCAGCGCAAAACGCCTCTGCACAACGCGCTCGCGGAGACGAATGATGAGCAGCACAAGCGCGGCAGCGCACAGAAGGGCCAGCGCGGCGAACCACCAGCGCCGATAGAAAGGTGGCAGGATGCGGAAGGACACGGCCGCGTTCGTCTCGTTCTGGATGCCGTCGTTGTTCTGCGCCTGCACCTCGAAGCGATAGGACCTTGGCGGCAGGCTGGTGTAGGACGCGGTGCGGCCGGAGCCGGCGTCCACCCAGTCGCGGTCGAAGCCATCCAGCTTGTAGCGATAGCGCACCTTGGCGGGCAGTGTGTAGCTCAGTGCGGCAAAGGAGAAGTTGTAGCGATTGCGACCCGACGGAACGATGATGCCCTCGGGGTCTTCTGCATCTTCCCGATACTTCGAGCGAAGCGGCAGGTCGATTCCGTCAACCGTGAAGCGTTGAATGACCACCAGTGGCGGGACGTTGTTTACCGGCAGATGCACCGGGTCAGCTATCGCAAGGCCCTTGCGCGTGGCAATCAGCAGGGTGCCGTCCGGGGTCTGCGCGAGCTGGGGCCAGCCCTCCGCCGTCGCATTGTCATTTGGCAGGCCATCAGCGGTGCCGAAGCGGTCCAGGGTGGCCGGGCATGGCGGACCCTGGTTCGCACACCGACGCAACGCCGCAACAGAAATACGAAAGAGACCATGCAGACCGCGTATCCATGCGAAGCCCTTGCGATCGATCGCAAGAGAGCTGATCTCCGACGGCAACGGCGCAAGTGCGACAGCGCGGAAGTGTCCCTCGTGAAAGAAAAGAAGACCGGCCCCATGCACCGCGACCAGTAATTCCTGCGAGCCGGTCTGCGCGAGCGCCGTGACGATCGAAGTCTGCTTGTTTTTCGTGCCGGACGTTGCGCCCTGGTAGGGGATGAAGGTGTCAAGGCGCCCGTCATGCAGGTGAGACAGGCCGCCCGAGGTGCCCACCCAGAGATCGTCGCCGCGGGTTGCGCCAGGCGTACCCCCGTTGGTCACCAGCAGCGGCCCGATCGAGTCGCTGCCCATCCCGTCAGCCTGTGTGCGTACGGTGATGCGGCCTGCCTCTATCCGCGCCAGCCCGCCCCGCGTACCGGCCCACACCACCCCGTGGGAGTCCACGAGCACGGAGCGCACAAAGTCATCCGGAAGGCCATCGGCTGAGGTGAACTTCGTAACTTTGGCATCGACAACATGGTTCAGGCCATCCGGTGTGCCGATCCACAAATCGCCGTGGGGGCCGGCCGCCAGCGAAAGCACAATGGGACTCGTGAGGGCATCGGCCGCTACCGGCTGATCCCCGGTGCCATGCCGGATCCGGTGGACACCACCGTTCCGCGTGCCGAACCAGGCCAGGTCTTCCGAGGGTGCGACGACGGCCGTAACAATCTCTCCCGCCGACGCCGGTTCGCTGCGAAACTTCCTCGGACGCAACACATGCAGGCCGGAGAATTCGGTGCCCACCCACGTATTGCCCTCGCGGTCCTCGGTGAGGCTCAGGATGGAGTCGCGTTGCAGGGGATTGATGGGTTGCGGGGGAGCTGAGCTCGCTGGGTCTAAAAGGAAGAGCCCATGTGTCGTGCCAACCCATCCCGTGCCTTCGCGGTCCACGTGCAGTACGGTGATGCGGGAGCCGGGCAGAGCCGCACCGGTGCGCCACGTGTGAAGCGGGCCAGCGCCCGACACCGCGACCTCCCGGGCGCTGTAGCTCCACGTGATTCCGCCTGGTCCGGGCCCCACGCCCAGGACGCGCTCCGGAAGGCCGAGCAGGGAGGGCTCACGACGAAGACCGCCCGGAGTCAGGAGCCATGTGCCTGCGTCTTCCGTCAGTATGCGGAGAGCGCCATCCGTTGCCGCGTCAAGAGCAGTCACCCTGCCTGTAACACCAGCGAGGGTGGTGAAGTGCTCCCCGTTCCACAATGCAAGGCCGCTGCCCGTAAGAATCAGAAGGCGGCCATCCTGCGTGGCGGCCAGGGAGAGAATTCTGGCAGAGGGCAAACCGTCCCCCTCGCCATAGTGATGGAAGGCTCCGCCATGAAGCGAGATCAGGCCATCGGCCGTGCCGAACCAGAGATTCCCGGTGCTGTCCTGGGCGAGGGCGCTGATGTCGTTGCTGCGGAAGGCAGGTTCGGTCTCGTGACGGAAGACCGTAAACTCCGTTCCATCGAAGCGCGCGGCACCACCTTCGGTGGCGATCCACAGATAGCCGTCGCGGGCTTGGAGCACCGCGCGCACACCCGCATCCGGCAGGCCTTCTTCAGACGACCAGGCCTGATGGCTGAAGGCGATGTTGTGCTGGGCAAAGCCGGGGCCGGCGAGGGCAAAGGACAGCGCGACCCAGAGCAGAGTCAGGGTGCGCAGGCATCGGGTGGCGAGAAGCCCAACCACGTGTGGATCGTCTTGCCTCATGGGCTTCTGGAATTATGAAGCAGCGGCCCAGACCGGGTCGATTGCCGTCGCGTAGAGTATTCGGATGGATCGTCGTGACTTTGCCAGGCTCTCTGCCCTCGCCCTTGCCGGTATCACCCTGCCCTCCGCTGGACATGCGCTGACGCAAGACACGGCTGCAGGAACCGACAAGCCGATCGGCTACGCACTGATTGGCCTCGGCACCATCTCCGACATCTTTGGCCGTGGCTGCCTGAAGGTCGCCGACAAGAACATCAAGGTGACCGCGCTCGTCACAGGCCACGGCGACACCAAGGGCAAGGAGTGGGCAGCCCGTTATGGCCTCCCCGAGTCCTCCATCTATACCTACGAGAATTTCGACACGATCCGCGACAACAAGGCCGTGGACGCGGTCTACGTCGGCCTGCCCAACAGCATGCACAAGGAGTTCACGGTGCGTGCGGCCAAGGCGGGCAAGCATGTGCTCTGCGAGAAGCCCATGGCCATCTCCTCGGCGGAGTGCCGCGACATGATCGCCGCCTGCAAGCGGAGCAATGTGAAGCTGATGATCGCCTACCGTTGTCACTTCGACCCGACGCACCTGGAGACGGAGCGCATCATCCAGTCCGGCGCGATCGGCAATGTACAGGCGTTTGAAGGCGCTTTCGGCTTCAACGCACCGCATCAGAACTTCTGGCGGCTCGACCCCAAGCTGGCCGGTGGCGGCCCCATCATGGACGTCGGAATCTACCCGATGAACGCGATCCGCTACTTCACCCGCGAGCAGCCGTCGGCCTTTACCGCGGCAGTTTCCACGCGCGACCACGCCAGCGGCCGCTTCAAGGGCATGGAGCAGACGATGGAGTTCACGATGACGTTTCCGTCGGGTGTCCTCGCGAGCGTGGGTACAAGCTACGGCGAGAACATGCCCGGCTTCCTTAGAATTCACGGCGATAAAGGCGTGCTTGAGCTCGGTCCGGCGTTTGACTATACGGGCATCCATCTGAAGAGCCTGGAGAAGAATGTGCACGCGGACGCAACCAGCCCGGATGAGCAAACCTTTCACTTCCAGTTAGAGGCCGCGCACTTTGCCGAGTGCATTCGCACCGGCGCTACACCGAGGACCCCGGGCGAGGAAGGCCTGAGCGACCTGCTGGCCATCGAAGCCATCTACCGCGCCGCTGGGCATCCTATCGCCTGACATCTCTGCGGGATTGTGGCGGAGGGAGAGGGATTCGAACCCCCGTTGCCCGTTAAGGCAAAGCGGTTTTCAAGACCGCCTGTTTCAACCACTCACACATCCCTCCGCGGGCCGTGTGCGGCACTTCGATTCCCTCCAGCCTATCAGGAGGCAGAGAAAGCTGTGAGCCAGCTCGGGGAGGGCTCACTTTTTCGTAGGTTCACCGTTTCGCGGGGCCTATACTACAGCCCAAACCGGAGCCCCCCCATGACTGCCGTCCCGAACGCGTCACATGCCTCCGAGCCCTCAGAACCTTCCATCACTGCGCTTCTCACTCAGCTGAGTGCCGGTGATCGAGAGGTCGAAGCGCAGTTGATCCCGCATGTGTACAACGAGCTGCGCCGCGTGGCGGGGGCCTACATGCGACGGGAGCGCGCCGACCATACCCTGCAGCCGACGGCGCTGGTGCATGAGGCCTATGCGCATCTGGTGGACCATCCCAACGCGCACTGGGGGGGCCGTGCCCACTTTCTCGCCACCGCCGCACAGATCATGCGCCATATCCTTGTCGACCATGCGCGTGCCCGACAGGCCGGCAAGCGCGGCGGCGTGCAGCACCAGATCACGCTGGACGAAGGGCTGCTGCCCTCCGCGGATCGCACGGTGGACATCCTCTTTATCCACCAGGCCCTCGAGCGCCTGACCGCACTGGATGCCCGCCAGGGACGCGTGGTGGAGCTCCACTTCTTTGGCGGCCTCACGTTTGAAGAGATCGCGCAGGTACTCGGGGTCTCCGAACGCACCGCCAAACGCGAGTGGAGCATGGCGCGCGCGTGGCTGCGTACGGAGCTCGCGGAGCGCCAGTGACACCCGCGCTGTGGGGGCGCTTGAAGCTGCTGTACAACGCTGCCCTGGACCTACCGCAAGAAGAACGCGACGAGTTCGTCGAGCGAACCTGCAAAGCCCAGCCTGAACTCGCCGCGGAACTGCGGGCGCTGCTGGCTGCAGACGTCGACTCCGATCATGCGTTTGCCTCGCCAGTCGGGGATTTCCTGTTGTCCCTTGCAGCGCCTCCAAGCACGCTGGCCGCGGGCACGCTGCTGGCCGGGAGGTTCCGTATTGTCCGGCACATCGGCTCCGGTGGCATGGGCGACGTCTACGAGGCACTGGACGAGCAGATGGAGGAGGCACGTTTTGCGCTTAAGACCATCCGGCCCTCCATTGCCGAAAATGCCGTGGCGCTTGCGCGATTCAAAGAGGAGGTCCGTCTGGCTCGCAGGGTCAGCGGCCCGAACGTTTGCCGCATTCATGAGCTCTACCTGACCAACGGTCAGTCCGAGGGCCACGGCACCGCGTTCCTCACCATGGAACTGCTGGAAGGCGTGACGCTGCATGATCGCATCGCCGGGGGAAGCACGATGCCCCTCCCGGAGATACAGCGGCTCTTCGAGCAGCTCTGCAAGGGGCTGGGCTGCATCCATGAAGCCGGCATTGTGCATGGCGACCTGAAGCCCCGCAACGTGATGCTTGTGCCGCAGGGGGGTGGCGACCGCGTGGTGGTGACAGACTTCGGCCTGGCACGAACGGCGATTGCCGCAGGCGTGGAAACTGGAAGCAGCCTGGGCAGCCGTTCCCTGGTTGCCGGCACGCCCAGCTACATGGCGCCCGAGCAGTTCGAAGGCCGTGATGCCGGGCCGTCTACGGATATTTATGCGTTGGGCCTTGTGCTGTACGAGATGGCCACCGGTGTAGAGCCCTTTGCCGCTCACACCCCGCTGGCCGCCGCGATCCGCCGCAGCAAGCCGCCGGTTAACCCCTCCTCGATGCGTACGGACCTGCCGCCTGCCTGGGACAGCGTCATCACGCGTTGCCTCTGCTATGAGCCCGAACAACGCTTTCAATCAGCGGAGGAGGTTCTGCTGGCACTGCGGCATCCGGGCAAGGTTGCCCTGCGTGTGGGGCCGCGCCGGCGCGTGCTGGTACCCACCTCGGCGCTGCTCGCATCGGCGCTCGCGTTCCTCATCCTTGCCTGCACGGTCTTGTGGTTTTTCGTTGGCCGCCCACGTCATCGCGAGCTCGCACCGGACGCCGCGCACTGGTACACCATGGGCATGACGGCCCTGCGGGAAGGCTCGTACCTGAAAGCGACGCGGCTGCTGAACATGGTCGTTGAGCGTGATCCCACCTATGCCCTCGCGCATGCCGCGCTCGCGGATGCCTGGGCCGAGCTTGACTTCACTGAACCGGCACAACGCGAGATGCTGTTGGCTTCGGCCCCAGCGGAGCAACGCGGCCTCAACGACATGGAGGGACGCTACATAGACGCGGTGCGCACCACGCTTATCCGCGACTACTCGGCGGCCGCGCAGGACTATGAAGCCATCCTGACCAAGCTACCCGAGGACAGGAAGGCACAGGGCTATGTCGATCTCGGGAGGATCTACGAGAAAGCCGGCCGGGTGAAGGAGACACTTGCCAGCTACGAAGAAGCCGCGAGGCGTAACCCTGATGATCCGGCTCCCTTTCTGCACCTCGGCATTTTGAAGAGCCGGCTGAGGGACCCAACCGGTGCCGAACGCGGCTTCGCTCGCGCGGAGACAATCTACAGTGCAGAAAGTGATCTGGAAGGGCTTGCTGAAGTGGCTTACCAGCGCGGCTACGCAGCTACCGAAGCCGGCGCCTACGGGCGGGCCGAAGACCAGCTGAAGAGGTCGCTTGAACTGGCGGCGCAGATCCCAAGCCCGCAGCTGCAGGTGCGCACCCTGGCGGAGTTAAGTACGGCTGCGTACTATCAGCGCCGATGGGAGCAGGCAATCGGGTATGCGCACCAGTGCATCGAGACAGCCCGGGACAACGGGCTCGATTACTGGCAGACGGACGGCCTGATTCGTCTCGGCAATGCCTACTCGTTAAAGGAAGACCTTGCGAACGCAGAGGGCCCCCTGCAACAGGCACTCCTTGAAGCACAAAAGAATGGCCACCCTCGCCTGGAGGCCTCGGCAGCCCTGACGTTAGCCAACGTGCGCTACCAGCAGGATCGCTGGGATGAGCAAAGTCATTATGCCCGGAAGGCCCTGACGTATTACCAGGACTATGGGTTTCTCGACTCTGCGGACAAGGCCCTGATCCTGATCGGACGCGCTGAACGCGATAAGGGCAATCTGGCGGGGGCACTGGAGGTAGGCAATACGCTGGTCCACCAGGCGACAAAGACCGGCAGCACGCAGTTTCTGGCGATGGGGAAGGAGCTTACCGGGGGTGTTCTGCTTCGCATGGAAAACTACCCCGAGGCGCTTTCACACTTTCAGGCGGCTCTACACGCTACGCAAATGCTTGGGCAGAACGCCGCCTACCAGCAGATCCATTGCGCCGATGCCCTGTGGCGTTTAGGCCGCTATGCGGAAGCGCGCGCGACCCTGGGGGAGATCAGCCCGGACCTTCGCAAAAGAGCCGATGTGGGGTATTCCGTGCTGGTGACTACCTCGCAGATGCAGGTGAGTGAAGGGAACTACGCCGGCGCACTAGCTTCCGTCGAGGAAGCGTTCAAAGCGTTCCCGAACACCACATGGGACAACACAGCCCTGACGCAGTCTGTGCTTCTCGCAAAAGCATACCTGCGCCGAAAAGACGTGACTCCAATTGCGGCAAACCTCGACCCTGAGGCACAGGGAGAGAAGGACCCCAATGAAGTTGCCGATGCACGCATGGTGCAGGCGAAGTTGGTTCTCAAGTCCGGCGATAGCAGGCGCGCACGGGAGCTTGCGAGAGTCGCCCAGAAGACATTCTCTGCACGCGGCAGAAGAGAATCTGAGGCCATGAGTCTGCTTCTTCAAGCGGAGGCGGCACAGGCGCAGAAGGATCCGGAGGCTGACGCCCTTAGACGACAATCGCTTGACTTGTTCCTGCAGTTGGAACAAAGTTGGGGAGTTTCCGCTTTCAAGCTCTATCTCACTCGGCCCGATCGTCAAGAAGCGCAGCGCATGATCTCGGCCTTGCGCGAGGCCAGTGGAGCCTAAACTGATGCAACCTTCTCAAGTGATATTGCAGTTATCGCAGCGGGCGAAGATCCTGACCTTCACAGCGGCTATGTTTGCCGTAATTGGGTGTCAGACCCCACAGAGTAAGGGCCCCCCGCCGATGCTACCCAGTGGACGGGACACGCCTATCGGGGTTGGCGGCGGTGCGATCACTTTCTATGTCAGGGATGGCGATTGGACTCCCCCGATTGGGACGCCAACATCGACGTACTGCGCAGTCGTCAAGGATGCGTCCCAGGTGGAAGTGCAGGACTTTGACACCCAAGACAAAGAGACCATCTTCACAGGCCAGACCAAATGGGATCTGCAGCTTGTTGCGCCAAAGCACGTCATCGCGATGCACGCCGATATCGACCTCTGTGGAAAGGGTACGGGACCCGGTGTGCAGATCAAGGTGGCAGGGACGCCAGCAACGCCCGGGGCACCGGGTTTCTACAGCACTGAGCTGCATGCGAAGCGCCATAACCGCCGCTTCCGGGACGTCAGTGGCACGGATTGCCAGACCGACGAAGACTCCTGCGAACGCCTGGTAAAGATCACCTATAACGGACAAAGTCACACCTGCGACGACCTGGACTGCAAGGTACTGATAGGCAAGCCATGACCCCGGCGGTAAACTGGGGTCAGGCTGCCCGCAGAGCGGTTAGCACCACCCACCTTGCCAATGCTGCGATCCTCCCCGCCAGACCCTGATGATTCGAAGCAGCAATCAGGTGAGCGGGTGCCCGAGTCACTTGTCCCTTTATCGCCACTGGCAGCGCCTGAGACGGGCCTGCCTTTGATGGAGCCTTCGCTGCAAAAGGCAGCGCCATCACCCCTGTTGCGACGCATCGCGGACACCCTTGGCATAGATCGTGCTGTCGCCTTTACCGTCCTTGCGCGTGGATGGTCGTCCCTTGCCGGCATCGGCACGCTGCTGTTCATCGCGCGTTTCCTTACGCCCGCCGAGCAGGGCTTTTACTACACCTTCTACTCGCTGGTAGCCCTGCAGATCGTCTTTGAGCTTGGCTTTTCGGTGGTCATCCTGCAGGTCGCCTCGCACGAGGCTGCCCACCTTGTGCTGGCTCCCGACGGCCGCATCACCGGCCCGCCGCAGGCGCATGGGCGGCTGGCCAATGTGCTGCAGAAGTCCGTCCGCTGGTACACGATTGGCTCCGTGCTCATGGCAGGGTCGCTGGTGCCGGTTGGCCTGGCGTTCTTTCACCACGCTGACCGCGGGCCGGGGGCCACGGCCACGGTGCACTATGTGCTGCCGTGGCTGCTGGTCGTGGTGGCCTCCAGCCTCACCTTCCAGGTCGATCCCCTGTTTTCGTTTCTGGAAGGCTGCGGCTACGTGCCGGAGGTTGCCCGCACGCGGCTTCGGCAATCGGTCGCCGGGACGGTTCTGGGATGGAGCGCTTTCCTGTTACACGGCGGCTTATACGCGCCAGGATGTTTCATTCTGGGCCAGGCGCTTGCAGGGGGCTGGTTTCTCGCTTCAAAACGCGGTTTACTTCTGCCTTTGTTGCGTCACAAATCGGGCGAGTTCCGCATCGACTGGCGCGGCGAGGTATGGCCGTTTCAATGGCGCATCGCGATCTCCTGGCTGGCCGGCTACATCACCTCGCAGCTTTTCAACCCGATCCTGATGAACTCACGCGGCCCGGTGCAGGCCGGCCAGATGGGCATGAGCCTCAGCGTGTGTGGCACGCTGTCCTCCATGGCAATCGCGTGGATGAACACCAAAGCCGCGCCGTTTGGCCGCCTGATCGCTCGCAAGGAGTATGCGGCGCTGGATCGGGCCTTTTTTCGTGCGCTTTGGCAATCGCTGCTGGCGGCCGTGGTCGGCTGCGGCGCCGTTTGGACCGTGCTCTTCCTGTTAGGCAAATGGGGCATCCGCTCCCACGGCGTCCTGCTCGCCAATCGCCTGCTCGCGCCAGTGCCGCTGGCGATGCTGCTGTTTGGCACGGTCGGCAACATCGTTGTCTTTGCGGAGGCGCTTTACCTGCGGGCGCACAAGCAGGAAAAGTTCATGATCAACTCCATCGCGGGCGCGGTGTACATCGCGCCCGTGGCCTACCTGCTAGGCCGTTGGAGGAACCCGCACGGGGGTGCATGGGGCATCGCGGCAGCGTATGCTGTGGGGACGTTGTTTATCGGGCTTGGTTACGGGACATACACGTTTCTGCGCTGGCGGAGGATTTGGCATGCCGCCTGAACTGGAACTGCTGGAGCGCACAAACACACCGCTTCGCGCGCTCAGGCAACCCGTCCTTACAATCGCGATCCCCACCTTTAACCGCGCCAACCAGCTGGAAGCCCTGCTGCAGGTGCTGGAGCCGCAACTGGCAGGCCGCCCCGAGGTGGAGCTGTTTGTCTCCGACAACGCCAGCTCCGATGCCACGCCCGAGGTAATCCGCGCGGCCACGCAGCGCTTTGCCTTGGCCGGAGCCCGCGTCCGGACCCACCGACACGGCAGCAACATCGGCTCCGATGCGAACTTCGCCTTTTGCTTCGCGCAGGCCGAGGGGCACTTCTTCTGGATGTGTGGCGATGACGACCTGATTGTGCCCAATGCTGTCGCCGAGGTGCTGGCCCTGCTGCAAACGCCCACCGGCGAGCCAGCCGAGCTCGATCTGTTGTACGCCACCAGTTACGGGTACCGCGAGGATTACCGGACCGAACGCGCCGAGGATCCTTTCGGCCGCAACGTCCACACCATCACCGATGCCCACATCTTTGCCCTGGTGGTGAACATCATGTTCACCTTTATCAGCGGCATTATCGTGAATCGCGAACGGCTGAACCTTGTCTCCCGCGAGTCGCCGGACAGCTTTATCGGGACGAACCTCGTACAGCTCTCCTGGAGTCTGCCGCTGTTGCTGGATCATCGGCGTTCGGCGGTGCTATGGACCCGGCCGGTAGCGGCACGGGTCGGTAACGCGCATGGCTACTCACTGGGGCGGGTCTTTGGCCAGCAACTGGCGACCGTTGTGGAGCGTCTTCTGCCCGGCCGACCCGACCTTTCAGGGCCCATCCTGAATGTGGCGCTACGCCGCTGGCTGCCGTCGGTTGCCGTCGAGTTCCGCGCGCACCCCACCGAGCGCCTGCGCCTGGACGAGGCTGATGGGGAGTTGCGCGCCGCCTACGGCAGCAACCCGCGGTACTGGCTCTTCACTTATCCGGCCCTGAAGCTGCCGCTGCCTGCAGCCCTGCTGTATACCCGTGCGACGGCTCTGGCCAGCAAACTCATGTATATGGCCCAGGTTCCAGGGTTCTGGCGCAAAGATACCTAGTTCTTTTATCGGGCGTGCTACTCTTATGCGTATGTGCTCTTTGAGCACAGCGCACCGCGAGCAGACCGGGCACCCTCTTTCGAGAGGCATCCGCCATCTGGCCAGAGACCGCGAGCGCGCCTACCGCCCACCGGGCGAGCCGCACCAGGGTATTTCGCGGCCCCGCACGTTGGTTGCTCTGGCTTTGAGGCGATCCAAACAGGGTCAGCTTCGCCGTGCAGCAGCAGTGCCTGTTCAATCTCCATGATCGAACCTTCCGCAGTGCTGAATACAGGATCTCGCGAGCGCACCCCGGCGTCTGTACCGCCGTGCGCTTCCCAGCGACGATCCGCCCTTACCGCGTCCGAAAAGGAAACTCTTGAATAACTCCTCCGCCGTCACTGAAGCTCCGAAAAGCAAACACACAAGCAAAGTGCACAATCATACAAAGAAAACGCACAGCAGCAGCAGCAAGCCCGCTTCCAAGCGGCCCGCGCCGGACACCTCCGCGCTCACGCTCGAGTCGATTCTGAACCCAGAGCCCCAGAAGCCCGCTCGCCTCATCACCGCGGCCGAAGCCTCCGCGCTCCACTTCACCGATTTCAAGCTCTCTGAGACGCTGCAGGCGCGCATCGCCGCCGCCGGCTTCGTGACCCCAACGCCCGTGCAGGCTGGCGCGATCCCGCCCGCGCTTGAAGGCGAAGACATCCTCGCCACCGCGTCGACCGGTACCGGCAAGACCCTGAGCTTCCTCGTGCCCATGGTCGAGCGCCTCGACGAAATCTCCGAGCCATCCGTCCGCGGCAAGAAGAACCCGATCCTTGCCCTGATCCTGCTGCCGACGCGCGAGCTCGCCATGCAGGTGCTGGAGAACTACTTCAAGCTCAGCCCGCAGCTTAAGAACGACGCCGTGCTCGTCTGCGGTGGCCTGAATGAGAACCCGCAGATCGATTCGCTGCAGCGCGGACCCCGCGTCGTGGTGGCTACCCCTGGCCGTCTCGAGGACTACCTCGATCGCCGCCTGGTCAAGCTCAGCGACGTCGATATGCTCGTCCTGGACGAAGTGGATCGCATGCTGGACATGGGCTTTCTGCCGGCCATACGCCGCATCGTCAACGCGCTCCCCAAGGACCGCCAGACGATGTGCTACTCGGCCACGCTGGACGCCAACATCCGCAACATCGTTCGCGACTACGTCACCGACCCCGTTCGCGTGGAGATCGGTAATACCTCCAAGCCGTCCGACCGCGTCACCCTGCGCGTGATTACGCTCATGCAGGATCAGAAGCTCGCGCAGCTTGACCGCATGCTGACCACCGAAGAGGGCAGCTACCTGGTCTTTTCGCGCACCAAGCACGGTGCCGATCGTATTGGCCGCAAGCTGGAGAAGTTCGGCCACAAGATCGAGATCATCCACGGCGATCGCTCGCAGTCGCAGCGCACCACCGCACTGAAGCGCTTCTCGGATGGCAAGGCACGCATCCTGGTCGCGACCGACGTCGCGGCGCGCGGCATCGATGTTTCGCACATCGCGCACGTCGTCAACTACGATCTGCCCAATGCCTCGGACGACTTTGTCCATCGCATCGGCCGCACCGGCCGCGCCGGCGCCAAGGGCGTTGCGACCACCTTCGTCACACCGCTTGAAAAGCGCGATGTCCGCAAGCTGGAAAACGAGCTCAAGATCAAGTTTGAGTGGCTCGAAGCCGACAAGGACCTTGCCAAGGAAGAGCGCAACACGCCCATCGACCTGGCGCAACAGTCCGGCAATGGCATCGATTCGCTGCTCGCCCTCGAGACGCGTTCGTGGAAGGGTGGAGATGCTGGTGCGGATGCTCCGTCCGCTCCGTCGCATACGGGCTACGGCCGGCCTCAGGGTAGTTCTCGTGGGGGCCGTCCCGGCGGTGGCAGTGGACGGCCTTCTGCCGGGCGCAGCAGCGCGGGCCGTCGTCGCCGCAGCTAGTGCATTGTGGTTACGGAAAGGGCAGACCCTAACGGGGTCTGCCCTTTCCTTTTGGTCCATTTTGCCCCGTGCGCACCATTCTGGCACGAGGCTTCCGTCGCATGAACGACCCAGGTGACGCCCTGCTTTGCAGGGCAACAGCCGGCTACCGCCAGCACCCTAACTCTCTGTACGGCTCACGCGCCGGAAAGATCGAAACAGGGAGCAACACACTATGAAAATGAAGAATATCGAAGACCTCTTGTACGTCGGCATGACCTATGTTCTGGATGCCGAAGAGAAGCTGTCCAAAGAAGCCAACAAGATGTCCGAAGCCTCCAGCGACTCCGAAGTGAAAGAGATGTTCGCGAAGAGCGTAACGCAGGGTGAGAAGTATGCAGAGCGCCTGGAGACTGCCTTTGAACAGCTCGGCAAGAAGAAAGACAGCAGCACCAACTACATTGCGAAGGCCATGATCGAGGAAGTCGAAAACATGATTTCCAACACCGACAAGGGCGCAGTACGTGATGCCGCTCTGATCGTTGCCTTCAATCAGCAGCAGGCCTATCGTGTGGCATCTTACGGATGCCTCAGCACCTATGCTGACCTGATTGGCAAGAGCAACGCGGTCGCCGGCTTGAAGCAGAGCCTGGAAGAGGCAAAGTCAGGCGACGAGAAGCTGACCTCTATCGCTGAGAAGCGGATCAACCCGGACGCGGCGCATATGGTTGCTGCTTAGTTTGCTGAAGAAGAACAAAAAGAGCCGGCATGTGCCGGCTCTTTTCCATTTCAATGTCTGAACTTACAGCCTTGAGAGCAGCGATCCAGCAAGGCTGCCAAACATACCACCACCTGAAGCCGGAGGTGCCTGCTGGCCACCCTGCGTCATGTGCGACATGATCATCGGCAACGCCGCTGCCAGAGCCATCTTGGCAACGGTCGGGGAGACACCCGCACGCTGCGCGATCTGATCCAGCATGCCGCCGCCCAGACCGTTCTGTACCTGCTCCGGCGTAGCCTGCTGGTTCTGCCCCGTCTGCCATTGATCCACGTGCTGACCCATACCCTGGTTGCGGAACATGTCCATGATGCCGCCCAGGCCACCTGGATGTTCATTTGCCGTTTGCAGGAAGCTGCCAGCCACACGGCCCTGCTCGCTGGCGTCCTGCGGTACCTGAATCTGATTGCCGCCGCCGCCCATCGTTTGTCCTGCCATACCTTCGATTGTGTCCAAAATGCCCATGGTGTCGTATCTCCCCCAAGTGAGATGGCAAACGGGCTGACGGCGGGCTGACATCTTCATTTTTTTGAGACGAAGCCGCCTGCATCGACAGAACCTGGGGCCGAACGGCACAATCGTCTTATGCCGCCGAAGACCATCATCTCCTCTACCGCCGCTCCCGCAGCCATTGGCCCCTACTCCCAGGCCGTCCGCATCGGCGGTCTGATCTACACCTCCGGGCAGGTCGCGCTCGACCCCGCGACCGGCAACCTGATCGAAGGCGGAATCACCGAGCAGACCGAACGCGTCTGCGAGAACCTTCGCGCGGTCCTCAATGCCGTCGATCTGACGCTGACAGACGTCTTCAAAACCACTGTCTTCCTCCAGAACATGGACGACTTCGCCGCCATGAACGAGGTCTACGCCCGCCACTTCGCCCCGGAAAGCTACGTCCCGCCCGCCCGCTCCACCGTGCAAGTCGCCAAGCTGCCCAAAGGTGGGCTGGTGGAGATTGAGTGCATTGCAGTGAAGGGCGAATAGTGAAGGATGTCGGAGTGAGGAGTGAGCAGGTAAACTCGGCGGCCTACGCGAGCAGACGCCTGTATTCATTCTTCACTACTCACTATTCACTCTCCCCGCTCACTCCTCACTCTGAAATCCCCTCCACGCACCACTGCATCTAAAGCGGAAGGAGGATTTATGCCAACCATCCCCACCGGCGGTCCGCTCTCGGATGCCGCGATCTCAGAAACGAGTAAGAAGGCCGGAGCTGCCGCTGTCGCCGAGACCCGCAAAGTCGAAATGTCGGAGTCGGAGTGGCGTCAGAAGCTGACGCCTGAGCAGTACCACGTTCTGCGCGAGAAGGGCACCGAGCGGGCCTTTACGGGCGCCCTGGTAAACAATCACGCAGACGGCATCTACCATTGCGCCGCCTGCGATGCGCCCCTGTTTAAGAGCGACACCAAGTTTGAGTCCGGCTCCGGCTGGCCGAGCTTCTGGGATCCCGTCTCCCCGGACGCGGTGAAGCTGCACGAGGACACCAGCTACGGCATGCGTCGCATTGAGGCCACCTGCGCCACCTGCGGCTCGCACCTCGGCCACGTCTTCCCCGACGGCCCCAAACCCACCGGGCAGCGCTTCTGCATCAACTCCGCCTCCCTGGGCTTCACGCCAGACGGGTCCAACGTCGGCGAGAGGTGAAGAGAATCAGTGAATCGTGAGTAGTAAAGACAAAGCACAACAGAAAGGCCCTCCAGGAAAATGGAGGGCCTTTCTGTTGCCATGAACAGTGATCTATTCACTATTCACTGACCACTCTTCACTGCTCTTACGCTTTTACGATCTTGCCGGCCTTGATGCAGCTTGTGCAGACCTTGATGCGCTTGGACA
>CAXTVC010000049.1:0-5729 GCA_964247615.1 uncultured Acidobacteriaceae bacterium
ACGATCTTGCCGGCACACTGAAGCAGGTGGGTGACGTCGACCCCGTCGTGCTGCATCAGCAGCCTTTGACCGGGTGCGTCGTGGCGGCCACGGTGGCTTGCAGATCCCAATCAGCGGGTCGGCTGTCGGGACCCCCAAGCAGTTGAACATTGGCCGTCTCCCCCTGGACCGTCCTGGTCCAGTACCAGGCCCCGCCGCCGAAGGGCTGCGACGGTGTCCAACCGAGTTGACGGAGCCCCCGGTCGATGACAGCGACAACTGGGGCGGCCGGCCCCGGGTCGGTGAAATCGACGTCGACCGTGACGTCATCCCACCCGTAGGTCGGGCGCTCCCCGTCGCAGCTGTCCCACCCCGGCTCATAAGCAGGGCGCCCCCCCCCGATGGGCGGCCGGGGGGGGTGGGGCAGTTTTTGCGGGCGGGTGCGGAGGCGCTGGGGCGCTAAGGGGATTGCGGGAGCTGCGCCTTAACGCAGATTCCTCAGGGAATGACAACGAGCGAAGCCAAGACAAAAGCAGATCCCTGCGGGATGACAAGGAGGCGCTGGTCGTCATGCTGCAGGGCCGCTGCCGCTGTCATCAGCAAGGGCTGGTTGTCGTTCCCGGTCACCGCTTAGGTGCGGTGGTGGATGCGGAGGTTTAGTTCTTTTAGTTGTAGGTCGGTGACGGGGGTGGGGGCGTCGACCATGAGGTCTATGGCTTTGGCGGTTTTGGGGAAGGCTATGACTTCGCGGAGTGAAGTGGCGCCGGCGAGGATCATGACGATGCGGTCGAGGCCGAGGGCGATGCCGCCGTGGGGTGGGGTGCCGTACTCGAGGGCGTCGAGGAAGAAGCCGAAACGCTCGTGGGCTTCGGCTTCGGTCATGCCGAGGGTTTTGAAGATTTCGGTCTGGACGTCTTTGCGGTGGATGCGGATGGAGCCGGAGCCGAGCTCGGTGCCGTTGAGGACGATGTCGTAGGCGAGGGCGCGGACGGCACCCTTGTCGTTCCAGAGCGCGCCGGACTTGATGTCTTCCTCGTGGGGCGAGGTGAAGGGGTGGTGGGCGGCGTCCCAGCGGGCGGCGTCCTCGTTCCACTCGTACATGGGGAAGTCGGTGACCCAGAGGAATTTGAAGTCGCGGGCGGTGCCGGTCTGTTCGAAGAGCTTGTGTTTGTCGGCGTATTTCTTGGCTAGTTCGAGGCGGAGCTGGCCGACCCGTTTCCCGATCCACTGGCGGTCGTTGCCCCAGATGGCGGGGGTGTTGGGTTTGGGGGTGATGACGACCGCGAGGTCGTCCTGGGTAAACGCTTCGCCGCTGAAGACGAGTTGCTCGGCGGTGAGTTTGGCGGCTATGGCTTCTGCCAGGGGTCCGAAGGCCTCGTTGGTGCGGAGGCGGGCTACGTCGAGGAAGTCGAGGCCGGTGTCGCCGAGAGTTTTGCGGATCTCGTCGACCAGGGCGCGCTTTTGGGTGCCGCTCATGCCGGCAGCGGCCTTGGGGATGGTGAAGCCGTAGATGGGCAGGGTGGGGTCGATCTTGAGGGTCTCGCGGAGCTCAGGGGTGAGCGTGGCCGAGAGATTGGCCATGGCGGGGAGGCGCATGTCGGGCTTGTCGATGCCGTACTTCTCGATGGCGTGGTCGTAGGTCATGTGGACGAACGGCTCCGGGGGGAGCTCGGTGCCGGCGGCCTTGAAGGCGGCGCGGAGGAAGCCTTCGGCGACGGCGAAGACGGTTTCCTGCTGGGGAAAGGTCATCTCGAGGTCGATCTGGGTGAACTCGGGCTGACGGTCGGCGCGGAGGTCTTCGTCGCGGAAGCAGCGGGCGACCTGGAAGTAGCGGTCGAAGCCGGAGATCATGAGGATCTGCTTGAAGATCTGGGGGCTTTGCGGGAGCGCGTAGAAGTGGCCGGGGTGGACGCGGCTGGGGACGAGGTAGTCGCGGGCGCCTTCGGGGGTGGAGCGGGTCATGAAGGGCGTTTCGATCTCGAGGAAACCCTGATCCACGAGGTAGTTGCGGATAGCCATAGCGACTTTCGAGCGCAGGATGAAGTTGCGCTGCATCTCGGGGCGGCGGAGGTCGATATAGCGGTACTTGAGGCGGGTTTCCTCGTTGGCGATGGCGTCTTCGGCGGGGGAGAATGGCGGCGTTTTCGCGTCGTTGAGCAGGAGAAGCGTGGTGCCGACAACTTCGATGTCGCCGGTGGCCATTTTGGGGTTAGCGAGGCCGGCCCCGCGGAGGCGCGCTGTGCCGGTGACGGCGACGACAAACTCGGGGCGGGCCTGTTCGGCTTTAGCGTGGGCCTCGGGCGCGAGGGAGCGGTCGAAGACGACCTGGGTGACCCCGGAGCGGTCGCGGAGGTCGAGGAAGATGAGGTCGCCGTGATCGCGGCGGCGATTGACCCAGCCCATGAGGGTGACGGTGTCGGCTTCCGGGGCGGTGTCGGCCGGGGAAGCGGGGGAGGCGGCGTCTGATGAGCGAAGGGCACCGCAGCCATGGGTGCGCTGCAGGGAGCCGAGAAAGTCTAGAGTCACGATGAAGTTATTGTACGGAGTTTGACGACGAGGTCAGGTCAGGTCCGGGGCGGTTAGTGAGGACCTGGAGCGTGCGGCGCGGAGTCTTGGACCGAGGTAGCTCGCGATGACGTCGACGAGCAGGGCGAGCGAACCACCGAGCGCCGTGTTGACCAGGCGCAGGGTGGCGGCGTTGCGCTCGGAGAAGCCACCGAAGCCGAAGAGAAAGATCGTGTACAGGGTCAGCACGACGGAGAACAGGGCGTAGTTGACCGCCTGCAGCGCGAAGCAGGCGTACGCGGTGAGGAGGATCAGGGCGAAGTAGATCCAGTGGGCGAACGGGGGAAAGAGGTAGGCCAGGAGGACGGTCAGGGTGGCGCCGACCATCGTTCCCGTGAGGCGGGCGATGCCGCGGCTGAGGGTGTTCGCCCACTTGGGCTTGAGCACAAGGAGGGCGGTCATGGGGGCCCAGTAGCCGTTGCGCCAATGCAGGAAGCGATAGAGTGCGGTGCTGAGGCCGAGCGCGAGGACGAGCTTTATGACATAGCCGTCGGTGGTGAACTCCGGCCGCAGCTCCTCGCCGAGACATCGCCAAAGCTGGCTGATCCTGGTGCGGATCTGGCGGAGCACAGGCGGTGGTGCGGGGTCCTCGGCCTGGCTGTAGCGGTGGAGAAAGCGGAAGCCGGTGAAGAGCAGCATCTGGAGCGCGCCCCCGGCCAGCACCATGGCGGTGCGCCCCATCGCGTAATGCACGCCGTTGGCGAAGTAGCTGGAGATGACGACGTAGACGCCGCACTGCTGACCGATCCAGCTTGCGGTGGGATCGAGGCTGGCGAGAAGGCCGTAGTTGAGAGCGGCCAGCGCGCAGAGCACAAGTACGACCGGGGTCCACCCTGCGCCGAGGCTGCCGATGAGGGTGGCCGAGGCGATGCCCAGGGTGAGCAGCGCCATGCTGAGCAGGGTGGAGGAGAGTGCCTCATGAAAGACGGCGAAGCCGACCGTGAAGGCGGCCCCGGCCGCGATGGAGCCTGCGCTGCGATGGCCGGTGACCTCGCCGAGGAGAAGGGCGATGGGGATGGCCAACACGGATTCGACCGCTGGATAGGGGGTGCTCTTGTTCCAGGGGAAAAGGGCCGTGTCCTCAGAGATGTCTTTGAGCCGGATCATGCGTAGACCGCTTCAGAGGGTGGGAGTGAAGGGCTGGTTGTCCAGCCTTGCCTCTTTCGCGGCGATCCGCGCTAGATCTCGAAGGCGTCGGCAGCCAGGAACTCCATGCCATGGGACACGATGTCCATGTTGCGCGCGGCTACGGGGATCTCCGCAATCATCTCGGCGGTGCTCAGACTCGTGGGGAACTCGGCCACAGCCTGCCCGATGGCGAAGGCAGGTGTGTTGAGGGTGGCGGCCCGGGCAACGGCGGCAGGAACCCGCTTCAGCTGGAAGCAGGAACGGCAAAAGACCGGCCGGCCCTGGGTGGGCTTGAAGGGGACGGTTGTCTCGATGCCACAGGCCGAGCACTCGGTGCGCGTTTCTGTGCGCGAGAGCGGAAGGGCGGCAAGGGCCGCGGCGCCTTCGGGGGAACGTCCCAGACCGGCACGCTTGGCCTTGCAGAGCTTGCAGCGTTTGGGGTCGTTTTTGAACTGCCGGTCGGAGAAGAAGAGCTGCTCGCCGGCGGTAAAGATGAAATCGCTGCTGCAATCGGAGCACTTCAGAACACGATCATTAAATTCCATGACACCCTCTCCCTGGTCGTGCGGGACAAGGCGTGAGCGGATAGCAAGCTCCTGAGAAGGGCTTGTACGCGCATCAGGCCTATTGATGATGCAACTGCGGGGGCCCGGTCCACAGGTCAGCGAAGGACACCATGTGGCTTGCAGAGAAAGGGAGGGGGTCGTGACGACCCCCTCCCCCTGTGTTGCTGTACTGGCGAGGGAGCTTAGAAATGATCTCAGACAAACCAACTCGACTTAGCCGACTACCTGGAACCCGCTTCGACGGCGGGTTCCATACTTGCCTCCGGAAGGGTCGAGCGACTTCTGAGATCCCTTCTAGTCTTGCTCCTTGCGGACTTTCTTACGATTACGCTTGCGTGCCAAAGCTTCCTTGACGCGGCGCTTTTCGCCTGGCTTCAGGTAGAAGGAGTGGCGCTTGACCTCTTTGATGATGTCCTCGGTCTGTACCTTGCGCTTGAAGCGACGCAGGGCATTTTCAAGCGGTTCCCCTTCTTGAACTCGAACCTCTGCCAAATGAAATACACCTCCAAACCTGCCTGTGTGGCGCTCTTAAGGATAGCGCCGCGTGCCGGGTTGTAAACATATTTCTTCCGGAGAAATGCGCCCCCCCGAACGGGGTACGGCGATCGACGACACGTACACTACAGGATGCCTTTGGAGGTCCCATGCTGCGTCCCTTTTCCGGCCACTTTCCCCATGTTCCCCCGAGCTGCTATGTCGATGTATCCGCACAGGTTACGGGCAGGGTCACCATGGGCGCGCAAAGCAGCGTGTGGATGAATGCCGTTTTGCGTGGGGATGTGCATTCGATCACCCTGGGATCGTGCAGCAACGTGCAGGACAATGCCGTGCTGCATGGCCAGCGTGGGGTGTGGCCCGTGGTCGTAGGCGACCGCTGCACGATTGGCCATGGGGCGATCGTGCACGGCTGCGTGCTGGAGGACGATGTGCTGGTGGGTATGGGCGCGATCGTGATGAACGGGGCACGGGTTGGGGCGAGGTCCATCATTGCCGCGGGTGCGGTAGTGATGGAGGGAACGCAGATCCCGGCGGGATCGCTGGTGGCGGGTGTGCCGGGCAAGGTTCGGCGCGCGCTGCAGAGCGCGGACCTGGACCTGATCCGTACCTATGCGCAGAACTATGTGGAGTACACGGCGATGTACTTAGCCGAGGCGGGTGAGCCGGGGTAAGCGCCCAGGCAGCTTCTGCTCCGAAGTAACGGTACGGGCGCCGCATGGGTCATGTCCGCCCTGCGCAGCCCGCCTGTTCCGACGCGGTACGTTGCGCTGCGGAACAGGGGCATACCTCGCGTTTTGCAATCCGCTTCCGTGGGACAGGAGGCGGGCGGTCGGCGAGGACGGGGTTAGTTGGAGTGCGCCTTTTCGGCAGCATCCGTGGCTTTGTTCTGGTCCTTGATGGCTTTGGAATTCTGCTTGGCTGCGCCCGCATTCGCCTTGGCGGACTTTTCTTCCAGCTTTTGCTGCTTGCGCTGAGCCTTGCGCTCACTCTTGC
>CAXTVC010000049.1:5829-23664 GCA_964247615.1 uncultured Acidobacteriaceae bacterium
GCGGACTTTTCTTCCAGCTTTTGCTGCTTGCGCTGAGCCTTGCGCTCACTCTTGCTCATGTGTTCGCCCGTTGCAGCTTTTGGCGCAGTTACGCCGGCCGTTGTGTCGGCACCGTTTGTTGCGGCGGGAGTTTGCGAGGTGACCGGAACGACACCAGGCTGGGGCGAGGCAGGGCCGGTCTGGGCAAGAGCTGATGCTGCGGGTAGGGCGAGGGCGAGGGCGAGAGCAACTGTAGGGAAACGCATTACAAACTCCTGCTTCCCGGCGCTGATGCGTCCGGGAAGGCATATACAGGGTGCGATGCGGGGTAGGTGGTCCGGCGATGCATGAAGGTAGCAGAGGCCGGATGGGGCACTGTCAGCCCGGACGTTTATTCCCCGCTGAGAAAGCGATGCGAGAACAACAGGAGGCAGCTGAGCTCGGCGAGCAGGATGAGTTCACCGTCGAAGGCAACGTCGTGGAGGGAGGGCGCGGCGTGGGGCGCAAGGGCGAACATGCCCAGGGTCAACAGGCCGACGGAACCGGCGGCGAGCCGGGGTCCCCAGCCCAGCCAGCGCGAGGGGCGGGGTTGCGGCTGGGCGAGGGCCAGCCGTGTGACCTTCCCGGCGAAGTGGTCGGGGACAAAGGGCGCGGGTTTGCGGCTAAGGGCGCGGGCGATGGCTGCCTCGGCGAGAAGGTCAGAGACCGCCTCAGAGGTGGCCTGGAGGGGATCGGGACGGTTGCCGTTGGTGTTCATCCTGCGCTCCTGGTTACAGGGTACTCTCCGGGCGATGTCGGCGAGCGATGGGGGCCGGCGAGGCGTTGTTGCACAAGGCCGGCGAGGCGTTTGCGGCCGCGATGCAGATGGGTGCGCACGGTGTTGACCGGCAGGCCGAGCGCGGCGGCGATGCCCTCGTAGCTGAGGTCTTCCTGGTGGTAGAGGACGATAACGGCACGTTCTGCTTCGGGGAGGGAGAGGAGGGCGGCGTTCACGGCGGCCTCGGTTTCGTTTTCGCTGAGGTGCTGCTCGGGGCTGCGGGTATGGGCACCGCCGAACGGGGCGGGGGATTGGTTTTCAAGCCAATTGCTTGACTCGTCTTCCTCCAGGTCCGCGGGCGCGGAGGCCAGATGCTCGCGGTCGCGGCGGCGGCGCTTCCACTCGTCCTGGGCGACGTTGACGGTGATGCGGTAGAGATAGGTGGAAAGCATGGCATCGCCGCGGAACTCTGGGAGGGCGCGGTAGAGGCGGAGAAAGACTTCCTGGGCGAGGTCTTCGACGTGGGCGCCGGGGCCGGTGAGCCGGTGAAGCGTGCGGAAGACGGACGTCTGGTGCTCGCGCACCAGCTGTTCGAAGCCCTCCGGGGATGTCCAATCGCGGCGCATGGTGTTTGAGAACGGGTATGACCGCGACGATAGCGGAAAGTTTCATGTGCCGCGTTGAAACTTCTGATCGAGGAGGCGGTCATACGCCACACATAGACCAGAGGCATAAGAAGCGCAGCCTGGGTCGGGAGGTCAGGATGTTGACACAGATGGTGGCTTTTATGTGGATGAACGGTGGAATCGGTGAAGCGTTGAATAGCCCGTTTATTGTTCCGGTTGCCGGCTGCGCGATGATTGGCAGCATTGTGGTGGCGGGAATCTGGTCCGGCGTGCGCAATAAAGAGATCCAGTCGCATGAGCGCCTGGCGAGGATTGCGCAGGGTCTGCCAGTGGAGCCGGAGTGGGACCAGGAAGTCTTGCGGCGGGCCACTGCGCAGGGCACGCCTGCGCCGAAGCCGTATGGCCGACCGAGCGACGGTGCCGGAGCGCATCGGGCGGGGCTGGTGCTGTGCTCGATCGGCGTGGGATTGATTGTGTTCTTCGCTTTTCTGGCTACCGTGCTGCGGGAGCGGGATGTGTTTTCCGGCGCGGCGGCGGGGATCCTTCCCTTAGCTATCGGGATCGGCTTTTTCATCGACGCGCGAACGCGACGCGAGGCGTATGACCGCTGGATGGCGATGGTTCGTCCCGGTGCGTCGGAGTTTGGGACCTCAGCGTTTGCCCCCTCAATGACGGAGGCGCCGGCGAGCACGCCACCGCCGCCGCCGATGACGCCGGCACAGGCTTCGGACTGGCGTCCTCTACACTGAGAGGCGTATGAGTGATATGCCGGGCGGGAAAAACCGTCCCCTTTTGAAAGCTGTACGCGGCACGCGCGACCTGCTGCCTGACCAGACGCCGCTGTGGAACCACGTTGAAGCCACCGCCCGCAGCGTGTTTGCGCGGTACGGGTTTGGCGAGATCCGGACGCCGATCTTTGAGACTACAGAGCTGTTTGCGCGTGGTGTCGGGGAAGAGACCGACATTGTCTCGAAGGAGATGTTTACGTGGGAGGACCGGGCGCGCGCGGAGTCTGAGAAGGGGCAATCGCTGACGCTGCGGCCGGAGTCGACGGCTGGTGTGGTGCGGGCTTATATCGAGCACAAGCTGGGGGATGGCGGCGGGTTGCAGAAGATGTACTACATCGGGCCGCAGTTTCGTCGGGAGCGGCCGCAGCGGGGGAGGTACCGGCAGTTCTGGCAGATTGGCGCGGAGGTAATCGGGCCGCCGAGCTCGGGTGCCGAGGGACCATTGCGGGATGCCGAGATCCTGGAGATGCTGGCGTCGCTGCTGGACGAGCTGGGTGTGCGCGGGTGGCGGCTGGAGCTGAACTCGGTGGGGAGTGCGGAAGACCGGGTGCGCTATAACGAGGCGCTGCGCGAGGCGCTGGTGCCGGTGAAGGATCGCATGTGCGCGGACAACCAGCGCCGGGCGGAGACCAATCCGCTGCGCGTGCTGGACAGCAAGGACGAGGGCGACCAGGAGATCATCGACGGGCTGCCCAAGATTGCGGATTACCTCGGGCCGGAGTCGAAGGCGCACTTTGAGCAGGTTTTGGCGGCGCTGGATGCTTGCGGGGTGGCGTACCACCTGAATCCGCGCCTGGTTCGCGGGCTGGATTACTACACGCGGACCACGTTTGAGTTTACCGTGACCACGGGGCTGGGTACGCAGAACGCCCTGCTGGGCGGGGGCCGGTACGACGGGCTGAGTGAGCTGCTGGGCGGCCCGCGGGCGCCGGGGATCGGGTTCGCGATCGGGGAGGACCGGCTGATTTTGACGTTGCAGGCCCAGGCGGAGCTCGACGCGGCCGAGGCAGGACAGGCACCGGAGCGGGTCAGAATGGATGCCTACCTGGCTCCGCTGGGGCCCGGGCAGAATGCGGCAGCGCTGGCGCTGGCACGGGAGTTGCGACGTGCAGGGCTGCGGGTCGAGGTGGGGGATGGCAGCTTCAAGCTGAAGAAAAGCTTCGAGGTGGCCGACCGGCTGGCGCGCCACATCGTGATTCTGGGCGAAGACGAGGTTCGTGACGGGCTGGGGACGGTGAAGACATTTTCGACCGGTGAGCAGCGCAAGGTAAGGCGCGAGGAGCTGGTGGCCGCTTTGCGGGGCTAAAGGTTTTCCGCATCCTGCCGATAAGACGAAAGAGGAGAGTGTTGAAGCCCGGTCTGTTCTGTAACAGGACAGGGCGTCGCGGAACTTCCCTCTCCAACTTGCGTCTATATAGAACGATTCCCCAAAGCAGGCTCCCTCAGCAAACTGTGGGTGGTTTGCAGATCTGAGACTCCAGCTCTATGAGATTGCGCCCGTTGTGGTTCCCCGTTGCCGCGTTTGCCCTGCTTTTCTCTGCCCAGGTGAGCCATGCGGATGGGCCGAAGCCTCGGCTGACTACGGCCATCAACAATGCTGACCGTGTTCGGTTGACAGATGCCCAACCGGCGCTGGCGTCGAAGCCCGTGAGCCTCGGGGTCGATCAGGGGCCGCTGTCCGCGGGAACGAAGTTTGAGGGTGTGACGCTGGTTTTTAATCGGACGGCAGCACAGCAGGCGGACCTCTCGACGTTGCTGGCGGCGCAGCAGAATCCGGCGTCAGCGCTGTATCACCATTGGTTGACGCCTGACCAGTTCGCCGCCCGCTTTGGCGTGGCAGATGCGGACATCACCAAGACCCAGGCCTGGTTGCAGTCGCAGGGTTTTCAGGTCACCGGAAGCTCACGCAGCCGCGACCGCGTGGTCTTCAATGCGACGGCGGGTCAGATCGCGGCGGCCTTTGGGACGGAGGTGCACCGATACGCGTCGGCCAAGGGAGCGCATTTTGCCCCCGCGAGTGACCTGAGCCTGCCTTCAGCGCTGGCACCCATGGTTGCGGGTGTATTGCGGCTTTCGGACCTGCATGCGCAGCGGCGTACGCGGCTGCAACCAGCAGCGGCGCGACCGGCGTATACCTCGAGCCAGTCAGGAAATCACTTCCTGACGCCCTCTGACGTTGCCACGATGTATGACCTGACCTCGACTTATAAAGCGGGTTTCAACGGAGCGGGACAGTCTGTTGCCATCGTCGGTCAGACGTACATCGAGACCGCGCCCATCACGGCGTTTCAGGCAGGCGCAGGTTTGACGGCCAATCTACCGACGATGGTACTGGTGCCCAATACGGGTGTGAACGGCATCGACGCGGTTGGCGATGGCGATGAGGGTGAATCGCAGCTTGATGTTGAGTATGCGAGCGGCATGGCGCCTGGTGCGACGATTTATTTCGTCTATACGGGCGATGACTCGAACTCCGGCGTCTTCCAGAGCCTGGAGTATGCCATTTCGGAGAATATTGCCCCGGTAATCAGCGGCAGCTATGGTCTTTGCGAGCCTGCGATCCAGGCCGAGGGTTCTTCTGGGCTTCAATTCGCAAATGTAATCAATCAGGAAGTTTTGCAGGCAAATGCGCAGGGACAGACGGTAGTTTTTTCGAGTGGAGACTCCGGCTCGACCGATTGCTATGAGGACACAAACCTGGCAAGTACCGCCCAGGAGGCGCTGGCGGTCGACTTTCCGGCTTCCGTGCCGAGTGTGACCGCAATGGGTGGAACGCAGATGGCGGCCGGGACCTTCAGCACAACAAATACGCAGTACTGGCAAAGCGCCTCCGGGACGGATGTGGTCAGTTCACTGCTGTCGTATGTGCCGGAGACTGTCTGGAACGAGGATGTAAGCGGAAGCTCTTCGATCTCCGCGGGCGGCGGCGGCAGCAGCGTCCTGTTTACGCGTCCGAGCTGGCAGACGGGGGTGGCGGGTATCCCGGCGGCGGGAACGAACCGCCTGGTACCGGATCTCGCGCTGCAGGCCTCGATTCAGAGCCCCGGGTATATCTACTGCACTTCAGACCCGTCGGATCTTGCGTTCAGCAATCTGACGTCAAGCTGCACGAATGGCCTGCGGAGTCCATCCAGTACTTTTGTGACCGCAGGTGGTACGAGCTTTGCGGCACCAATCTTCGCCGGGATGCTGGCGGTGTTGAACCAGGTAACGCACGCCACGGGCCAGGGCAATGTGAACCAAACGCTCTATACGCTCGCGGCGAATGGCAGCACCTACAGCAGCGGTTTCCATGACATCACGACGGGAAGCAATGCCTGCGCGGCGGGTGCCACGTACTGCTCCACCGCGGGTGCGTCCAGTTACGCCGCGACGGCGGGCTATGACGAAGCAACGGGACTTGGATCGATTGATTTTGCCAAGCTGGTTGCCGCGTGGCCGGTGAGCGCGGCAGCTTCACTGACTGCCACTACGACGGCAGCTACACCTGCAACGGGAACGCCCGCTGCGGGAGCAACGGACCAGGTTACCTTCACGATCGCTCCCCAGGGGACCTCGGCGGCGACACCGACCGGGAGTGTGCAAGTCATTGTGGATGGCACCGTTGTGACACCGACGATTCCTCTGGTGAACGGGACAGCAAGTTACACCTACACCGCCCCTGCTGCGACAGGGTCTTACGTTGTCAAGGCGGTTTATTCGGGTGATGCTACCTTCGCGAGCTCCACGGGAACAGCGATTCTCAATGTAGGCACGGCGACGCCGGCGGGCAGCTTTGCCATCGCGGCATCGAACCTGACCGTTGCGTATAACAGCACCGGGACCGCGAGTATCTCGATCACCCCAGCTTCGGGGTATACGGGAACCGTTGCGCTCTCGCTGACTTATCCGTCGACTGCGCCGACACTCTGCTATGCCCTGAGTAACAACCAGAGTGGTGGATCCAACGTGCCGCTGATCAACAACGGTCAGGCCGTCCCGGTGACGTTGACGATCGGTGAAGGGACGACGGTTTGTGGGACGACAACTGCAGGGGTTGTTCTACCCGGAGGAGGATCGGGCGTTCTGAATGCCACCCGGGGCAAGGCGCCTGGGCCTTCGCAGCAACGGTGGCCGGAAGGTGTTGCTTTTGCGGGTCTGTTAGGGGCCGGGCTGTTTCTGCGCAGGTCGCGCCGTTTGCCGTCTCTTCTGGGGATTGCGTTCCTGGCGGCAATTGGGCTGGGGCTGAGCGGATGCGGTGGAAGCAGCGGGGGGAGCAGTACCGTGATCACTCGCCCGCAAACGCTGACCCTGACCTTGACCGGTACGGATTCAGTGAACGCCAGTATCAGCAACTCCACCACGTTTACCTTGACGCTGCAGTAGACGACACGCTCCTGCGAAGAGAGAAGCCCGGGCCGCCACGGCTGCCGGGCTTTTCTTTTTGCAGTGCACGCAGAGAACGTTTCGGCGGGCTACGCCGATGGGATACATTGAGAGCAATCACAGAAAATCTCATGTGGGCGTAGGTGAAGGGTCGTCGCCGTAAGCGCTGATCCCGTCGCTTTCCCCAGAATCTCCTGGTTGTCGCACGAACACATCACTCTTGTGAGGTGAAGGCGTATGAGTCTTTCCAGACGTCAGTTTCTGACCCGTGTGGGTCAGGCAGGTGGGTATTCGGCAGCATTTCTGGCCATGCAGGGGATGAACCTGATGGAAGCGGAGCCGCGGCGGGCGGAGGGGATCCGCGCCGAAGCGGGTTCCGGCAAAGGTGTGCGCGTCGTTGTGCTGGGTGGGGGCATTGCGGGATTGGTGGCGGCGTATGAGCTGCGGCCACTGGGGTACGACGTTACGGTGCTCGAGGCGCGGACCCGGCCGGGTGGCCGAAATTACACCGTGCGCCCCGGCGACACCGTTGCCCTGATGGACGGCAGCACGCAGCGATGTACGTGGGAGCCGGGGCACTATCAGAACTTTGGGCCGGCCCGTCTGCCATCGATTCACCCAAATATTCTGGGGTACTGCCGCAAGCTTGGGGTGGAGCTGCAGGTTGAGGTGAACATGAGCCGGTCGGCGCACATGCAGAACGATGCGGCGATGGACGGCAGGCCTGCGGTGATGCGGCAGGTGGTGAACGATACGCGCGGGCACGTCAGCGAGCTGCTGATGAAGTGCATGAACCAGGGCGCGTTGGATGCTGAGGTGACCGGGGAAGACCGGCAGCGCATGCTGGATTTCCTGCGCGTGTACGGACCTTTAGATGAAGCAGGAAAATATACCGGGAGCGATCGGGCCGGCTACAGCAAGACGGCCGGTGCGGGTGACGAGGCCGGTGTGCTGAGCCAGCCCATCGATCTGCACACGTTGTTGCAGGCCGAGTTCTGGCAGGGCATGCTGTTTGATGAGCAGTTCGATATGCAGGCCACCATGTTTCAGCCGGTCGGCGGCATGGACCGGATCCCGTTTGCCTTTGCGAAGTCGCTGGGCGACCTGGTGCAATATGACGCGGCGGTGACGAGCCTGCATAAGACGTCGAAGGGCGTTGCGGTTGAGTACAAACAGGGTGGGGCCGCCAAGAAGATCGAGGCGGACTATTGCATCTGTGCCCTTCCACTGAACATGCTGCACAAGACGCCAAACAATCTGGGAACGCCCTACAAGAAGGTGCTGGGGGAGTGCACCTATGCCAGCGCGTACAAGATTGCGTGGGAGAGCCGGCGTTTCTGGGAGCAGGACTACAACATCTATGGCGGGCTGGAGTTCTGCCACACGGGATGCAGCCCGATCTGGTTTCCCTCGGCTGGCCTGTTCAGTGAGCGTGGTGTGGTGGTGAGCGGCTATTCGGATGAAGGGCGCACGGAGTTTGCGTCGCTCTCGCTGGAGGACAAGTTTGCGAAGAGCCGGCAATCGATCGAGCGGCTGCATCCGGGCCATGGGCATGAGCTGGAGAAGCCGATTTACTACGGCTGGGGTAAGTCGGAGTGGAACCAGGGCTCGTGGATCCGGACGTATGGTCCCGGTCAGGATCGCGAAGAGGCAGGCACGCTGCACGGTCCTGGTGGGAAGCAGGTGGGCAAGCAGCAGTCCCCGGGAGTTGCGATGAACAAGCAGACCGGGCAGGGTGCTGCACCGGCTGCAGCACGCACGCAGACCAATGAAGGGTACGAGACGCTGATCAAGCCGGATGAGCGGATTATCTTTGCCGGGGACCACGTGACGCACATCGTTGCCTGGCAGGAGGGCGCGGCCCTGAGTGCGTTGCGGGCGGTGCAGTTGATCAGCGACCAGGTGAAGTCGGCCCGGCTTGCAGGTGGCATTGAAATTGTTGCTGGGTAAATTGGGAGGACTGTGATGAAGACTTTGGTGAGACGCGGAGTTGTTGCAACGGCATTGTTCTGCGGTGTCGCGCTTGCGGGAGCGCAGACGAGCGTGCGGCACATCCAGACGGAGAAGTCACCCATTGCACAGGGCGTGTGGGCGGGCGATACGTATTACCTGAGCGGGCAGCTGGCCGATCCGGTGACGCCGGCCGACACGGCCAAGGGAGTAGCGGCGGTGTACCCCACCGATACCAAAGCCCAGGCGGCGAGCGTGTTCGCGAAGATCCAGAAGGGGCTGCAGGACCAAGGTCTTGATATGAAGGATGTGGTCAAGATGACGGTGTTTCTTGGCCCCGATCCGAAGACGGGCAAGCTGGATTTTGCGGGCATGCAGAGCGAGTATCTGAAATACTTCGGGACCGCGACCCAGCCGAATAAGCCGGCGCGCTCGGCCTTCCAGGTAGCGGCGCTGGCTGCGCCGTGGGCGTTGCTGGAGATTGAAGTAGTTGCGGTGAAGAGCCGGTAGCGCTGGCGGGTGTTGGTGCGGTGTTCTTGACGCACCGTTCCTGCTTGTTGTCCTGTTGCGTGGTGGAGGGATCTGTTTGCCCATGGAGCCTTGGCGCTCTGGAGGGAAAGCAGATCCCTTCGCTTTGCTACGGGATGACAACCGGAAGTGTAGAGGCGGCTTGCTCCGACGTGGAGCCGGTAGGTTGTATGTGAAAGCTTATGGGGTGGACTGGGCGGTGGGCTGGGTTCGAGGGTGATTGGGCGGGGGCTGGGGTTCCAGGGTGATGGTGCGTGTTGCCGACCATGACTTTCGTAGTCCCGGGCCTTGGAGGTGCACCTCTACCGACGCCGGCTCGGCTGTGTTTTGTGTCTGCGGTAGCGGGATGTGCGTGGCCTGTGCGGCACCTTGGATCAGGTACTCCGTGTAGACGGGGTTGGGTCCACCGATTTTCGCGGTGTAGATGTGGGCGCCTACACGGCGGGCCATGGGGATGAGGAACTCCGGGCCTTCCGTGGCGAAGATGCCTCTGCCCTCATCCGGGGTCTGGGGCATGGGACTGAAAGCCAGGATTATCTTGGGCGCGGCTGAGGTCTGCATCGCGCTGATGGCCAGAGTGGCCCTGGAAAGCCAAAGGTCAGGGCTGGCCATCATGGTGCCTGCGCCCACATACGCGCCGCCACCGACGATGAAGGGCTCGGTCTTATGCTCGATCGTCTCCAGATAGGCGAGCACCTGGGCTTTGCCGTTTGTGAACGGGGTGGACATGCCGTCGGAATCGAGGATGGCAACCTTCCACGGCAGGACCTCACCGCCCTGGTGTTCGAAGTAGAGCTTTGCATCCTTCAGGCCGAGATGGTGGAGAAAGCGCTGGTTGGGAGGAAAGGTCAGCATGACCAATGGGGTGGCTTCCGGTGCATGGGAGGGTGGCTCCAGCCGGGCCGAACGCTCGGTGCCGTTCACCGTGACGATGAATGCGTCTGCGGGCAGGCGGCGGGCGATGGTTTTGTTGCTTCCATGCTCGTAGACCCGCACGCCCACGCGGGCTTGCGTCGAGGCGGTGAAGCTCTGACGACGCAGGGCGTCCATCTCGCGGAATAGCGGGGACTTGTTGACGGCAGTGTCGTCAAGTGGCGAGGTTGGGAGGGCGTTCTGGGGGAAAGCGGGCTGGGTAATCTGCTGGGGCGCTTCCTGGATCGGGGCTTCCTGGGTGTGGGCGCAGGGGAGCACGTTGGCCAGCAGGACGGTGCTGAGGACGATGCGCCAGAACATATCCCGTTTCTTCTCGCCGCCATCATAGTCCCGTAGTTCGGGAGGCAGGGCTTGCAGAGAAGAAAAAGGCCGGAGCGCATGGGCGCCCCGGCCTTGGTCCGCCGCGGGATTAGGGGTTGCTGGGGGTCTGGGGTTTCCCGGCTGCTTCAGCATCGGGCATCAGCAGGAAGTTCTTGCCGTAGGGTGTACCTACGCCGAGAACGCGGTTGTAGCCGTTGTTGCCGGAGCTGTACAGGCCGTTGTAGCCCGGGATTTTGGTGTGGTAGACGTCCGAGACCAGGCCCTGCTTCTGCGCTGCGGCCAGGGCGTAGATGTAGTAGTTTTCGTTACCGAGACGAGTTCCCTGCACTGCGACGTTGAGGGCGGTGAGGCCGGCGAAGTCGGGTGAGGAGGCACTGGTGCCGATCACGCCGTAGAGCCCGCCACCAAAGACTTCCAGGTCGGCGCTGTCGTCAGCGTTGCAGATGACGCCGGCAATCCCTGGGCAGCCGCCCATGTGCAGCGCGATGTCCGGCACGGCACGTACCTTGGAGCCCGTGGTGACCAGCTTCTGGTACGCCGGCTTTTTGAAGACACGGCTATCGCCGCCACCGGAGCCCCAGTAGGCTCCCGTTGCCGGCGTGCCAAACTCGAAGTCGGTTGGCACGGGATCGCCGAAGGCTTCTTCGTAGAGATAGGCGGAGCCGAGGTTTGCCGGGTTCTTCGGGTGCGCGACTGTACCGAGATTCGTACCGCCAACGGCTGTGATGTGCGGGCTGGACGCCGGAAAGGAGACATCGGCTACGAGAGCTCCGCAGTTGGGACTGGGGTTCTTGACGAGGCAGCTCAGCGGCGGAACCCAGGTGGCTCCCGCATCGCCGGAGGACGCGACAAAGGTGATGCCCAGGGCATTGCCTTCGGCGAAGAGGTCATCATAGACGTGCAGGATACCGGTGTAATCGGTGCCTCCGCTGTACTCGGCGCTGTAGAAGAGCTCCGGCCCGCCGAAAGACATATTGACCACGTCGACGCGATTTTCTTCCACGATTGCGACAAGGCCCGCGAAGATCTGGTTGTCGCTCAAGTCCGGGATGCTGTAGAGGACGATGTCCGCGCCGGGAGCCATGCCGCCGCTCTGCTGGATGTCGAGCTCGGCTTCGAAGCTGCCGTCATCGCTGGGATCGAATGCTGTTCCGCCGGAGACATTGACCACGCTGACCTTCGGCGAGGCGAGCTTCTCGTGGCCGAAATAGAGATCCATGTCGCTCTGCTGATACCCGCCCGAGATCAGGATGCCGATAGTAGAGCCCTTACCGTTCACGACCTTATAGGAGGGCCAGGAGTAGGCCTGCTTGAGATCGTCGAACCAGTAGGGGCCGGCCTGCGAGTAACGGTTTGCAGGGAGCGCGACGGTGTGGGTGTGCAGCTGCATACGCTGCGTTGCGTCAAAGGCGAGCACCACGCCGCCTGCGTCGGTGATCGTGTGGGGAAGATTCAATTCGGAGGCTGCAACCAGCGCCCGTTTGCCGTTGCCGCGCACGGCATGCTTCAGGGTTGTGCTCAAAGCTGCCTGCACCTGGCTGGCTGTGCCGGTGACGTGGAGCCGGTGGGGAGACACCTGTTCCGCCTGAAGCCCGTAGCCTTCGAGCTCGGACTCCATGGCCTTGACCTTGGCTGGACTCAGCGCGAACTGGGCCCCAAACTGCGCCGGTGTGAGCCACTTATGGTAGTTGGCGGAGCCGGCGGTCTGTTGCTCGGTAAGCAGTGCTTCGAGGGCTTCCTTGTGCTGATGCGGCAGATAGACGTCAAAGCTGACGGCTTCCGCAGCGTCGGCCTGCCCCGTGATTGTCGCTTTTCCCTGCACTTGCAGCTGTGCGTGCAAGGGCGGGGTGGGTGCGACGATGCTGAGCAAGGCACAGAGGGGCGCAAAACGATTCAGGTTCATGGAACGGGGCTCCCGGTAGCACAAAAGTTGTAGCGTGTGCTCCCTTGTAACACCGCCCTGCGTGATCTGTTAAGGGAAAAATGGTCCTGATGTAAACCAAAGATTGTCGGGCTACGTCGCGGGGATGCTGGGTCTTTGAAAGTGGGGCCGGTCAGGGTGACGCGACGGCGGGCGCCTTCGGTCATCTAAAGGAATATGTCTGCTTTCCCCGAACCGCTCCCCCAGGCCCCTTCGGAGCCCTTTTCATCCTTTGATCTTGCGTCCATGCCCAAAGGTGACGTGTATAAGCTCCTGGCTTCGACGATCATGCCCCGCCCGATTGCCTGGGTGGTGAGCAGGGACAGTGCGGGCGCGCTGAACGCGGCACCCTATTCGTTCTTTAATGTGCTGTCGTCGGATCCACCGTTGATTGCGATTGCATTTTCGGGAGCCCCGGATCGTGACAGCAAGGACTCCCTGCACCACATTCGGGCAACGGGGGAGTGTGTGGTGAACCTGGTGCCCGAGGAGCTGGCCGAGGCCATGAATGTGACCGCCACGAACGCACCGCGTGGGACAGACGAGACGCAGATTGCAGGTCTGAGCCTGGCGGCCTCGACGATCGTGAAGGTGCCCCGGATTGCGGGTTCGCCGGTGGCGCTGGAGTGCAAGTTGTTTCAGGAGATCGCGACGGGGGGTGCCACGACGATCGTGCTGCTCCGGGTGGTCTTTATGCATGTGCGCACGTCAGCGTTTGAGGACGTGGAGCGGCTGCACCTCGACCCCGCCCGAATGCGGCTGATCGGGCGCATGCATGGTGGCGGCGGATATTGCACGACGCGGGACCTGTTCTCGATTGAGCGGAAGAGCTGGCCGTTATAGGCCGACGACGCAAGAAAGCCCCGCACGAGGCGGGGCTTCTTCGTGGTGCCAGAATGTGGTTATGCTGCGACAGCCTCTGCGACCTGTACCGGCTCAATAGAGACGAAGCGGCCGAGCTGGCCACGATCCGCGAAGCGAACGATGCCGTCAATCTTGGCGAAGAGCGTGTCATCAGAGCCGCGGCCGACGTTCTTGCCGGCTTTGAGTGGTGTGCCGCGCTGACGAACCAGGATGGAGCCGCCGGTGACGAGTTGACCGCCAAAGCGCTTGACGCCGAGTCGTTGCGCATTTGAATCGCGGCCGTTTTTAGAGCTGCCTAGACCTTTTTTATGTGCCATTACGTTGCCTCATGGTGCGGCCGGGCCGCGAGCTTGAAAACCGGTGGTGCTGCGTCGTAGGCCGAACAGCAGATCCCTGCGGTGATGACAGAAAGAGAAGCAAGCCGAGTTACTTGGCTTCTGCCTCAAAGGTACGGCCGCCGACCTGGATGGCGTTGATTTTGACTTCCAGGAAGTTCTGCCGATGGCCTTGCAGCTTTTTGTACTGCTTCTTGCGCTTGTAATGAAACACAAGGATCTTTTCGCCGCGGCCCTCGCCTACGACGGAGGCGAGCACTTTGGCGCCGTTGAGATCCCCCTCGAACTTGCCCTCTTCGCCGGACACAGCGATGACATCGGAGAACTCGAGTGAACCGTTCTCATGAGCGGCTGTTTCGACCTTCAGGGTATCGCCGGGGGTTACGCGGTATTGCTTGCCGCCGGTGCGAATGACTGCATACATGGTGCCAACCTCAATCGTCGACGCTTTTGGGAGCGTCGCACGTCTTCTCAGAAACTTGTGCTGGTGGGGGCTCACAGTGAAGCTCGCCCTGCCGAAGCCCCAGCGCGGTGAGGGAACCTCGCGCGATCGGGTTTCGGCTCTCGCAGTCCGCGCACGGGCCGCTCTGCCAAACTACATGAGTTTACCGGAGGTCCGGCCCGAGGTCAACGATTTCTATCGGGTTACGGAACCGTAAGGACTGCGACGTCCTGTGTTGCGCCTCGGGCAAGAAGGTTCAGGCGGAAGGCCGACGGCAGGTCTGGCTCGAGATTCCTGTCCAGCAGGATAAGGCGGGGGCCCGTGAGGGCCTGAGCCAGGGAGGTGGGATCCGGGGCATAGCGGTCCTCCTTGCGGAGGGTCCCAGCCGCGGGAAGGGGCAGAGGGCTGACGGGAAGGGCCAGCCTTTGACCGTAAAAGGCGGCCGTCGCCACGGGCGTCTGCGGATTGCTGCGCCAGAGGAGCAGGGGGCCCTCCGGCAGAGCGGGATGGGAACGCAGGGCAGCTTGGAGGAGGGCTGTCCCCTCGCGATTGTCCGGGGTGAGACGACCGCCGGGCAGGCGCGGGCTGTGGAGGGAGCGGCGGCTTGGTGCCGTCAGAAGGGCACTGGCCGCGTAGAGGGCGACCGACCCGAAGATGAGCCAGGGGGCCAGCTTGCGGTGGCGGCGCACTGCGGCCTGCAGCCAGGGCGCGACCAGAGTGGCGGTGAGCGCCGACAGAGCGGGATATGCGGGAGCGATGTAGTGGGGCAGACGGGTGCGCGCGATGCTGAAGAGGCAGAGGGTCGTCAGAGCGAAAAGGGCGAAGGCACGCAGCGCGTGATTTGGGGCGTTGCTGTTGTGCGTCGGTTCGTGACGCCATAACGGACGGAGTATGGCGGAGGGGTAAAGCAGGGCGAACGGGGGTGCCGAGACCAGCAGCACCCCCAGGTAAAACCACGGGTGGGTCAGGTGGCCTTCGATGGCGGTGGAGGCGCGGTGAAGGACGTGAAGGCCCAGGTAGTCGTGGAGGAAGGCCTGGCCGTAGCCATGGAGGAGAACGGCGTGCCAGGGCAGGGCGATGAGGAGAAAGAGCAGGGCTCCCTGGAGGAAGCTTGCCCCGAAGCGCAGGAGCTGTCGACGCTCCGTCACGACGAGCAGGGTTGCGGTGAGCGGGAGCGTGATGGCGGCCGCGCCCTTGGTCATGACGGCCAGGCCGAAGCCAAGGAAGAAGAGCAGCCAGCCGCGGGGATGGGCGCCGAGAACCTCCGCGAGACCGAGGACGGCGATGAGGCAGAACAGCGTGAGCAGGCTGTCGGTTTCGCCGGTGCGCGCCGCGTGCTGGAAGCCGAAGCTGCTGAGCAGAAGGACGGTGCCGAGCCAGGCTGTGAGGTGGTTGAGGCGGCGCAGCAGCCAGACATGCAGCACGCCCACGGTGGCGATGCCGGCAAGGGCGGAGGGCAAACGAGCCGCGAGGGCATTCGTCCCGAACAGCCGCAAGGAACAGGCTGTGAGCCACATCTGTAAAGGCGGTTTTTCGAACCAGAGCTGCCCGTTGAAGTGTGGGGCGAGCCAGCTGTGCCAACTGCCGCCTGCCAGCATTTCGCGGGCGATCTCGGCGTAGATGCCTTCGTCCCACTCGGTGAGGGGCCGATGGCCGAGCAGGGGCAGCAGAACGAGGCAGGCGAGCAGCATGGCAAGGCTTACGGAGAAAGCCGGGGGGATCGCGGTCTCTCGTGATGGTTTTAGCTGCTGGAACTCTGGGGGGAGCTCTGGCGGGAGCGGCGGCATGTGGCTACGCTACCGCAACGGTCCGGGTGCCTGGGAGTGGCCCTTACAATCGGATTCGATCAGCGAGGGAACGTGGACGGAACCAAGGTAAGACTCTTTCGTGCGCCCCCGGCCCTCTTCTGGGTTGCGTTTGCGTTGCGGGCCATGGTGATTTTGCTGGGGCACACGTACCGGATGCGGCCTTTTGACGATCATTTTGATTTCGGATTTGAGGCGGGCAGGATAGCGCGGTCGGTGGTCGAGGGGCGTGGGTACGCGAACCCGTTCAATGGGATCTCGGGGCCCACGGCGTGGTTGCCTCCGCTGTATCCCCTGCTGCTGGCGTTGTGCTTCAAGCTCTTTGGTGTGTACAGCGCGGGTGCGGCGATTGCAATTACCGTCCTGGACAGTGCGTTTTCCGCACTGATTGCCCCCGCCGTGTATGAGATCGCGGCGCGGTGTTTTGATGCCTATGGCTTGGCGCGGCGGGCGTCCAGGCAGGCCGCGCCGGTGGCTCTATGGAGTGGCTGGTTGTGGGCGGTGTACCCGGCGGCGATGCAGTATGCCGTGCACTGGGTGTGGGAGATGTCGCTGTCGGCGTGCCTGTTTACGTGGGCGACGGTCGCCGCACTGCGATTGCGGGGCGTGGGGCAGTTGCAGGGGGAGCGCCGTGCCCTGGGACCCACGACGTTGTATGACGCCGGGGATGGTATGAGGGGTCGGCACACGATGGGGCTCTGGGTGAGCCTGGGGCTGCTTTGGGGGGCGATCGCGCTATCGAATGCGTCGCTGCTGCTCATGTTCCCGGCGAGCCTTGGATGGGTGTGGTGGCCGGTGCTCCGGGGTGGCCTGGCGCGGCGCGAGCTGGGGCGGATGGTTGCCGGGACGGTGGTGGCCTGCGTGCTTTCCGGCCTGGTGTTGCTGCCGTGGATTGTCCGGAATGAGCTGGTGCTGCATGCGTTTGTGCCTACCCGCGCGAACCTAGGAATTGAGTTGTGGCGGAGTACGTTGTTTGCTGAGAACGGGGCGCTGCCATGGGGCACCGCGATGCCGCTTTCGCCGCATGACCCGGAGTTCCGGCGCTATGTACAGGAGGGCGAGGTGCGGTACGCAAAGGAGAAGGGCAATCTGGCAAAGCGCAACCTGCGTGCGCGGCCGGATCTGTTTGCGAAATACACGCTGCAGCGCATCCAGTTCTTCTGGTTTGGGAGCCCGCATCCGGACGATGGGCACCCTGTCCGGGAGTACCTGCGGATCCTGCAGTATGCGGCGACGAGCTTGGCAGGTCTGCTTGGTCTGGGACTCATGCTGCGGCGTCGGGTAGCGGGCGGCGGTCTGATCGGTCTGGCGCTGCTGTGTGTGCCGCTGGTGTACTACGCGGTTACGGTGCAGGCGCGCTTTCGGCATCCGCTGGAGCCATTGATTACCGTGTGTGCGGTGTACCTGTTTCGGAGTACCGGACCGCGTGGGGTGAGGAACCAAGGGAGTCAACAGGGGGTTGCAGTGACGCTTTAAGTGTTCTCCAGCGAGGCAGGGGTTCTGTTGTGTGTTTGCCTGAGTTGACGGCGTGTGTGCATCTTTAGCAGGGATGGCAAAGAAGACAGGGATGGCAAAGACATTGGCTCGAACGGAACCGCGTTGGCCGGCACTGCTGGCGTTGTTGGGGGTGTGTGGATTGCGGCTGGCGCTGCCGGATGCGCTTGCGGTTGGGCCGCGGTGGTTGTTGCTGCTGGTTGTAGCGGCGCTGGCGGTGCCGACGGTGTGGGCGCGTTTTGGTGGCAACCATGCCGTGAATCAGACCCTGGGCTATGTGCTGCTTGGTGTGGTGACGGCGGATACGCTGTGGTCACTGGGACTGCTGGTGAGGGCACTGCCTTCGCATGCGGAGTCTCCGCTGGCGATGCTGCGTTCGGCGGCGTTGCTTTGGGTGGCGAATATTCTGGTGTTTGCGTCGTGGTACTGGCGGCTGGATGCGGGCGGGCCGCACCAGCGGGATCTGCGGGCGGCGCATACAGATGGAGCGTTTCTGTTTCCGCAGATGACGCTGGACGAGGGGCTGAAACGAGACATGGGTCTGGGAGACTGGAGCCCGCAGTTTGTGGACTACCTGTTCTTTGCCTTCAATACGAGTACGGCGTTCTCGCCGACGGATGCGCCGGTGCTTTCGCGGTGGGCCAAGGTGCTGATGATGACGCAGTCGTTGATTTCCTTCGTTACCGTAGCGCTGCTGGCGGCACGGGCGGTGAATATTTTGTAGTGA
>CAXTVC010000050.1:0-4430 GCA_964247615.1 uncultured Acidobacteriaceae bacterium
CTTCGGAGATCGCCCGCGCCATCCTGCCGATCGTCCTCGCGCCACCCTCTGCGCAGGCGGCTCCGACGGAGAGTACTGCTGCCGCGTTTGCTCCGAAGCTGAAGGTGATCCTCTCTGGTCTCACCCAGGGAAAGATCGACCGAACTCTGTTTACGGCCGATTGCAATGACTACTTCAACGCGGATGCGCTGGCTGACTTTCAGTCCAGCCTGCGACCGCTGGGGACCGTCAACTCCGTCACGTCAAAAGGCTCGGCCCTGCGGGGAGGCATGGTGTTCGGGTCATACAAAGCCACCTTCTCCGGAGGCACCAGTGTCCGACTCGCCGCTTACCTAGAACCGGACGGGAAGATCGAACAGCTGCTGGTTGAAGGGAAAGAGTAGGACACTACGGCCCCAGACGCCAGGGGCAACGACTCCAACGCTTGACGAGGGCAAACGCTCTCCTCCTAGCATTGCATTCCGCCACGTCGTTGACTACGCGTCCCTACTTCGATACTCTATCCACTCGCGTAGTTTTGCGTCCGCACCTCCGTGTGTCCGGAAACATCCCGGAGAGCATGTTGTGAGTGGGCGCGAAGCACTGAGGCGAGATGCTTTCCGGCAACCGTTGTCCAGGTGCCTGGGTCTTTGTACTGCAAAAGACTGAGAGTTCTTCGCTCCCCAGCCCGGCATCAGGCAGGCTCTGTGCGCCTCTACAAAACGTCGGCTGATCCGCGTTGTGGCACAGGGCCACTCGCGATGTCTGTCGCCCGCTCCCCTGATTTTCAGGGCAGGCACAATATCTTCGCGCTTCACGCCGGCCACGAAGACGGCAGAGGTAAGGAGTACCACTATGTCGACCGTTATCCCCAGCGGCAAAGACATCCCGCGCAAATGGTTTGTGCTGGATGCAGAGGGCAAGACCCTCGGCCGCCTCGCCTCCGAGGCCGCCAGCGTTCTCACCGGCAAGCGGAATCCGCTTTATACGCCTTACATCGACATGGGCGACCACGTCATCGTGATCAACGCCGAAAAGATCCACGTCACCGGCATGCGTGCGGAGCAGAAGGTCTATCGCCGCTACACCGGTTTTCCTGGTGGTCTGCGTGAAGAGAGCTACATCAAGCTGCTCGCCCGGCGCCCGGAAAAGATCTTGGAAGAGGCAATCAAGGGCATGCTGCCCAAGAGCAAGCTCGGCCGCCAGATGGCCACCAAGCTCAAGGTCTACAAGGGCAAGGATCATCCGCACCACGCGCAGCAGCCCGTGGAAATGACACTTCGCGGCTAGGCCGTTTTCGGCATACAACGCAATGCGGGGCTAAGCCCCAAGAGGGATATCGATGGCAGACCTGATTCAGTATTACGGCACGGGACGGCGCAAGAGCGCGATCGCCCGCGTGTTCCTTCGTCCCGGTTCGGGCGAGTGGAAGGTAAACGGCAAAGGCTTTGAAGAGTACTTCGTGACCCCGGCGCAGCGCGCTGCGGCGAAGCAGCCCTTCGGTATCGCCGACATCAACGAAACTTTTGACGTGTACACCACGGTCAAGGGCGGCGGCGTCAATGGGCAGGCCGACGCGGTTAAGCTCGGCATCGCCCGCGCACTCATGGAGTTCAACATCGAACTTCGTAAAACCCTCAAGGCTGCCGGCTTTGTGACGCGCGATTCGCGCGGCAAGGAGCGCAAGAAGTACGGCCAGAAGGGCGCTCGCGCTCGGTTCCAGTTCAGCAAGCGGTAATTGCTTGCAGTGAAGAGTGAGAAGTGAACAGTGAACAGGCATTCATGTCTCTGGTCATTGTTCACTCCCTCACTTTTCACTCGCTCCTCAGCTTCACCCCTCCGCAATGCGCTGAGGGCAAGGACTTCAATCTCCCAACCCAGGGATCAATCGTCTGTCGCCAAGGTCATCTGACCGGACTCACAGACAGCGATGCCCAGAATAGGAACACCCATGGCCAGCATCACAATGAAGGAGCTGCTCGAAGCGGGCGTGCACTTCGGACATCAGACCAAGCGCTGGAACCCGAAGATGAAGGAATACATCTTCGGCGAGCGCAACGGCATTTACATCATCGATCTGCAGAAGACCCTGAAGATGTTCAAGGAAGCGTCGAAGTTCGTCGCCGACCTGACCTCCACGGGCAAGCTGGTGCTCTTCGTCGGCACCAAGCGCCAGGCACAGGACGCGGTTGCGGAAGAAGCCACACGCGCCGGCATGCCGTACATCAATTCGCGCTGGCTGGGTGGTCTTCTGACCAACTGGGTCACCGTGCAGAAGTCGGTAAAGCGTCTGCAGGAACTCGACGACATGGCCACCGACGGCCGTTATGACCTCCTCACCAAGAAGGAAGTCATCAAGCTGGAGCGCGAGCGCAAGGCGCTTTCGACCTCGCTGAGCGGTATCAAGAGCATGCGCCGCCTGCCGGACGCCATCTTCGTGATCGATTCGAACAACGAAGCCATTGCCGTTGCCGAGGCCCGCAAGCTCGGGATCCCGGTTGTCGCCGTGGTGGACACCAACTGCGATCCGACCGTCGTCGATTACGTGATTCCCGGCAACGATGACGCCCTGCGCGCGATTCGCCTGTTCACGACCAAGATTGCCGATGCTGCCTTTGAAGGTGCCCAGATGATCTCTGATAAGGCCTTCTCCAACGAATACTCCGACGTGCAGCCGATTGCTCCCGAAGCCCACCTCGTGGGTGAGGGCGAGGAGGCTACACCCGCTCTTCATGAGGGCCGCGCCTCCGCTGGCGCTGCCGAGCCAACGGCCAGTGAAGAAGAGGAAGAGAACATCGACCTCAACGCAGCTCTGGGCGGTGGCATTCGCAAGGCACCTGCGGCAGAGACCGAGCCCGAGCCGACCCCGGCCGAGCTCGAGCAGGTTATCTCGGCCTAGCGCACTTGTTGATGGCGGCGCCAAGCATCCCCCGGCGCCGCCATACCTCCTGCTTCTTTCGCGGCATGGTCAGCCTCTAATGCTTAGCTGACGATGTTTTCTGGCTGACGGCGGGTTACTCCATTTCTCCCGCCCCGTGGAAGGATCAGGATGAACGAAGGTGTGAACAAGAATCAAGTACTGCTGGCCGGCGTTACAACGGCCGCAATGGCTATCGCCGTTGTCGGGCATATGTATGTCATCGACTGGTTTGGCCGCAAGTTACAAAGCTACGTCCGCACCTCCTAAGCACCCGCAAGGGCCTCTGAAGAGCGTGGCGACGAAGGATCAGGAAGGAATTATGGCAGTGGCAGATACTCCCAAAATTGATGCGAAGCTGGTAAAGGAGCTCCGTGAAAAGTCCGGCGCGCCCATGGGCGATTGCCTGAAGGCACTTCAGGAAGCCAATGGCGACATGGAGAATGCCTTTGTTGTGCTGCGCAAGCGCGGCATGGCTTCGGCAGCTAAGAAGGCCTCCCGCACCACGAACGAGGGTGCCGTGGGCACCTACATCCATGCCGGAGGCAAGATTGGCGTGCTGCTGGAACTGAACTGCGAGAGTGACTTCGTCGCCCGCACGGAAGATTTTCAGGAGCTGCTGAAGGACGTTTCCATGCACATCGCCGCAGTGGATCCGCGCTTTGTGGGTAAGGACGACGTCACGCCCGAGGACATCGAGCGCGAGAAGGAAATTTACCGCGCCCAGGCTGCCTCGTCCGGCAAGCCAGCCAACATTGTCGAGAAGATGCTTGAAGGCAAGATGGGCAAGTTCTACGAGGAGGTCTGCCTTCTTGAGCAGCCTTTTATCAAGGAGCAGTCGCTCACCATCGGTCAGCTGATCGCGCAGAAGGTAGCAAAGCTCGGCGAGAACATCTCCGTGCGTCGCTTCGCGCGCTTCAAGGTTGGTGATCCCAGCTTCACAGTCGCGTCCGCCAAGGTTTCCGCAGAGCCGGAAGCACAGGCGTAAGACCGCGTTTCCTTTCGCAGCTATGAGCCCAGGCTATCGCCTGGGCTCTTTCTTTTTACGTGTAAGCGAAAAGCCCCCGATTTGACCCCTTTTCTCCTGAATCTGCGCACTTCTAGACAGAAAGATTTGCCCGAATCACCCTCTACAGCTTCGCTTGCGGCTTGCAGCAGCGGAGAGCGGTGCGGGCGAAGTCTATCAGGAGGCATTTCATGTCAGAATCCACCATTGCCATCATCGTCGTCCCTTTCCTCATCGTGTTGACCCTTGCTCTGGAGTGCACGCGCATTGGTTGCTCCTGGGCCTGTCGCTCTTACCGTGCCTCCAGGATGCAGCCCAGCGGCACGACTGCGCGCGGGAAAGCGACGGGCCGTTAGAGCCTGGAGCCGATGCGGTTCCGAGTCCCGGAAGCGAAATTGGCGCGGCAGAACATCCATCATGAAAAAGTAGACAAGGAGGCCCGAAGATGCGGGCCTTTTTCGCTTCGGCGGAATAACCGTCCTCGATAACCATGGTTCAGTGCGAGCTAATATTGCGACGGATGTGCAA
>CAXTVC010000050.1:4530-9164 GCA_964247615.1 uncultured Acidobacteriaceae bacterium
AACCGTCCTCGATAACCATGGTTCAGTGCGAGCTAATATTGCGACGGATGTGCAACCCAGCACGTTTCTCGTTCGTAATCCTCCGTAGCCGGAGGATTTCTCTTCGGCTACGTCGAGGCGACAATGCATAGTGCACTTCGTTTTGCGCAGCTTCTGCTGATAGCCGGACCATTGCTCGCTGGGGCGCAGACGCCCGCCACCCCCGCATCGCCCTCCCCGGCAAGCCCCGCGCTGGCAACAGGACAAAGTCCCGGAAGCGTACCCACGGCCCCTAATGGCCAGTCCGCATCGGCCCCCAACGCGGCGAATACGATCCGCGCTACGGCTCGCCTCGTGATTCTGGATGCTGTGGTCGTGGACAAGAAGGGCAACGCCGTCAAGGATCTGACCAAGGAGCAATTTCAGATCCAGGAGGACGATGCCGAGCAGAGTGTGATCAACTTCACAGCACCCGGCCATTTCACGCCGCCCGTGGACGCGACCATCGACTCCACCGCAGACCTGGACCGTCTTGCCCCGCGTGCTCCGGTGAATATCATTCTGCTCGACGAGTTCAACACGCTCTTCGAAGACATGGCCTTTGCGCGGTATTCCTTGCAGAAGTGGCTCAAGGGACAGCCGGACAAGCTGGATACGCCTACCATGCTTGTCTCCGTCAGCCTGGACAAGTTCCAGGTGCTGCACGATTACACCCAGAACAAGGACGAGATCCTGAACGCGCTGGATCATCACTTTTCGGGCAATCCGTGGCAGGCACAGAACTTCTCCTGGATCGCCGAGCGGTACTCCACGGCGTTCTACACCCTGCGTCGGGTGGCCGAGGCGAGCACCGGGCACCCGGGCCATAAAAACATGATCTGGATCGGGCGGGGCCTACCCAGCGTACTGAAGCTTCATTTCACTGCCGTTGATCAGGACCGGGTGAACACGGCCGTGCAGCAGACGGTTAACGAGCTACGCGACGCCCGCGTGACGCTTTACACCATCGATCCTGCCGGCGTGATGACCGACCCCGGCAGATATGGCGAGGAGGCTCGTCTCTTTGAGCCTTTCGGGGGACAACAGGACTTTAAGGCACTCGCACGGGCAACCGGCGGCCGCAATCTGTACGGTCGCAACGATGTGGACGCAGAGATTGGCACGTCTATCCGGGATGGCGCAAGCTTCTACACACTTACCTATCGCCCGACCAACAGCGCGCGAGACATCTCGCACTTCCGCAAGATCAAGGTCTCTGTGGTGGGCCGTCCTGATCTCAGCGTCGTCACGCGGCAGGGCTACTTCGACTCCCGGGCTCCGGCGCGCCTGACCACCGATGGCCAGATAAGCCGCCGGCTCGGTTCGGAGTTGGCCGGTGCGGAGACCAGCACGATGGTCTACGACGCGGTACCGCTAACGCTCACGACCACTGATACCCCCAATCGCTACATGGTGCACATGCCAGGACGAAGCCTCTACTGGACACCCTCGGATGGGACCAACCCGCGTGAGACGAAGTTGATCGTGACGGTTACGACCTTCGATAAGAAAGACAAGATCCTCAAGTCGGACGCCCGGCAGATCATATTACGCGCCAAGCTGGATGTCCCGCCCACCGGTCCTATTGAAGGTATGGTCGTTGTGCCCTGTGAGGTCCCTGCCGATCCGAAGGCAGTGCGTGCCCGTATCGTGGTGCGGGTGGCGGCTTCGGGGCGCATGGGCACGGCGGATGCCGACCTGCTGCACCCACCGCAGAAGGCCGCCAACACTAGCCCCGCACCCACACCGTAGCTTCGCGCCGCCGGTTCAGCGGAGTAACTTGCGAACCACTGTCTCACCCTGTACCGCATCACCACGCAGGAATGCTTCGATGTTGTCGTTCAGAAACTTTTCATCCGCCGGAGTCGCTCCAGCACCTGCGGGATGCCCCCACAGCGAAGGGATCGGCTTCAACACGACGTGCGGAATGTACTGCGATTCGTAGCGCGCATCGCCCACGGGGAAGTACAGGTCGGTCATCGATGGCATATACAGCACCGGCACCTTGATGGAAGCCAACGCCTTCTTCGTGTCACCGTTGAATCCCGGGGTGGTTCCTACATCGTGCTTCTCCCACGTGCGCAGCTGCAGGATCAGGTCGTTGGCATCCGCGCCAGGTACAAAGTTGTCGCGGAGGTCGGCAATTGTCTTTTCCAGCGTGGCATGTGGATCGTCGGTCTTCCATAGCTCATCACGCCACCACTCCTGCGAGTACAGCCAGGCGCCCCACACCGCACCGAATGCCGCGATACCTCGCTTCGGCTCTGCGGTGTAGTCGCCGCCTTTGAAGTCCTCATCCGCAGCGATTGCCGTGATCTCGCTCTCGTTGCGCGCGATACCATGCGGCCAGCAACGCGCCGTGCCGCTGGTGGCAACGATGCGGTCCATGTACTGCGGATAGCTCACCGCCCATTGGAACGCCTGCTCCGCTCCCATGGAAAAGCCAATCACCGCACGCACGTGTTTTACATGGAGCTCTTCGGTGAGCAGGCGATGCACCGCCTCCACATTGTCGCGGATCGTCATCACCGGAAAGCGCGGCCCATGGAACGGCTCCGGCGTGTTGCTGGGGGACGACGAACTGCCATTACCAAACAGCTCCGACGTCACCAGGAAGAGCTTGGCCGGATCAAGTGCCTTGCCGTCCCCGCCGATCAACCATTCATAGCCCTTGTACTTGGCCATGTAGTGCGAGGGCAGCAGAACGACGTTGTCCTTCGCCGCGTCAAGCGTGCCATAGGTGCCGTAGACCACCGTCACCTGCGGCACGACCGTTCCGCTCTCCGTCTTGAAGTTGTGCAACACATACTCGTGACGCGTTGACGGCAGCGCATCAGGTTTCTGACCCCACGCTGAAACCAGGCACGGCAACAGCGCCAACAACACGGCAATTTTCATCTCTCTCCTATGAAACGCTGGGGCGATCTTCACGGACGAGAGCGGCACGTCCCGTCCTGCAACGTTAGGGTAAGCCACTCAAACGGAGGTCATGTCTGAAGCGCTACCCCTTCTTCCCATACTGTACCTACTGATCGGACGTGACAGCGTCTGGGGCAACACCGGTGGCTCGACTTTCGCCCCCACGAAGCGAAAGCCCCGGGGTAGCAGCCCCGGGGCGTTTCTTTGGTCCGGAAGATGGTGATCTGTATGCCACCCGAAGGCGTTGCTATTGGTCGCGTTCTGTTTGAGGCACCCCGGGGACCTTTGGGCACCAATCCCGAACCATCGTTGCTACCGCACGCCGCCCAGCAGCTGCACCCAGCGCCGGAAGCCTGCCTGCCGTGCCGCCGAGTTCTCAGCGCTTGCATCAGGAGCCTCGCCCGCGCGCATAAAGCCGTGGCCCGCGCCATCGTAGATCACCGGCTCATAGCTCTTACCCGCAGTTTTCATGGCCGTCTTGGTGCTGTCCACGGTCGAGGTGATACGGGCGTCGTTCGCCGCGTAGAAACCGTAGATCGGCGCGTTGATGTTCTTCATCAGTTCAGGAGCTGGTGGCGGCCCGTAGAAGACGAAGGCCCCACTCAGATCGTGCCGGTGCGTGGCGAACAGGAAGCTCTTGCCGCCTCCCCAGCAGAAGCCCGCAACATACAACTTGCCACTCGCCGCAGGCAGGTGCGCGCCGTACTCGGCCGCGGCATCCAGGTCGCTCAGCACCTGGGGATCGGGCAGGGAAGACACCGCCTTCACCACGGCACTCTGATCGGGGAACGCCGCTGTGCCACCGGGCGAAGCCGGTGTGTACGCCGCGCCGGCTCCCATCTGACTCATCTGCCCCATCGCACTGTGGTCATGGGCATCCATGCTGGCAGGTGCGGCGGCCGCGGAAGACGCTCCCGCTGCCGGCCCAAAGCCGCTCAACAGATCCGGTTCCACCACGATGTAGCCCGCGCCGGCAATCTCGTCGGCCATCTCGCGCGCCCAGTCGCTCAGACCGAAGATCTCGTGAATCATGACCACAACCGGCGCTTTGCCCTTGCTCTCCGGATACACAACCCATGCCTGCAGCGGACGTCCATTGGCCCCATGCAGCGTGACGTACTCGCCATGCCGTGGACTCTTATCCAGGTTAGCCTTCGCCCAGTCCTGGGCCGGCGCAGCCGCCATGCCCGCTGCAAGCAGCGTGCCGGCGAGCACCAGCGATCCCCTCAACACTCTACTCATACCCCTGTATCCCATGGCCAAGAGTCTACACATCGCTCAAGACTCCCCGCCCCCAAAGCACGACTCTGCTGTCCCTTTAAGGTTTGTGCGCGGCGTGGATCTCAAGCGATGGGGTAGCGCGCCTGCTCCGCAGCAAACTGGCTGATCACCGGCAGCTTGAGATACCTGCCCTGCGAGGCTTTGACCAGCGACAGGATCCACACCACTAGCAACGTCAATGAACCAAGCAGCCACACAATCCAGCCAAGGATCGGTATGACGCCCACAATACCCAGGCAGAATCCCACCGCAAACAGCCCAAGGCATTGGAAGGCATGGAACTTCACGAAGGGCCGCGTGTTGTACGGCGCCATGATCAGAAAAACGATCGCGGGCACGATCGTCACGTAGGCAAGCGTGCCAGCGGCCGTGTCGCTCAAGCCCTGATCCGCGGGCGTCATTCCCTGCGGTGGGTA
>CAXTVC010000050.1:9264-22728 GCA_964247615.1 uncultured Acidobacteriaceae bacterium
CCCACCTCGCGCGTCGTCTCCGACCCGCCCGACGGCAGGTACGGCCGCAAGGCGTGCGCCAGGTTGGCCAGTGGCAACGTCTGCAGCCAGATGCGTCCCGGCCCGGTAAGCGCGGCAAGGAAGATGCCGTCGCCACCGAAAAACATGTTGCGCACGCCCTGGATGCGCGTGATGTTGAAGGACACGCCGGACTGAAACGCGCCCACATGCCCCGGGTGCACCCGCAGTGTTTCGCCGGGGCGCAAGTCACGCACAACGACCTCGCCGCTCAGCTCCAGCCACGCGGTGCCATTGCCGGTGATCTTCTGCAGCAGAAAGCCATCACCGCCAAAGATGCCCGCGCCCAGCGACTGCTGAAAGCCGACGCCAAGTTGGATCTGTGGCGTCGCGCACAGGAAGCCGTGGCGGTGAATCATGAACTCGTGCCCGGGGCTGACCTCGAGCGGCAGAATATGCCCGGGAATCTTGGTCGCAAAGGCGACCTCGCCCGGTGTGCCCTGCGCCTCGTACTCGGTCATGAACAGGGTGCCACCCCCGGCGATGCGCTTGATCGCGCCAAGGAAACCGCCGCCCCCGCCCAGCTGTGTGTGCGTGTTCATGGCAATGGACTGTGACATCCAGCTCAGCTCGCCAGCTTCTGAGATGACGCTTTCCCCAGGGTTCAGAAGCAGTTCCAGCACAGGCATCGTGGAGCCAACAATTCGACTTTGCATCGTGTTCAGCCTCTCGAGCCGCAAGCGACGGCTCCATGCAACAGCACGATACTACGCTGCGCCTCCCCCGTCGGTTCCATGGATTTCCGCTTGCACTCCCAGGGCACCCGACCTGCGAGGAAGGCATCCTTCGGATGGCGGGTTCGCCGGAAGAGTGGTGTTGTTGCAAAGAAATTATGTTGCAAACAGTGCGAGAAACGTAGTAAACAAGCGTTTGTCTAAAGCAGGAGATCTCATTGGGTATCCAAGAAAGTCGCGGCACCGCCGCGCCGCAACGCCTTCTGTCGCTCGACGTCCTCCGCGGCCTCACGATCGCCGGCATGATCCTCGTCACCGATCCCGGGACCTACGCTCATGTCTATCCCCAACTGCTACACGCCCTGTGGAACGGGCCCACGGCGGCAGATCTCATCTTTCCCTGCTTTCTCGTCATGGTCGGCATTTCCATGACGCTGAGCTTCGCCGCACGTCTCAGCCGCGGTGCAAGTCACGCGAAACTCGCCACCCACATAGGACGCCGCGCCCTTTTGCTCTTCGCCCTCGGCCTCGTCGTGAACTGGATCGGCGATCTGAGCTGGGCGCATCTGCGTCTGCCGGGCATTCTGCAACGCATTGCGGTCTGCTATCTCCTCGTCGGACTGCTCTACATCGCGCTCTACCGCGACGGGGTCAGCCGCCGCACGCGCACGATCGTCCTCGCCTGCGTCTGCTTTGGCCTGCTGGCGACCTACTGGGCCCTGCTGCGCTTCTACCCCACACCTGGCTTTGGCCCGGGGCGTCTCGATCCACTCGGGGCGCTGCCCACCGTCGTCGACCGCGCCGTCTTCACCGTGCCACACATGTTTCAGTGGGGTATCCGCACACCGGGCTTTGGGATCACTTTTGACCCTGAAGGCCTGCTCTCCACCCTCGGCGCGCTGGCCACCACGCTCTTCGGTGTGCTCGCCGGTGAAGAGCTTCGCCACGGCCGGGACCGCCGCTCGCAATGCGCCGCACTCGCAACCGGAGGCACCGTGCTTTGGCTGCTGAGCCTCGCATGGAACCTCACGCTGCCGCTTAACAAGCAGATCTACACGCCGCCCTTCGCACTGTGGAGTGCCGGCCTTTCATTGCTGGCCTTTGCCGCGCTTCTCTGGTTCATCGACATCCGCGATCATCGCCGCGGCTGGACGTTCGCGCTCATCTTCGGCACCAACGCTATCCTCGCCTTTGTGCTCTCGCAGATCGTCACTCGTCTGCTTAGCGTCATCCACATGCCTTCGGCCAACAGCGCCACCCAGCCACTGTACATGTGGCTCAGCGAGCACCTGCTTGCGTCCTGGTTGCCGGCACGTCCGGCGTCACTTGCCTTCGCCGTCAGCATCGTCTTGCTGAACATGGCGCTGCTCTATCCCCTCTATCGCCGCAAACTCTTTCTTCGCCTCTGAGCTCGCCCCACCACAACTGTGCCGCCAGTGCCCAAGGAGGTGTAGCTTCATAAGCGATGAAGATCGTCTCCCGCCGTGCCTTCGTTGCTGGGGGTGCCTCCGTCGTGGCCGCTGCGGCCATGCCCGGTTCCGCTCTCTCACCGCAGTCTGAAGCCCAACCTAAGGACCTTGCACCCAACGCCTTTACACCACTGCCGCTCGGCGCGATCAAGCCCATCGGCTGGTTGGGACGGCAGTTGCGCATCCAGGCCGACGGCATGGGCGGTCACCTCGACGAGTTCTGGCCTGATGTTGGCCCCTCCAGTGGATGGCTCGGCGGCCCCGGCGAAAGCTGGGAGCGCGGCCCCTACTTCCTTGACGGCCTGCTTCCTTTAGCTTGGCAGCTCGACGATCCCACACTCAAAGCCAAGGCCATGCGCTTCATTGATTGGACGCTCAACCATCAGGCCGCTAACGGCATGATCGGCCCAACGAGCAACGATGACTGGTGGCCACGCATGGTCATGCTGAAGGTGCTCGCGCAGTATCACGATGCGACGCAGGACCCACGCGTCATCCCCGTGCTCACGCGCTACTTCGGTCATCAGCTGGAGGCCATGCCCACGCGTCCACTGCGCGACTGGGGCAAGTATCGCTGGGCAGACGAAGCCCTCGTCGTCGCGTGGCTTCATGCACGCACCGCAGATCCCAAACTGTTACAGCTGGCCTCACTGCTGCAACAACAGGGCTTCGACTGGGTCGCCAACTACAACCATTTCCGCTACACCGGCGTGACCACCCGCGCTGTGCTCAGCGCAACAGCAATCGGCGGCAACGAGCCCGAAGGGATGCAGACCCACGGCGTCAACAACGGCATGGGGCTCAAAACCGCGGCCATCCGCTATCGTTTCAACGCAGACCCAAACGAAGCTGCAAACTTCCGTCGCGGCCTCGCGGCACTGGATCAATACCACGGCGTGCCCAACGGTATGTTCACCTGCGATGAGCATCTCGGTGGCCTCGATCCAAGCCATGGCACCGAGCTCTGCACCGTCGTCGAAACCATGTTCTCACTCGAGGTCGCACTCGCTGCCTTTGGCGATCCCGCGCATGCCGACCGCCTCGAAACGATAGCCTTCAATGCTCTACCCGGCACCTTCAACGACACGATGTGGGCCCATCAATACGACCAGCAGTCCAACCAGGTACAGGTCGGCCTGCAATCAAAGCCATGGACCACCAATGGCCCCGAATCCAACGTCTACGGCCTTGCTCCTCACTTCGGCTGCTGCACCGCGAACTTTCACCAGGGCTGGCCCAAGTTCACGCAGAGCCTTTGGATGCGCTCTCCGGATGATGGCCTCGTCGCCACGCTATACGCTCCTTGCGATGTATCGACGAAAGTTAACGACCGCAACGTCCGTCTACGCGAAGAGACTGACTATCCCTTCCGCGATACCGTGCGCATCACGATCACGCCCGAGTCGCCGCATCGTTTTCCCCTGCGTCTGCGCATCCCTGCCTGGACGGCAAACGCATTGGTCACGATCAACGGCAAACCTCATACGCAACCCCTCACACCCGGTACCTTCGCTGCGCTGGATCGGCTCTGGAGTCCCGGCGACACGATCGACCTGCACCTCCCCATGCAGCCTCAAGTGACGCACTGGTTCAACAAATCCGTCGCCATCTCACGAGGTCCGCTCGTCTTCTCACTCGACCCCGGGGAAAGCTGGATGAAGCTGCGCGACCATGGTCCCACGGCAGACTGGCAGGTCTTTCCGAAACAGGCCTGGAACTATGCACTGCGTGTTGATGAGGAAACCGCCGCTGGTCTCGAAGTGATGCAGGCACCCGTTCCCGCACGTCCCTTCGCCGCGAAAGATACTGCGCTTCGGCTGCGTGTTCCAGCGCGTCGCATTCTTGGGTGGCGGTCCGAAGATGGAGTCGCTCTGCCTCTGCCGCAAGGTCCACAGAAGAGCACCGAGCCCGAACAGATGTTGACGCTCATCCCCTATGGTGCCGCCAAGCTGCGCGTCACAGCCTTCCCACAACTCGTCGCCTGACGCATTGCCTTTCAGGCAAACTATGGAGAGCGAACCTCTCTCGCATCCAACAAAACCTCATGGCCACAATCACCACGCCTATCTCAGTAGTCGCACCGCCCGACCGCCTCCTTTCGCTCGATGTGCTGCGTGGCCTCACCATGGCCTCCATGGTGCTGGTCAACGATCCCGGCTCGGGCGCCATGTATGCGCAGCTCGACCATGCGGAATGGAACGGTGCCACGTTCACGGACATGATCTTTCCCTGCTTCATGGTCATGGTGGGCATCTCGTTGACGCTGTCCTTTGCATCGCGGGTCAATCGCGGCGCAAGCCACAGCAGGTTAGCCCTGCATGCATTGCGGCGCGGTCTCACCATCATCTTCATCGGGCTCGTGCTCAACGTGGTTTTCAGCTTCAATTTTGTGCATATGCGCTACCCGGGTGTGCTGCAGCGCATTGGGCTTTGTTACACGCTGGGCTCGCTGTTATACCTCGTTCTACCCGGCCCGGATGTTGGCCGCTGGCGCCGTACGCGTGAGGCTGTCATCGCAGGCGTCGCTGTGTTTCTGCTCGCTCTCTACTGGGCTCTGCTAAAGCTCTATCCAACACCAGGCTTCGGCCCCGGCCATCTCGACTCCTACATGAGCCTGCCCGCAGTCATCGACCGCGCCGTCTTCGGCACGCAACACATCTACCGCTGGGCCACCACGCCCGGCCTCGGGCCTACCTATGATCCGGAAGGCGTGCTGTCCACGCTGCCTGCGCTCACCAACGTGCTTTTTGGCATCCTCGCCGGCGAGCAACTGCGCTCAAAGCGCCCACGCCGCCAGCAGTGCGGCATCCTGGCCACCATGGGCACTACCTTATGGCTTGCCGGTCTTGCCATGAGTCACTGGCTGCCGCTCAATAAAAAACTCTGGACCAGCAGCTTTGCGGTTTTCACCTCGGGCATATCTATCCTCTGCCTCGCAGGCCTTCTCTATCTCATTGACCTGCGCCGTGTGCGCCGAGGTTGGAGCTTCTTGCTCATCTTCGGCACCAACGCAATCCTTGCGTACGTACTGTCGGATGTCGTGGAATTTCTGTTTGGCCGCATCCACTTCCGGGTTGCAGGCGAGGCACGTCCCATGAACCTGCATAGCCTCATCTTCCGCGATCTCTTCGCTTCCTGGCTCTCGCCGCAGATGGCCTCCCTTGGCTTCGCGCTCTTCTTTGTCTGCGTGGTGGCAGCGCTGGTCCTCCCGTTGTATCGCCGGCGCATTTTCCTCAAAATTTAGGTTCCTCTATCTCATGTGGACGAGGTGCAAGCGACGCCGGTAGATGTTCATCGGCCGTCATGCACCCATGTCTCTGGATTCCCGCTGATGCATCCTAAAGCTCGTCATGGCCACAGCTCCGCTGAATACCCCGCCGTCCGTTGCAAATAAGGTCCATAGCAAAGGAACAACGTCCGCCCATCCTTCATCCATTCCAGATTGGCGACGTGTTTTAGTAGAAGCGCGCAAACATTTCGGTATCAAGGGTTTTCGTCCCGGACAGCGTGAACTTCTCGAGGCTGTCTTCGCTGGCAAGGACGCTCTCGGCATCCTGCCTACCGGCGGTGGCAAGTCGCTGACATATCAGCTGCCGTCGCTTTTTCTCGAGCATCCCGTCATCGTCGTCTCTCCGCTGATTGCTCTTATGCAGGATCAGCAGGAGCACGCTGCTGAAGCCTCCATCGTCGTCGATAAGATCGACTCCACCGTGGGTGTCAAGACAGCACGCGAAACAACGAAGCACATCCAGGGTCACACATCACAACTCATCTATACGACACCCGAGCAGCTCGAAAACCCAGTCTTCATCGAGAAACTCAGAAAGTCAGGTGGCATCAGCCTCTTTGTCGTAGACGAAGCCCACTGCATCTCGCAGTGGGGGCATGATTTTCGCCCGGCCTATCTCGGTCTGGGTATGGCCCGGAGGCAACTCGGCAATCCACCCGTGCTCGCGCTCACCGCAACGGCCACCGATGAAGTAATTCACGAGATCCAGCAAGTGCTGCAGATGCATCAGCCTGCGTTGGTGAATGCAGGCTCGGAGCGTACTAACCTTCATCTCACCGTGATGCCCACGGTCAACAACGATGCAAAGCTCGCGCGTATCGGTGCCATGCTCGACAAAGAGGAGGGCACAGGGATCATCTACACCGCCAGCGTGCGCTCTGCGGACGAACTGCATGAATGGCTCAAGAAGCACGGCGTTAAGGTCGGTCACTACCACGGCAAGATGAAGACCAAAGAACGCGAGCAGGTGCAGGAAGAGTTCATGCGCGGCGAGCACAAGGTCATGATTGCTACCAAGGCCTTCGGTCTCGGCATCGACAAGCAGGACATCCGCTTCGTCTACCACTACGAGTTTCCGGACTCGCTCGAAACCTATGCGCAGGAGGCCGGCCGCGCTGGCCGTGATGGTCTCCCGTCAAGAGCTGTGCTCCTCTATCGCCTGGAAGACAAGCGCATCCAGACCTACTTCCTCGCAGGTCGGTATCCACACGCCTCTGAAGTAAGCGCTGTGCTTGAAGTACTCGCCCTGGGCCGCATGCTGCCTTATGTCGAGGCCAAAAAGAAGGCTGCTGAAGAGGCAAAGGGAGATGACAAGCCGGTCGGCGAGTCTCACGAAGTCGGAGATGTCGTTGTCGTCAACCCGGCACAAGTGCTAGCCGAGTATCCATCCGAGCCTTCAAAAGAGCAGATGGAAGCCGCGGCGAATACCCCTGAAGGCATTCACGCGCAGGCAGCGTCCATCACGGATCTCATGCATGACTCAAAAGCCCGCACTCTGAACGTGTGCGACATAGCGGACTATGCCGACGTAGGCAGCAAGCGCACGCAGGTCATCCTCTATCTTCTGGCAGAGGCAGGCCTCGTACGCCGCGCCCGCGGAGGCTACCGGCTGAACGTCACCATCGCGCCCCCGGAAGAAGAGATCGCCACCCTGTTGCGAAGCTACGAGGAGCGCGCCGAGCATGACAAACAGCACTTGAACGACATGATGCACTACGCAGAAACCGCTACCTGCCGTACCCAGATCCTGCGGCAGTATTTCGGCGAAGACCTCGGCGACCTCTGTGGCCGTTGCGATAACTGCGAGCGGGGTGTCGCCGCAGAGGAAGCCGAGCGACGCGCCGCGGAAGCCCCTGCGGAGGCGCCGCTGCGCCAGCCCAGGCTCCCTGACAGGGCGCCCGATGTCACGGCAGGCAGTCCCGATGCCCACGGCACCACGGTCATTCACACCGTTCACGGGAATATCCGCACTAACTCGCCGGAGACGATTGTCCACTCCGATCCTGAGAAGTTCAGGCGTGGCGACAGCGTTCGCCACACACGTTTCGGTGTAGGAGAGATCAAAGACATACACGGCAAGCATGCCCTGGTCCGCTTCCTCAAGCAGGGCGAGAAAAAGTTGATGGTCGACTTCCTGGAACTGGCCTGATCACCCCCCCCGGTTAGGCGCCGAGGCGCTGAATCGTATTCGCTTCGCGAGGTCAGCCCCAGCGCCCCCGGAACCTAGTACCCTGAAGAGGACAATGTATAAGCGTGTTCTCCTCAAACTCTCAGGCGAAGCCTTGGCCGCCGGCCGCGGCTTCGGTGTCGATGCAGTCTTTATCCGGGCCGTAGCCGAGGAACTAGCGGAGGTCGCTCGTATCGGCTGTCAGATCGGGGTCGTCGTCGGAGGGGGAAACTTCTTCCGTGGTGTCGCCGAGCAGGCCGTTGGCATGGACCGTGTCGCGGCCGATCACATGGGCATGCTGTCCACCGTGATCAACGCGATCGCACTCCAGGACGCTATCGAAAAGACCGGCTTTCACTGCCGCGTCATGAGCGCCATCGAGATGCATGAGGTCGCTGAGCCATACATCCGGCGTCGTGCCATGCGCCACCTCGAAAAGGGCCGTATCGTCATCTTCGCTGCCGGCACCGGCAACCCGTACTTTTCCACCGACACCGCCGCCAGCCTGCGCGCCATGGAGATCGGCGCCGAAGTCCTGCTGAAGGCAACCTCCGTGGACGGCATCTACACCGCCGATCCCAAAAAGGTCGCCGATGCCACCAAGTTCGAGACCATCACCTACATGGACATCCTGCGTCTCGGCCTGCGCGTTATGGACACCACGGCTGTCTCGCTCTGCAAGGACAACAGCCTGCCCATGATCGTCTTTTCAATGCAGGAGCGCGGCAACATCGTGCGCGTCATCCAGGGCGAAAAGCTTGGCTCGCTCGTAACGTCGTAGCCTGGGGCTGCAAGGCGCTTTGAAAGCCGTCTATCTTAAGCGACGACTTCGGTATCTACCTCACTCCGAGCCAGCTTGCGCGCCTGCAGGGCAAGCCCCGTAAACAAGAGCACATACGGCAGGGCGACCACCAGCGATCCAATGATTTCCAGCGGGTAGCGAGCCGCGGGTGGGATGCGCGCCATCTCGCGGCTATTCGCGCCCACAAAGGCTGACAGCACCGTCACGATAACGGACAGGCTCGCGGCGAGCTGCTGAGAGTCTCTGGCCAGCTTGCGGTCCGGCGTCCTGCCCGCGAGCACACGCAGAGCCACCGGCGGCAGCAGGATGGAGAGCGCCAGCAGCACGATCAGCCCGAGCGCCAGACCGAACCACGGATTCCGCAACACCGCTATGTACCCATGCTTCTGCAGAAAGCTCGAAAGCCAGCTGAACAGCAGCGCTGCGACCGCATACACAGCCAGGGCCCGCAGGGTCAGCTCAAAGATGCCACCACGCCGCGTGGCAAGGAAGGGCCCCACAGTCTGCACCGGCTTGGGCTCCCGATTGAGGTAGCCCCACACCAGCGCGGCAGTCGCCATCAGCGCCCCGCTGAAGAGCAAGAGGCGTACGAAGTAAACAAACCACGAGAGCAGAAGCGCGAAGATCGTCGCGCTCTGCATTGCGGAGGCCGTCATCGGCCCATGGATCACCGCTCCACCCAAGGCAGAGCGTTGGGACGTCTCGTGCCACACAATTGCCTTCAGCAGGCTATTGCGTCCCAGGTTCAACAGGTACCCCAGCAGATCGGCCAGTAACACCGGAAGCCACAGTGCCGGCCGTGTCCGCAACAGGTCTACCAGATCACGCCAAAGCTCGCCCATCTATCCTCCGCCGCCGCAATCATCATACGCACGCAGCCGGGGAAGGGAATCCCGCGAAAGCGCAATGTAAAGCCGCGGTCACGCCTGAGCGCGATACCGCTTCCACCATCCGCTGATTGCCTGCTGGCACGGATGCTCCACCCAGCGCCGCACAGCCATCGCCAGCAGCACCACAAAGACATAGCTGATCCACGGATCATAGGCGGCCACATGCAGCCGTTCGGTCACATGGTGCCACTGCAACAATTGGAATACGTTGAAGTGCAGCAGATACAGCGCATATGTCGAGGTCCCCACGGCCACCAACGGTCGCACGGAGAACACCCGCGCCAGGGGGCTCGCCCCCGCCAGGCCCAGAATCACCAGTGACCACACCGGCGTAAATAGCCCGCCGTGCACCAGGATGTACGGCACGTTCGGCGCAACGTGGTAGATAGCCAGCCAGGCCAAGGCAAAGCCCGCAACCCCTACCCATAGGCGCCCACGCACCTCGAGCTTTGCCGCATCATGCAGCCGGCCCAGCGTCAGTCCTGCCAGAAAGGTGCACAGGTACGCGATCGGCGTGTACTTCAATGTGTTCAACCACACACCATCGCTGTAACGCGTCACCGGTTGTGCCAGGTGGTCAGGGTTCAGCAACAGGTACAGGGTGTGCGGCACCAGCCCCAGCATCCAGAAGCCGATCACCATCACAGCCAACTTCCACCGACTGCGTGGCCAGCGCATCTTTAACAGCCACGGGAACGCGACGTACAGCACCACCTCACACGAAAGCGTCCAGCTCACCGTGTTCCAGAACGTGGCAAGGTGGGGGAAGAACCCCTGCATCAGCAGCGGCGTGGCCACTGCACCCGCCCAGAACTCCCCATGCGGACGCGAGCGCCACTCCAGCATCAGCATCGGAATCGAGATCAGCATCGTCAGCAGGTACACCGGATACAGCCGCGAAAACCGCGCCATCCAGAAGTCTGCCTTGCGTACGCCACCCTGGCGATGCGCGTAGTTATAGCTGAGGATGAAGCCCGAAATTAGAAAGAAGAAACTGACAAACACGTAGCCGATATCGATCAGCGGATACAGCGACACCGAAGGGTGGCGCTCCCACCGCAGCCCGTTGGGCGTGAAGTGAAACATCAGGATCGTCAGCGCCAGCAGCGTACGTAAACCTGTAAGCGCGGGCAGCGCCGGGCGGCGCTCCGTGGCTTGCACACGCAACGGTTGCAATTCCATCGCGGGCTCACCGGTTGAGGTCGGCGCCTCCATCTCTTGCATTTGCAGCGAACTCACCCTCGCTTGGACGCGTGCACTCAAGGCAGGGTTCCGCCCGCGCACTGTTTACTGCAGTTGCACATGCGTGAACCCGAGACCTTCCAGCATGGCCCGCACAGTTTCATGGGCATTTTTGCTGGCCGCATCCAGGATGCCATCCGTCAGCGCGGCCTGCTGCAGCTCACCCTGCGCCCGCGTGCGCGTGGCCGTCTCCAGATCAGGGTCCGCGCGCACAAACACGCCCGTATCCCTCGCATACACCCGCGACCTCCCATTGTCGATCGTGGTCAGGAATACCTCGCTGGGCGGCAACGTCAGCTTGATCGACCGGCCATCCCGCCCCTCGGTAATTCCCACGCTTTCCGGCTTCAGCTTACTGAAGTCAATCCCCGCGATTGTCTGCCCGTGCACAATCATCAGCAGCCGATCCCCCGCCAGCAGATCCGGCAAAACCGGGTTCGACTCATGGCTTTCCACCACCGTGTCCAGCGAATACACCACCGTCTCCAACCGATTCAGCCGCTGGATCTTCTCCACCACATCCGGCGCGGAGATCGTCACCAGCGGACGCCCTGTAATGTAGCTCGCCAGCCTTCCTGCAAGACCAGTCCGTGCCTCGTGAACGAAGTAGCCCAGCGCCGCCGCTCCCAGCGCAATCGCCAGCAGAACACCCAGAAAAGTCCCTGAACGGCGTCGCTGCTGCGTGTTGTATTCGTAGTCACTCACCATGGTGGGCTTCCGTTCCTTCCTTATCGTACGATGCTGGCAGTGCGCCGCTCCGGCGGTGGGGGTCCTCTATGCTCCGCAGGCTGATCTTCGGCATGGCTCTCGGTTGTGCCACCTGCTGCGGCGCCACGGCCCAATCCTCAGCTTCGGACGGGGCTCCTCCACCGGATAGCTTCCAGCTGAGAGTGGCCTCGCGTCTGGTCATTGAAGACCTGACTGTCATCGACAGGGAAGGGAAGCCCGTCAGGGGCCTTCCCCGCAACGCATTTCACCTTCTCGACAAAAAGACGCCGCAGCATCTGCTCGACTTCGAAGAGAGCGTGCCCAGTACACCCGGCGTTGTGGATGAAGGCAGCCTCCATAGCAATCGATCTCTGGTGCAAAACAACGGGACGCTGGTCGCCCTGCTGATCGATCCCATGAGCATTGAGCTGCAGGACCAGATGTATCTTCGTCTGCAAACCCTGCGCTTTCTCCGAACTGTGCCCTCCGGCACAAAAATCGCGGTGTTTCGGGCCAACAATCGGGGTGTACCGGTCCTGTTGCAGTCACCGACCAATGACCACACGCTGCTGCAAGCGGCTATCGAGCATGCGGTGCCCGTCATCGCGCGTCCGACAGACAGCGCTTTTGCCAACGGCATCTCGCAGCTCAGCAATATCTCGAACTACTTCCGGGCCATCCCCGGGAGAAAGGCCGTGCTGTGGCTGGCAGGGCAGTTCCCCCTGTACGACGCACCCACCTCCGCACTCAGTGGGGGCAACAACATCCTGCAGCGCGACACCCGCAAGGCGGCTTACCGGGCACTGGAGCAGGCGCGCGTCGTCGTCTACCCCATCGATGTTCGCGGCGTCCTCATGGGCGGACCGTTTCTCACGGTCACTACGGATACAGCGGCGGCCGCACGGGATCCAAGCACTACCGCAAAGCCCCTTCCAGGAGAGTCTGCCAAAGCTGCCGGGAGCTATGAGCAAATGGATGCCCTGGCCCTCGCTACGGGAGGCAAGGCGTTCTACAGCAACAACGCAGTGTCCACCCTGATGCAAAGCGCTTCGGACCTTGCCAGCAACAGCTATGCCCTGAGCTACCGCCCCACAAACTACGTGGCCGATGGCAGCTGGCACACCGTAAGCATCACCGTCGACGGGCCCTACACCGTGCACTTCCGCACCGGGTACTACGCCGAGGACGCGGCCGTGGCCACGCCCGAAGGGCAACATCGCGTCCATCTGGCGCAGAACGACGTACCCGAGCAGGCCCCGGAAAACGCCACTGCGAACGCTCCAGCGGACGCATGGCTTCCGACCGCACCTATTCTCTTCAGCGCACGCGTGGTCTCTGAGGACAAAGTGGGCAAATCCGGGACCATCAAGTCCGGGACTATCAGGATTCGCTACGTGATCCCCACCACGCAGCTCCGTTTTGACAGTGACTCAGGACGAGCTCGCTTTCGCGTGGCAGCTCTCTCCTATAACGCCTGGGGCGATGTCCTGAATCACGCCATGGACACCGTGGAAACCCACTTCAGCCCACAGCAGATGCAACTGGCGGCCCGGATCGGCACGCCCGCTGATCAGACCCTCACTGTGACTAAGGGCGCACAGTACCTCTTACTCGCAGTGGAGGACCTCAAGACCGAGCGCGTAGGTACCGTGCAACTGCCCTTGGCCACCGTGCAGCCTGCACCCGCACCAGCGGCTACGCCCTGACCTCAGCTTCCACCAGCCGCTCCGCTTCTCTCAAGCCACGGTTGGCATAACTCGCCTTCACAAACGCGTGAAACAGCGGATGCGGCTCCAGTGGCTTTGACTTGAACTCCGGATGGAACTGGCAGCCCAGAAAGAACGGATGCCCCGGGATCTCCACGATCTCCACATAGGTCCCGCTCTCGCTCGATCCGGTAAGCCGCAGACCACCATCCGTCAGCGGCTTTTCAAACTCACGGTTGAACTCATACCGGTGCCGATGCCGTTCACTGATCTTGGCGGATCCATATGCGCGGGCCGCCAGCGAATCCGGCTCGATCACGGTGTCCCACGCGCCCAGCCGCATCGTCCCGCCCATCTCTTCCACGCCCGTCAGTTCACGCAATTTATAGATCACGCGATACGGCGTCTGCGGGTCAAACTCACCGCTGTTGGCGCGTTCCAGCCCGCACACATTGCGCGC
>CAXTVC010000051.1:0-22469 GCA_964247615.1 uncultured Acidobacteriaceae bacterium
CCGGTCATGCCGGAGAGCTTTTTGTAGAGGCGGAAGTAATTCTGGAAGGTGATGGTGGCCAGCGTCTGGTCTTCCTTGCGGATGGTGACGCCTTCCTTGGCCTCAATGGACTGATGGAGGCCATCGGACCATCGGCGGCCGGGCATGAGACGGCCGGTGAACTCATCAACGATGATGATCTCGCCGTCCTTCACCACGTACTCGACGTCGCGCTTGTAGAGCGAGTGGCCCTTGATGGCGACTTCGATGTGGTGCTTCATGTCCCAGTTTTCGGGGTCGGCGATGTTGTCGATGCCGAGCAGCTTTTCGATCTTTTCCCAGCCGTCGTCGGTGACGGTGATGGCGCGGGCTTTTTCGTCGATAACGTAGTCGCCGGACCAGGTCTTGGACTCAAGGGTCTCGATCAGCTCGCCCAGTTCGAGCTGCGGGATGATCTTGTTGGCGATGCCGTACTTGTCGGTGGTCTTGTCGGTGGGTCCGGAGATGATGAGCGGGGTACGGGCCTCGTCAATGAGGATCGAGTCGACCTCGTCGACGATGCAGTAGTAATGCGCACGCTGGACGGTCTCGTTGAGCTCGAACTTCATGTTGTCGCGCAGGTAGTCGAAGCCGAACTCGTTGTTGGTGCCGTAGGTGATGTCGGCGTGGTAGGCGTCGCGGCGCTGGCCATCGGAGAGATCGTGAACGATGACGCCGACGGAGAGGCCGAGGAAGCCGTAGATCTTGCCCATCCACTCGGCGTCGCGCTTCGCGAGGTAGTCGTTGACGGTGACGACGTGCACGCCCTTGCCGGCGAGGGCGTTGAGGTAGCAGGGCAGCGTGGCGACGAGAGTTTTGCCCTCGCCGGTCTTCATCTCGGCGATTTTGCCCTGATGGAGGACCATGCCGCCGATCATCTGGACATCGAAGTGACGCATGCCGACGACGCGGCGTCCGGCTTCACGCACGACGGCAAACGCCTCGGGCAGAATGTCGTCGAGCGCGGCTTTCTCAGTGGCGATGATCTGCTCGGCGTCGGTAAGACCCTCCAGAGACTTGGCGATGCGCGCCTTGAATTCAGAGGTCTTGGCCTGAAGCTGGGCGTCGGTGAGAGCCTGGAGCGCGTCTTCGTAGCCGGCGATCTTTGACAGTGTGGGCAGAAGACGTTTGACGGCACGTTCATTGGAGGTGCCGAAGACTTTGGCGAGAGCGCTATTGATCAAGGGAAAAGATCCTTCAGGAAGCAGGGCCGGGGAAGGCCTGGAGGGCGTGTCTGGAAGCATGAAGCGGCGGGCGCTCAGCTATTCGGGCGGCAGCTTTTACGCGGTCCGAGGAGGTGCCGTCGGACGATACGCACCGCTGACGATGCCAAAGCGGCTCCGAAACAGGGCGCGCGCGAGGCGCCTTGCTGCCAGGCGGGTACGCGGCGCAAGAGGGTCTTTGGGGAGCCGGTACCGTGTCGTTCGTAGCTCTGAAACCGCGTGGCGCGCCGGGTGCAGCTGGGCGCGGCTTGTCTGCCGTGTGTTGCCGGGCGCAAGTTCGCGCGTCAGCCAGAGGCACAAGACCGCCGCGGAAGAGATGTCCGCCGTGGGCTGCGCGGGCGCGCGCAGGCCGGTGAGCAGGAGCAGAACGGCTGCGATCGGAATGAGAGAGAGTTCCACGGGGCGCCAGGAGATACAGCTACTAGTTTAGACGAGCTTGCCCGGGACGATGGCGGCAAACGGCAGCTGCTCGGCAATTTTCCCACCATCAGTCACGTGACTTTTGGGTAGCCGGTACGAACGCGCGTAGGAGATTTGGGGGAGAGATCGGCAGGTGGCGTCGCAAAACGCGACAGCTAGCGGTGCCCGTGCAGGGTTTGCAGGAGCAGCCAGACGTTTAGCGCGGCGATGAGGCAGGCGGCGGCGTAGCTGAGGTACTTGATCCAGGCACGGTTGACGAACTCCCCCATGAGGCGGCGATCCGCAGTGAAGGCGACGAGGGGGAAAACTGCAAAGCTGAGCTGCATGCTCAACACCACCTGGCTTAGGAGCAGCAGGTTCGCGGTGCCGCGCGAGCCGTAGACCAGGGTGACGACCACCGTGGGCACGATAGCGAGGGAGCGCGTGACCAGGCGGCGCACCCAGGGGGTCATGCGGAAGTGGAGGAAGCCTTCCATCACGACCTGGCCGGCGAGCGTACCGGTGAGGCTGGAGTTCTGCCCGGAGGCCAGCAGGGCGACCGCGAACAGGGTACTGGCGCCGGCAACGCCGAGCATCGGAGAGAGCAGCTTGAAGGCGTCGCCTATCTCGGCGACCTCCGGGTGACCGCCGCGATGGAACACGGCCGCGGCCAGGATCAGGATGGCGGCGTTTACGAACAGGGCCAGCATGAGCGCCGCGAAGCTGTCGATGTTGGCAAAGCGCAGGGCCTCGCGCTTGCCGGTGGGCGTCCGCTCATAGGCGCGGGTCTGCACGATGGAGGAGTGCAGATAGAGGTTGTGCGGCATGACTGTGGCGCCCAGGATGGCCACGGCGAGATAGAGCATCTCGGGATCGGTGACCATGGCGCGGGAGGGAATGACGAGGTTGGTGAAAACGGCGCCCCATTCGGGACGGGACAGCACGATTTCTATGCCGAACAGCGCGGCGATAGTGCCGATAAGCACCATGACCACGGCTTCCAGGTAGCGGAAGCCGCGGTTCTGCAGCAGAAGGATGAGCAGCGTGTCCGCGCCGGTAAGGACCACCCCGACCACCAGGGGCAGGTGAAACAGCAGCTGAAGGGCGATGGCGGAGCCGATGACCTCGGCGAGATCGCAGGCGATGATGGCGATTTCGGCAAGGAGCCAGAGGCTGACGGCAACGGGTCGCGAGTAGGCCTCTCTGCAGGTCTGCGCGAGATCGCGCTCGGTAACGATGCCGAGCTTGAGCGACAGACTCTGGAGCAGAATCGCCAGCAGGTTGGAGAGCATGATCGCGAACAGCAGTGTGTAGCCGAAACGTGAGCCGCCGGCGAGGTCTGTGGCCCAGTTGCCAGGGTCCATATAGCCGACCGAGATCAGAAAGCCCGGGCCAATGAAGCCGAGAAGCCGTCGCCAGAAGTTCGGCGAGCGTGTCAGGCTGACAGACGAGTGGACCTCTGACAAGGAGGGTTGAGGATCGAGGCTGGTTTCCTGAATAGAGGGCAAGGCGTCTCTCAACGAGGAGTTGCGGCTTTCACGAAGAGTAACCGGGTACCCATGTAGTGTAGCGGGGCTCCGCGGCAGGTCCACCCGGGTGGGCGCAGGGAGCTGTAGACACCGGCTTCAGGTGGCGGACAACCCCGTCCAGCAGAAAGCCGCTGGAAAGTGCTCAATTGGAGGGTGTTTCCGGCCTAACTACAACCTTTGGAGACTGTTCGGTTCCGTAGAAATGGATAGCCTCGGAATTGTCGTGCGCCTGCGCTCCGACACCACTGCCGAAAGAGCGTGCTCTTGCAGAACCTCCCTGATGTCTTTGTTGCCGGATTCATCTTCCTCCTGTTCGTCTCCATCTACAGGACGCGGAGCTCGGTGGCACTGCGTTATGGAGTGATTGGCTGGTCCTGTGTGCTGCTGCATTTTTCCGCGCTGGTCTGGCACCCTCACGCGGAGTGGGCGCAGACCGTTCAAAGCATCCTGGCGCTGGGCACACTGGTTTTGTGCGGGACGGCGTTTGCCCTGTCACATTGGAGTAACCATGCGAGCGCGAGGCGACAGGTTGCATTTGGCCTTCTGCTGGGAGTGCCGGCGCTGACGACGATTGTCATGAGCTGCCTTTCCGGTGGATGGCTCCGCGCTTCAGTCGCTGCGGCGGCTGTCAGCCATTTTTGCGTATTGGGGGTGAGCGCCCGCCTGTTTGGCCTGCGGAAGACGCGCTTCTGGGCTGTCGCAGGACTGGTGGCCGGCTGCGGGGCCTGGCTGGTGCTCGCGTGTAGGACCGGCCACCCTGACGTGGTGCCTTTGACTGTGCTGACCCTGTGCTTCGGCCTGAATGCGGCCTTGCTGAGCGCACGGCCACCGCGGCTTTCCGCTGCGAGCGTAACCCTGAGCGTGGGAGCTGTCAGCTGGAGCCTGGTGTGGGTGTGCTTTGCGCTGCTGGAGCGCTTCGCCCCGGGAGTTACGCTGGCTCCCGAGTTGTGGAATCTGCCGAAGTATCTCGTGGCTGCCGGTATGGTGCTGCGGCTGCTCGACGAGCAGATCCGAGCCACGGCGGTTGCGAGCGAGCAGTATCGCCTGTTGTTTGCCGGGAACCCCCACCCGATGTGGATCTACGATGCGGAGACGCTCGCCTTTTTGGAGGTGAACGAGGCCGCCGTGACGCAGTATGGCTACTCGCGAGCGGACTTCCAGGGCATGAGGCTGCCGGATGTGCTGGAGGTGGGTGAGTACCCCGAGGCCCTGGACGAGCTGAGGGCAGGGGAGCCACAGGTGCTGTCCGGTCCGTGGCTGCATCGGCGCAAGGATGGTTCGGAGTTCCAGGTCGACATTGCAAGTCACCCCCTAGACCGCGAAGGACGCCGGGCGACCTTTGCGTTGATGCATGATGTCACCGAGCCCCAACGGCTGCATGCACAGCTGATTCGGCAGGCGCATCACGATGTACTGACGGGCTTGCCCAACCGCGCCTACTTTGAACAGACCCTGGAGCAGACGCTCGCCGAAGCAAAGATCAGGTCACGCAAGGTTGCTGTATTTTGCATTGATCTGGACCGCTTCAAACAGATTAACGACACGTTTGGTCACAACGCGGGCGATCGCTGCCTGTGTGAACTCGCGCGGCGGATTACGTCGCGCCTGGCGGGAGCGGGGACGCTGGCGCGCACGGGGGGCGACGAGTTCATGCTGGTGCTTGGGAACCTGGAGCGGGCGGAGCTGGCGGAGCACCTGGCGAGCCTGCTGCTGTATGACCTGAAAACGCCGCTGAAGCTGGAAGCCGGTGAGATGGAGCTGGTCGTCAGTGTGGGCATCGCGGTGTTCCCTGAGGACGGCGTGGATGGCGCGCAACTGTGGCGCGATGCGGATGTGGCGATGTACCGGGCGAAACGGGCCGGAGGATCCCATTGGGTTCGTGTATCGCGAGAGATCAGCCGGACGGCGATCGAAGCGAATGAGATCGAACACAGCCTGCGCCGGGCCCTGAAGGGTGGCGAGCTGGTGCTGGCCTACCAACCCCAGATGACGGTCTCCGGCGAGCTGCACTGCCTGGAGGCGCTGGTCCGCTTTCGAGACCCGCTGCTTGGCTCTATCAGTGCGGAGCGAGTGATATCGATTGCTGAGGAGAGCGGCCTGATTGTGACGCTCGGGGATTGGGTGCTGGAGGAGGTCTGCCGGCAGAGCCGGGCGTGGATGGATGAGGGCTTTGCGCCTGTGCAGATTGCCCTGAATGTGTCGCCGTTGCAGCTGAACCGGTTGAATTTTACGATGAAGGTAGCGTCGACGCTGGAGCGTCATCATCTTTCACCGCACCTGCTGGAGTTTGAGGTGACGGAGTCGACGGTGATGCCCGACAGGGGCACTGCGCCGGATCAGATTGCCATGCTGGCGCGCACGGGCATTCGCTTCTCGGTGGACGACTTTGGAACGGGGTATTCGTCACTTGGCCGGCTGCACCAGTTGCCGGTGGAATCGCTGAAGATCGACAGCTCGTTTGTCCGGTTCATTGCGGAGCGAAAGGGAACGTACCCCACGGTGCGCGCCATCATTGCGCTGGCACATACATTTGGATTGCAGGTGGTGGCAGAAGGCGTGGAGACAGAGGACCAGCTGCGCATTCTGCGTGCGCTGGGATGCGACCGGGTGCAGGGCTATCTGTTCAGCAAGCCCCTGCCGGCGAGCGAAGTCCGGCCGTTCCTTACGCTCGTGGAGGAGCCGACGGTGAGGGAAGTTGAAGGCGTACAGACGATCGTCTAGACGGCAGCCGAAGAAAGAGGACGTGGGCTGACGACTGGTTCGGGCTGGCGGTGCTGTTTGGAACGCAGGCTGAGTGCGTGATCGAGGATGCGGTCCGCCATGGCGCGCTTGGACTCGACCGGCAGAGTGAAGGTGCTCTCCGGCGTGAGAAAAAGACCGCCGTTCTGCTCGCTTTCAAAGCCGATTGAGGTGTCTCCGACGTTGTTGGCCACGATAGCGTCTGCCCCTTTACGCAGGAGCTTGGCGCGGGCGTTGTCTTCGAGGTGCTCGGTCTCGGCGGCAAAGGCAATGACGAGGGTGCCGGGACGGCGATTGGCCACTGAACGGGCGACAAGATCGGGCGTCGGTTCGAGCAACAGGGTGAGAGGACCCGAGCGGCGGATCTTGGTTGGCGATGGGTTGAGGGGCCGGAAGTCGGCAACGGCGGCGGCGGCGATGACCAGAGAGGCGCGCGGCAGGGCTTCGTCGAGCGCCCTCCCCATCTCCTCTGCACTTTCTACTTGGATCCCTTCGCATCCGGGGGGGATCGCGAGGCTGGAAGCGGTGATCAGGATGACGTTGGCGCCGCGAGCCTGGGCTGCCGCGGCAAGGGCATGGCCCATGCGCCCGCTGGAGCGATTGCCGAGGAAGCGGACGGGATCGATGGCCTCGCGGGTGCCGCCGGCGGTGATGAGGACGGTTTGCCCGAGCAGGTCTCCCTGCGACTTCTTTGCTGCGGCGAAGGCGGCATCCACGATGGCGTCTATGCCTGCGAGGCGGCCACTGCCGGTCATGCCGCAGGCGAGATAGCCGGACTCCGGGGCCACGATGTGCACGCCACGCTCCCCCAGAAGCTGCAGGTTGGCCTGGGTGGCGGGGTGTCCAAGCATGTTGACGTTCATGGCGGGCGCGAGCACGGTGGGTGCCGCCGTGGCGAGATAGGTAGCCGAGAGAAAGTCGTCGGCGGAGCCGTTGGCGAAGCGCGCGACCGTGGTGGCCGTTGCTGGCGCGACAAGCAGGACATCGATGTTTTGCGCGACGGCGATGTGCTCGATGGGACCGTCGGCGAAGTCGGCCTGGTCGGGGGACCAGAGGCTGGTGTGGACATGCCTGCCGGTGAGCGCGTTGAAGGTGAGCGGGGTGATGAAGCGCTCGGCCGAGGCAGTGAGCGCGACTTCTACGTCCGCGCCGCGCTCCTGCAGTGCACGCACGATCTCCGCGGCCTTGTACGCGGCTACCCCGCCACAAACACCGACCAGGACTCTCATGCGAGCCTCGCGGGTATCTCTGTGAGAAGTAGATTGTCGATCAGGCGCGTGTCCCCAACCCAGGCGGCGACCGCGAAAAGGGTGTTGGGCTGAACGGTCGCGAGGGGGAGCAAGGTGTCGGCGTCGATGGCTTCCACGTAGTCGATCCGAAGCGAAGGGGAGGCGAGTTGTTGACGCATGCCTTGGATGAGGGGCGATGTATTTCGCTCGCCGCCGGCGACGGCGCGTTCCGCCGAGCGAAGGGCGGCTGAGAGGGCGAGGGCGTTCCCGCGCTCTTCGGCGCTGAGGTAGCGGTTGCGCGAGCTAAGGGCGAGACCATCGGGGTCGCGGACGATCGGGCAGACGACGATCTCGACAGGCATATTGAGGTCGCGGACCAGCGCGCGCAGGATGGCGATCTGGGCGGCGTCTTTCTGGCCGAAGAAGGCGCGATCGGGGGTGAGAATGCCGAATAGCTTGCTGACCACGGTGGCGACACCTGTGAAGTGACCGGGGCGTGACTTGCCGTCGAGGCGGTCGCCCAGAGCGCCTGGGTCGACGGCCGTGCCCAGGCCGCCCGTCGGGTACATTTCGGCTGCGGTGGGAGCAAAGAGCAGGTCGATGCCCCCGGCTTCGAGAAGCTTGCAATCGGCGTCGAAGGTGCGTGGGTACCTGGCGAGATCTTCGTCCGGGCCGAACTGCGTCGGGTTGACGAAGATGCTGACGGCGACGCGGTCACAGGCCTCTCTGGCGGCGCGCACCAGGGAGAGGTGGCCCTCATGCAGGGCGCCCATGGTGGGGACCAGGCCGAGCGTGGTGTCGGCTGCCGTGCGGAGTTCCCGGCAGGCAGCGCGGGCTGCCGAGAGGGTGTGGACGATCTTCATGCTTCGGCAGGCTCGGCTACCGTGGCACGCTCTTCACGCAGGGCGCGGGGGAGATGGTAGCTTTCGGCGTCGTTGGGGAAGGTGCCGGCGAGGACCTCGTCGCGGTAGCCGGCGAGGGCTTCGCGCAGCTGCGTGCCAGCATCGGCAAAGCGGCGCACGAATTTAGCCGGCGCGGCGAAGGTGAGGGTGGCGAGGTCGTGAAAGACGAGGATCTGGCCGTCGCAGTCGGGGCCCGCGCCGATGCCGATGGTGGGAATGCCGGCCCGGGCGGTGATGGCAGCGGCGACCTCGCGCGGGATGCCCTCTAGGACAAGTGCAGAGGCACCTGCGCCTTCCAGTGCGGCGGCGTCGGCAAAGAGGGCTTCGATGGCCGGGGCAGATCGGCCCTGGACACTGTACCCGCCCATGCGATGCAGCGATTGCGGCGTGAGGCCGATGTGGCCGACCACGGGGATCTCGTTGGCCGTGAGGCGTTCGACGAGGGTGGCGCGTTCGCGGCCGCCTTCGAGCTTGACGGCTTCGGCACCGGCTTCCTTGAGGAAGCGGATGGCGTTGCGCAGGGCCTCGTCCGGGCCCGCGTGATAGCTGCCGAAGGGCATGTCGGCAACGAGCAGTGCATGGGTGGTGCCTCGGCGCACGGCGCGGGTGTGGTGAAGCATCTCGTCGACGGTGACTGCGAGCGTATTCGGGTGGCCGAGCACGGTCATGGCGAGGGAGTCGCCGACCAGCAGGAGATCGATGCCGGCTTCGTCGGCCAGGCGGGCGGTGGGGTAGTCGACGGCGGTGATCGCGGTGATCTTTTCGCCCCCGCGCTTGCGCTCCGCGAGGGAGTGCACGGTGACTTTGGCGCGCGGCTTGCCTCCCCCTGGGGCGGGGGACGTGCGTTCTGCGGTGAAGCTCATGGTCAGGCCTCCAGTGCCGCTCCGTGGTGTTGGAGGATGCAGCCCGTTTGCTGGGTGTGAGTATACCGCTGCAGGGTCCAGGCTGATTCCTTCGCCCACGATCCCACGGCCTTGCGCGCCATCATGCGACAGATGTCTTGCCCTGCCGAGCTGAGTGGATCACGATTTCCAGATAGCCAACTTGCTTTTCCTGATCGAGTGGCGTTCTTTGTTTGGGTGGCCTAAGCAGTACTTTCGCGAAACGCGGAAACATAGGCCTCACTTCATCACGGCAAAATGGAAGGTAAGACGATGGCTGAAAACGACGTAATCCAGAACCAGCAACAGATTCTTGAGAACCAGAAGCAGATTCTGGAGAACCAGAGCAAGATCCAGGGGAATCAGGACGCACAGGACGGGATTCTTTCCAATCAGAAAGAGCTCCTTTCGAACCAGAAGGAAATCCTCACCAACCAGAAGGCGATCCTGAGCAATCAGGAAGAGATCGTTTCGAACCAGAAAGACATTCTTTCTGCGCTGAAGAAGTAGCTTTTTTACCGGCCGAGGGATGCTGTTTGCGTCCCTCGGCCTTTTCGCGCCTTTACCTGAGCGGCTGTGAAGCAGCAGTGGCGTAGCGCTGGGAGCGGCTCATGGCCGAGTTGAGCAGGGCGAAAAAGGCGAGGGTCGCCAGCCCGACGAGCTCGATAGTGCGTGACATGTCCACAAGAAGAAGGGTGCTGACGAGTTCAAGGGCGATGAGACCGACAAGGATGCCGACGATGGTACGACGCTGGAGACGGAAGCAGAGGAAAGCGCCAAGCGGGGCACCTACGACGACGACCGGGACGGCAGCGAGCCAGTAGTCGATGTCCCTGGCGGGAATGTCGTGCAGGATGACGAGGTGAAGGAAGAAGGCGGCAGCGGTGACCATCCACATGAGCAGCACTGTGGTCGGGGTCACGACCTTTTCGTTCACACGGAAAAGAACAACCATCACCATGAAGACCACGATGTTCTCACCGCAGCCGATGAGGCCGCTTAGCGCGCCGCCCAGGGCACCGGCAAGCAGAAGGATGAGCTTTTCGCGGGGGCCGAAGAGGGACATGGCCCCGTTGCGTAAGACGTCTGCACGGCGAGCCGACAGAAGCAGAACCAGCGCGAGGCTGGTGACCAGCGCCGTGAAGAAGACACGGACCATCACGGGCGGTACGCGAGGGACCAGAAAATACGTGCTGAAGACCATACCGGCGATGCCGCCGCCGCCGGCCCAGGCGAGAACGCGCTTTTCGATCGGAATCCTGGCATAAAGAATGCTGAGAGAGGCAGCACCCATGCCAATGGTCTGGATGGCGAATGAGAAAAGACGGGCATCGGCTGGCGGTATGTGGAGAACCTTGGTGAAGACGGGGAACGCAATGGCGGCGCCGCCCTCACTGGTGCCACCGCCGACGAGCGAGCCGAGGACCATGGTCAGGGAGATCCGCCAGTGTTGCGCCACGCTCAGCCAGGCGCGCTGGCCCCCGAGCAGCGCCCAGGCGAGCCAGACAAGGACGGCGAGGACGGCGTTGAAGCAGAAGGCTCGCCAGGCGTTTGCCGGGCGGGGAAGAGCTGGCGGGGCAGTGGGCCGTTCGGCAGCTTGTGTCGGCATTGCGCTTGGCTCCAGCGGCGTTTAGCGGCGTGTCCAGAATATGAGAGTTCCGTGCGGCGCGGTTAGGCTTGGACGGATGGCTTATTTGATTGGCACGGCGGGCTGGACTGTGCCGAAACAGCACCTGGAACTGTTTCCCGCTCCACTCGAGGAAACGAAGCGCTCTCATCTGGAGCGGTATGCGAGCCGGCTGCGATGCGTGGAGATCAACTCCAGCTTTCACCGGCCACACCGGCGGGCTACCTGGGAGCGCTGGGCGGCGACGACGCCGGAGGATTTTCGCTTTGCCGTGAAGGCACCCAAGGCTGTGACGCACACGGCGAAATTGGTGAACACCGGTGCCGCCCTGCTGGCGTTTTTCGACGCAGTACAAGGCCTCCGTGACAAGCTTGGACCTGTGCTCGTGCAATTGCCGCCAAAGCTGGCTTTTGACGAAGGCGTTGCCCAGGAGTTCTTTACCACGCTGCGCGAGCTGCATCGGGGTGCGGTCGTGCTGGAGCCTCGCCACCCAAGCTGGTTTGTCGGCCCGGTCGACCGCCTGCTGCGGAGCTTTGAAGTGGCTCGCGCGGCTGCAGACCCACCTAAAGGGTCGGAGCTGGCAGCGCGGCCGGGAGGCTGGCCTGGGCTGAGCTACTGGAGGCTTCATGGCGCGCCGCGGACCTATTACTCGGACTATGAGGAGCCCTGGTTGCAGGCGTTCGCGGAGCGGATCTCGACCGTTGAGAGCCGGTCGGAGGTTGGGGAGAACTGGATCATCTTTGACAACACCGCGCTGGGTCACGCGACGGCCAACGCGGTCCGGCTGGAGGACGCGTTTCGCCAGCGCGTGGCAGAGTAGCGGGCTTCGGGCGGCGAGGGTCGAAACAGGTCAGGCCAGGCCGATGCGGCGGGCGAGGTTGGAGGTAAAAACGCCTGCAGGATCGTATTTGGCGCGGATGGCGAGCCAGGGCTCGATCTCCGGGTACATGGTGCGGAAGGTGGCCGCGTCCGTGTAGGAGTCCTTGCCGAGATAGATCCGGCCGCCGGCCTCGACGATCATGGCGTCGAGACGACGGATAAGCGCGGGCGTGGTGGCGCGGATGGGGAAGTCGATGGCGAAGGTGTAGCCCTCGCGCGGGAACGAGAGGGTGCCGCCGCTCTCTTTGCCGAGACGTTTGAGAACGTTGAGAAAAGGCAGCTCGCCGGACGAAAGAATGGCGGTGAGGATCCGGCGCATCTGCGCCAGGCCGTCTTCAAAGGGGATAACGAACTGGTACTGCGTGAAGCCGCGCTTGCCGTAGCCGCGATTCCAGTTGTTGATCTTGTCGAGAGGATAGAAGAACTGCTCGTAGTGACCGATCGCAGGGGCGCTTGCCTGGATGCGCTGGATGACGGCGTTGACGACCCGCATGGTGAGTGGATTCAGGGTGTATTCGGGGAAGTTGAAGGGGATCGCGAGCTTCGAGCGGGTGGAGATGCGGAGGGGATCTTTGGCGAGGTGCGGCGGCAGGTCGGCGAGGCGTGCGTGGTCGCCCACGGTGAGAACGCCGCGGCCCAGGTCTTCGCCGGCAGCGAAGATGTCGAGTGTGGCGACCGAGTAAGGGTACTGGCTGTCATTCTCGTCGAGCGCGTTGAACATCGCTTCCAGGTTTGCGGCGCGGATCGACTTCTGGTGGAAGTAGGTGGTCTCGATCTTGCGCAGGCGCAAGGTGGCGGTGAGGATGACACCGAGCAGGCCCATGCCGCCGAAGGTGGCCCAGAAGAGGTCCGGGTGCTCGGACCGGCTGGCTGTGACGACCTCCCCCGAGGCAAGCAGGATGGTCATGGCGTCGACGCAGGTGCTGAAGCAGCCCTGGGCGTGGTGGGCTTTGCCGTGGATGTCATTGGCGATGCAGCCGGCAACGGTGACGAACTTTGTGCCGGGCGTAATCATCGGAAACCAGCCTCGAGGCGTGTAGGTCTCGATGATGGCTTCGAGGCTGGCGCCAGCCTCGCAGGTGAGCACGCCGGTTGCGTCGTCGAAGCCCAGCAGCCGGTCCAGATGGGTGGTGCCGATGACCTGTCTGTCAGCATTGATGGCGCAGTCACCGTAGCTGCGGCCAAGGCCGCGGGCGATGGTCCCGGTGGGGTCGAGTGTCGCGGCCACTTCGCCGGTGGTGGAGGGCTCGGTGAGGAGGCAATCCACACGGAGGTTGGCACCCCAGCCAGTCAGGTTGGCTTTACGGCCTTGATTGGTCACGGAGCGAAGTGTACCGGAACCAGGGGACCGAACTCCCCGCAGCGGGGCATGGATCTCAGGACGTGTGCGTGCGGTGAAGTTCAGGGTCTAGGGTCACGGCGGGCGGGGCGGATTGGGCCAGCGCCGGTGACACGGGCCGGGTCGAACTGCAGGGTGGCGTGACCCGGGCTGGGATGACGGACCTTGGAGATGCGGCCGATCTCCCGCATCTGCCCCTCGGCGACTGCCCATGAAGGGAGATCGTCCGTGGGCTGCTCCCAGTGGGCGACGGAGGCCTCATCGCACCAGTGCTGCAACTTGGGCATGGCAGCTTTGTGGGCGCCGGTAACGATGTAACTGCGCATGGCTTCTTTGCTGTCCCACGCGGTAAGTGTCCAGAAGGTCCACTTGCGGTCTGGCAGAAGGCTGCCGCCGCGAAAGCCGGGAGAGGTTTTGATTTGGCGGATCGATCGCAGCGTGTGCCAGGCAAAGGCGGGCAGAAAGCGGATGGAACGAAGTCTGAGGCGAGTAAGGCTAAGGAAGGGCATGGCTCGGAGTCAGGGTACACGCACTCGGCAGAGGAAGCGGCTTTCATCCCCTACGAAGTGGAGACGGGACTCCACGGACCGGATCAAGCGGAGACGTGTGCTGCGCCAGGGGCCGGCATAGGATGGCTGCATGGTTCCGTTCTACGCGCATGTCCGACAGTATGAGCCGACAGAGGCAGAAGCACGGAAACGGCGGTGGATTTACGTGCCGTATGACCGGCTGCATGACGGCGTGGGCCCCCTGAGCGAGACGAAGCCGGAAGATGCCGTGGTCGTCCTCATGGAATCGCGGGCCAAGGGCACGCGGCGGGATTATCACAAGAAGAAATTGGTGCTGGTACTAAGCGCGATGCGGCATTTTGCGCTGGAGCAGGGGGAGCGTGGGTGCCGCGTGGTGTACGGGGCGTCGCCGACGAGCTTCAGCGATGGCCTGCTGGCGCTGCAGGAGCGCTGGGAATGGAGTGAGCTGCTCGTGAACCGGCCGGCAGAGCGTGAGCTGCGGGTGGAACTGCGCGAGGCCAAGGAAGGGCGCGGGCTGCGGATCCGGGCCGTGCAGGATACGGCGTGGATGACCGCGACTGAGGACTTCGAGGCCGTGTTTGGCAAGCCCGAGGTGCGCGGAGGCGAAGAGCGCAATACGGAGTATGCCGCGGGCAAGCGGCACTACCTGATGGATCGGTTTTACCGCGCAATGCGCCGCAAAACCGGCTTCCTGATGGAGGGTGCGCAACCGGTTGGTGGCCAGTGGAGCTACGACTCCGAGAACCGCAAGCCGTATCGAGGGGAGGTGCCCATTCCGGAGCGGCCGCGCTTTCCGCCCGATGCGATCACGCTGGAAGTGATGGCCTTCATTGAAGCGCGCTACGCGGAGCACTTCGGCAGTACCGAAGGCTTCGAGATCCCGGTAACGCGGGCCGACGCGGAGCGGGCATGGCATTTTGCGCTGGAGCAAATGCTGCCACACTTCGGGCCGTGGGAGGACGCCATGAGCGCCGTGCACCCTGACCTGTTTCACTCGCTGACGTCGGCGCCGCTGAACCTTACGCTGCTGCGGCCCGTTGACCTCGTCGCCCAGACGGCAGCAGCCTACGAGGCGGGCAAGGTCCCGTTGCAGAGCGCGGAGGGCTTTATTCGGCAGCTGCTGGGATGGCGCGAGTTTATGCATCACCTGCATGAGGCCACCGATGGATATCGCACCGTGCAGAAGGATGGTGCGCCGAACTTTCTGGACGCGCACCGCAAGCTGCCGCCGGTGTACTGGGGCACTACGAGCGGGATGCGCTGCATGGACACGGTGGTCGCGCAGGTGATCGATAAGGGTTGGTCGCACCACATCACGCGCTTGATGGTGCTGAGCAACCTGGCAACGCTGTGCGGCTTTTCTCCGCGTGAGCTTACCGACTGGTTCTGGATCGCGTATGTGGACGCGTATGACTGGGTGGTGGAGCCGAATGTGCTCGGAATGTCCACGTTCGGCGACGGCGGTCTGACTGCCACGAAGCCGTATGTGAGTGGGGCTGCGTACATCAATCGCATGAGCGATTACTGCGGGAAGTGCGCGCTGAACCCGAAGACGAGTACAGGGCCAGGGTCGTGCCCGTTTACAGCACTCTATTGGAGTTTCCTGGAGCGAAACGAAGCGAAGCTGGCCGGCAACCAGCGAATGCGCATGCCGATGAACACGATGCTGAAGAAGGGTGCGGCGGAGCGTGGTGCCTTGCGGGAGCGCGCGGAAGAAGCCATCGGCATGCTGGAGCGGGGCGAGATAGTGCGGTAAGCAAAGGGGCTGCGCATGCGTCAGCATATGCAGCCCCCAAGGCACTTACATGGACAGGTTGAGGACGCGGTTCAGTCGAGTGACGAAGTTCGCCGGTTCCGCAAGGGGCAGCCCTTCAAGCAACAGGGCCTGATCGAAGAGCAGCCACGCCGCATCTTCTGTGACGGGGTCGTCGATGCGCGGCAGGAGCTTCTTCACGATCTCGTGATCGGGGTTGATCTCGAGGGTGGGCTTGGGCGTGGGTAGTTCTTTCTGGCCCATGGCACGAAGCATCTGCTGCATCTGCAGCGAGGGCTCCTCTTCGTCGGAGACGATGCAGGAGGGGCTGTCAGCAAGGCGCGAGGAGACGCGAACGTCTTTGACGCGATCGCCGAGCGTGGCCTTCAGCTTGTCGAGCAAGGGCTGCAGCGCAGCATCCTGTTCGGGTTGGTTTTCCTCCTTCAGGTCCTCGCCCGTGGAAGCTTTGCTGACGGCCTTGAAGTCCGTCTCGCCGTACTTGTCGACGCCCGCGAAGATGATCTCGTCGAAATCATCATCCAGGATGAGCACTTCGATGTGCTTCTTGCGATAGATCTCCAGCAGGGGCGAGGTGCGCAGCAGGGCTTCGGCGCCGCCAGTGATGTAGTAGAGGCTCTTCTGATCTTCCTTCATGCGCGATTTCGCGTCAGCGAGGCTTGTGAGGCCACTGACCTCTGTGCTCTTGAAGCGAATGAGATCCAGGATCGTGTCGCGATTGGCGAAGTCGCTGTAAAGGCCTTCTTTGAGCGGGCGATTGAACTGCTCGATGAAGGTCAGGAACTTCTCGGGCTCCTTGTCCGCGACGCCCTTCAGCTCGGTGAGGATCTTCTTGACGCTGGCCGTGCGGATGGAGGTCAGAATGCGGTTCTGCTGCAGGATCTCGCGGCTGACGTTCAGCGGCAGATCTTCGGAATCGATGATCCCGCGCACGAAGCGCAGATAGGTGGGCAACAGCTCTTTGCTGTCGTCAGTGATGAAGACGCGCTTGACGTAAAGCTTGACCCCGGGCTTGTAGTCGGCCTGGTAGAGATCGAACGGCGCGTGCGAGGGAATGAAGAACAGCGTGGTGTATTCGAGGTTGCCTTCGGCTTTGGTGTGGAACCAGAAGAGCGGATCTTCCTGGTCGCCGCTGAGGCTCTTGTAGAGCTCGGCATAGTTCTCGTCGGTCAACTCAGACTTGGAGCGCCGCCAGAGGGCGCTGGCCGCATTGACCTGTTCGGTCGTGCGCGTCTTGGTCGACTCCTTTGCTTCCGCGTTCCATTCACTCTTGTCATAGGTCAGGAAGATGGGAAAGGCGATGTGGTTGGAGTACTTGGTGACGATCTCGCGCAGGCGCCAGCTGTTGGCGTACTGCTTGCCTTCGTCGTTCAGGAAGAGGGTGACGGTGGTGCCGGCGACAGGGCGCTCCGCAGGCTCGATGTCAAAGCCGGTCTTGCCGTCGGAGGTCCAGCGCCAGGCCTGGTCTTCCCCGGCTTTACGGGAGATAACCTCAACCTTATCGGCGACCATGAAGGCTGAGTAGAAGCCGACGCCAAACTGGCCGATGAGATTGGAGTCCTTGCGAGCGTCGCCGGAAAGCTGCGACAGGAAGTTCTTGGTACCCGAGCGGGCGATTGTGCCCAGGTGGGCGATCAGGTCATCGTGGTTCATACCAATGCCGGTGTCGCTGATTGTGATGGTGTTGTTCTCTTCGTCGATCTCGAGGTCGATGCGTGGATCAAATGGCAGCGCTTTGTAAGCTTCATCGACCACGGTGAGATGGCGCAGCTTGTCGAGCGCGTCGGAGGAGTTGGAGATCAGCTCCCGAAGAAAGATCTCCGGATGCGAGTAGAGGGAGTGGATGATCAGCTGAAGCAGCTGACTGACTTCGGTTTGGAACTCTTGTTTGGCCATGGTGTTTCCCGCCTCCCATTATAAAAAATAATCAAAAGGTTCGACGTTCTCCCGGCGACCGGCGGCAAAGATGCCGCCGGAAAGCCCAGCGGTGGAGGGCTTGACAAGGCGGCTGGTGTGGCGCGAGCTTGGGGGATGCCCGATAGCTTTCTTCCCAGGACGAATGGTTCTGCACCGACCGACACAACGCTGACCAGCGAAGAGGTCGTCCGGATCACGCAGGAGACGAACTATGGCACATGGCGCTTCCAGAAGGGCTGGACGCCCATGCATATTGTCGACGCCGAGGGCTGCTACATCGTGGATGCGGCGGGGAAGCGCTACCTGGATTTCAGCTCGCAGCTGATGTGCATGAACCTGGGTCATAAGAACGCGGCCGTGGTGGAGGCGATCAAGTTACAGGCGGAGGAGCTTGCGTATGCAATGCCGGGCTATGCCACAACGGCGCGCGCGCAGCTGAGCAAGCTGCTGTTGGAAGTGCTGCCTAAGGGGCTGAACAAATTCTTCTTCACGACTTCGGGCACCGATGCCAATGAAGCCGCGTTCAAGATTGCCCGCATGTACACAGGCAAGACCAAGATCCTCTCGCGCTATCGTAGTTATCACGGTTCTACCGCGGGGTCCATTGCCGCAACGGCGGATCCGAGGCGCTGGCCCATGGAGCCGCGCGGCAAACAGGCGGGCGTAATCTTTGGGCCGGAGGTGCATTGCTACAAGTGCCCCATCCGCCACACCTATCCGGGCTGCAACATCGCGTGCGCGGACTACATTGAGCACATGATCCGCAATGAGAGCGATGTGGCTGCCGTGCTGGTGGAACCCATCGTTGGCACCAATGGCGTGATCGTGCCCCCGCAGGAATATATGGCCAGGCTGCGGCGCATCTGCGATGAACATGGCGTGCTGCTGATTGCGGACGAGGTGATGAGCGGGTGGGGTCGCGCCGGGGCATGGTTTGCGATGGACCTGTGGGGCGTTACACCGGACATCCTGACCACCGCCAAGGGGATTACCTCTGCCTACGTGCCGCTGGGGCTATGCGCTACAACTGCGGCGATCGGCGATTACTTCCAGGACCACTACTTCGCCCATGGGCACACCTATGAAGCGCATCCGATGACGCTGCTGCCGGCCGTGGCGACGATCAACGAGATGAAGCGCATGGGCCTGGTGGAACGGGCCAGGTCGCTGGAGCCGTTTGTGCGGGAGCGGCTGCTGGCCTTGAAGGCCAGGCATCCGAGCGTGGGCGATGTACGGGGAAAAGGCCTGTTCTGGGCGGTGGATCTGGTGAAGGACCCACTTACCAAGGAGCCGTTCCATACCTATGCGGACAAGATCAGTGGGAAGCCGCTGCTCGTGGATCAGATCGCGGCAAAGATGCTGGCCGAGGGCGTGATCGTGCAGGCCTGGGTAAGCCACTTCATCCTTGCCCCGCCCCTGATCGTTACGGAAGAGGAAATCGTGCGGGGCATCGACACGTTGGACAGGTGGCTACACCTGGCAGACGAAGGGTGTGCGCCGGGTCGTGTGCCTGAGACCGTCGGTGCCACCAGCGACAGTTAGACGGCTTCATCCCAACCGGGGCTAAACAGAAGTGGGCACCCGGAGGTGCCCACCCGTAGTTCGCTGGAAGAGACTACGACGCGGCGATGCCCGGGACGATACGACGGCTTACACGGCGGGGCTCACCGCTCTCCGAGTCAAAGCTGACAATGAGCGCAGTGCAGGCTTCCTTGCTGAAGCAGTGGTAGTTCCGTTCTGTCTGGCCGGAAATATAAGCGACGTCCCGTGGGTGGAGGATGTGCTTTTCCCCATTGCGCTGCAGGGTAAGACAACCGCTGAGAACAAGGGCCATCTCCACACCGGGATAGAGCTCCGGAAAGAAGGGATCGTGTGCGTCACCGGGGAGAAACTCTGCCATGCAGGGGCGAAGGCCACCTTCGGGCACGAGGATCCCGAAGCTTTCCGCGTAGTAATCAGGAGAAGGTGAACCCATTGCGAGACGGACGCGATCTTTGCCTCGCTGGACGCGAAAGACGGAGCTCTCGCCACCATCAAAGAAGTAGGAAAGATCCTTGCCGAACACGAGCGCCAGACGGGCAAGATTGCGGAGCGTCGGAATAACGCGGCCAGTCTCCAATTGGGAGAGAAAACTGGCGGATAACCCGGTCTGTTTTCCGAGTTCAACCAGACCCATTGAGCGTTTCAGCCGAAGGCGTTTAATGCGCTGACCAAGCCGGGCCTCTGACAGGAGCTCCTCGGCGGCTTCGGGATCAACGGAGGGGCGGCTCGCTTCTTCTGTCATACGGCTAAGTGCGCCGGTAGCCTGATCCGTCATAAGGGTGGGCATAGCAAGCAATTCTGGCATAAAGTTTACCCGGGGAAACACTTATAGAGATGCGCAATGCAGCTCAGAAGCGTCCTATAGACGCCCATATTGGGCGATTAGCGTATGTCATAGTGAGGGTCGCTCACCCCTGAGGCCCGCACGGCTCCGGCAGCTTCTTCCTGCCAGTTGAGACGCTCACCTTTCTTGAAGACGCAGCAGAGCTGGATCCAGATGTTGCGACAGCGCTGCCATGCGTTTCCAGGGGTCGCGACGCAGGCGGTCTTCCCACGCCCCAAAATTACTCACAGCAAAACGCGGTCGATCAATCGCATCGAGTTCCTTCCAGTCGAGGGGAACCGAGGCGGTCACGCCTGGCCGCGCACGGGGGGAGAACGGTGCCACAGCGGTCGCTCCGCGCTCATTGCGCAGGTAATCCAGGTAGATTTTGCCGGTGCGGGCGGCCTTGGTCATCTTTGTGAGGTACAGACGGGGGTTAGCCCGCTCCATCGCCAGCACGAAGCGGTGGGCAAGGTCCTTCACCGTCGCAAAGTCGAGCTCCGGGGCGATAGGGGCGACGATATGCAGACCTTTGCCGCCGGTGGTCTTCAGGAAGCTTTCCAGGCCGACCTTTTTCAGCCGTAGGCGCACCTCGCGCGCGGCGTCGGTGACTGTGGACCAGCCCAGAGATTCATCAGGATCCAGGTCGAAGATCAGTCGATCCGGACACTCAAGCAGGCTGTTCCTCGAACCCCAGGGATGCACTTCCAGTACGCCCATTTGGGCCAGGCCGGCCAATGCCTCCGGGGTATTGAGGGTGATGTACGGCTCGGGCGGACCGCCCTTCTTATCGGCCACCATGACAGAGCCAATGCCCGGCGGCAGCATGTGATTGACGTGTTTCTGGTAAAAACACGGTTTGCCGGCGCCGTCAGGGCAGCGAACCAGCGAGAGCGGGCGATCGGCGATGTGCGGGAGCATGCGTTCGGCGACCGCCCAGTAGTAATCGGCAAGCCCCTGCTTGGTGAGGGCGGACTCCGGATCGAGGATCTTCTTCGGATGGGTAAGCCGGACGGGCGGCGCGGTCAGCGGCTTTGTCGCGCCCTCTTTCTTCCCCGGTTCCCGAGCTGGCGACGCCGTGGGCTCTGCCTGGGACTGTCCCGGGTCCGCAGATTGCTGACCCTTGCGGTTGTTGCTCTTGGGGGAGGGGGCGGCGTTCTCGCGAACGACCTCTCTCGCCGCTTTGTCCTCCCGGAGGCCCAGGAAAGCTGCCTGCCGTACGAGATCCTCGGCGGTCCAGGTAGCAAAGCGAACCTGCGCGACGAGCTCGGGGCGAACCCAGAGCGCGTCGCGCCGCGCCTCAGCGGGAACCAGCAGATAGGTTGACGTTTTGGTCTGCAGCGGAGCCAGCTGGGCGCGGAGCTCACGGCGCTGCTTTTGCGTAAAGCCGGTGCCTGCACGGCCGGCATAGATGAGCTTGCTGTCGCGGTAGTACCCGAGCAGCAGCGAGCCGATGCGGTCCGGACCGTCGGAGGAAAGCGTGAAGCCTCCCACGACGAACTCCTGCTCATGGAGGCACTTGGACTTGAGCCAGCCGGAGCGGCGCCCGACCTGGTAGGGCTCGTCCGCGCGTTTGGAGATGATGCCTTCGGCGCGGAGCTTACATGCCTGCTCGAACATGAGCTGGCCGTCGGTCTCCATATGCTCGGAGAAGCGAACGGCCGCATCTTCGGTTCGGGGCACGACCTCGGCGAGGAGCGCCTTGCGCTCGCGCAGCGGGAGGTTGCGCGGATTGCGACCCTCCAGATGAAGCAGGTCGAAGCAGAAGAAGGTAAGCGGGTGTTTTTCGCCGCTCTGGAACGAGGCCTGGAGGTCAGCGAAGTTGGTGTTGCCATCCTCGGCGAGCACAACGACCTCGCCATCCAGGGTCACGCTCCCGATAGGCAGCTGGGCCACGGCCTCGGCGATGGAAGGGACGCGGTAGGTCCAGTCGAGCCCGCTGCGGGTGAGCATCTGCACGCCACGGGCACTCTTGCGCGCCTGCATGCGGTAGCCGTCGAGCTTGAGCTCGTGAAACCAGCCGTTGCCCTCCGGCGGCTGCTCGGCTTCCTGGGCCAGCTGCGGAGAGAGGAACTCGGGTTGGGGCTCCCGGGGGAGATCTTCGAGCGCATCCGCGACTTTGGCGGTGGTCCCTGATCGGGGGCGGGGTGTGGGACCGGGGGCCACGGTGGGGCGGGGACGGGGAGCGACGCGCAGGGAGGAAGCGTCCTCTTTGTGAGTGGCTGCTGGGGCGCTCGTCCCTTCGGGACGGGCAGGCGGCACCGTGGTCGGCTGGGGTGGATCGTCAGGAGCCGGGGTGTCCTGCCGATACCAGGCCTGGCCGGTCCCGGCAGTCTCCTTGCTGTTCCACACGTGGTCGCTCTGGTGAGCGATCTCGTCCATGGTGCGGCCGGTCAGGGCGGAGTCTGGGGCGTCATCGACGACCGGCGGCGCGGTGGCGGGCCGCTCAAACTCATCGTGCTCCTTGATGAGCAGCCACTGAGGTTTGTCGTTCCCCTTCCAGCGGCCGTTGTCGCCCCCGTAGGGCTTCGTGGTGTGCATGCGCACCAGGGTCCACTTGCCCTGCATCTTGGAGCCGTGCATCTCGAACTTGAGAGAGCCTGTGCGGAGGCCGGCTTCGACGTTCTCATGCCCCGGCTGTGGCCACCAGGTGCCCTGGTCCCACACCATCACCGTGCCGCCGCCGTACTGGCCCTTGGGGATGATGCCTTCGAACCCGCCGTACTCCATGGGGTGATCCTCCACCTGGACGGCCAGGCGGCGATCCGCAACCACATAGCTTGGGCCCTTGGCGACAGCCCAGCTCTTCAGCACTCCACTCCAACCCAGGCGGAAGTCGTAGTGCATATGACTGGCGGCGTGCTTTTGTATGACAAAGGGCAGGCCTTTGTTGGGCTTTGTCCGGGCCGGCGCGGGCCGTTGATTCCCTTGGACGGAGACTGCGTCCTCTGCGCCGGAAGGCTCGGCCGTGACCTTGAAGTCCCTCATGCTGCGGTATCGAGAGAGCTGCGTGTCTACCAAGTCGGCGGGCGTTGCTGCCTCGTCTGTTGAGGCCGGGGACTCCACCTCCGGAGAAAGGGGCGGAGCTTGGGTACGCTTCGACGGCGCGGCCTTCGCCTTC
>CAXTVC010000052.1:0-22286 GCA_964247615.1 uncultured Acidobacteriaceae bacterium
CGCTCCACCGAGGGCTGCCGGGGTGTCCAGATGCATGACACCCGGCAGTGCACTCTCAACCGCTCTTTGAGTACAGCGCTGCAAAGGCGCAGAAGGACAGCATCATGGCACAACAACGTATTCGCATTCGCCTGAAAGCGTATGATTATCGGGTGCTCGACACCTCCACGGGAGAGATCGTCGACACGGCCAAGCGTACGGGCGCGCAGGTTGCGGGTCCCATTCCGCTACCGACAGTAAAGAACAAATATTGTGTTCTCCGTTCGCCTCACGTGGATAAGAAGTCTCGCGAGGCTTTCGAGATCCGCACGCACAAGCGTCTGATTGACATCTTAGAACCGACGCAACAGACAGTAGACGCCCTGATGAAGCTCGATCTCCCTGCGGGTGTCGATGTCGAGATCAAGACTGTTAGCAAGTAAACCGCAACACCTACAGTGCTCGGGAACCCGAGCATGATGAGGAGATGAGTAGATGGCAGTCAGTGGAATTTTAGGCAAGAAGATCGGCATGACCCAGGTGTTCGACGCAAACGGGGATGTGCATCCGATCACGGTACTCAAGGTTGGGCCATGCGTCATCACGCAGCTTAAGACGATGGCCAAAGATGGCTATGACGCAGCACAGGTCGGTCTGGTCGAGTTCGTCAAGGCATCGCGTGTCAACAAACCCATGACAGGGCACTTCGGCAAGGCCGATGTTCCCCCCGTGCGCTTCATCAAGGAGTTCGCGGTAGAAGCAACGGTCGAAGGTACGGAGCCTGTCAAGGCTGGTGACCGGGTGCTCGTGGATCTGTTTGAGGGTGAAAAGTTTGTCGATGTGATCGGGACGAGTAAAGGCCGAGGCTTTGCGGGCGTGGTACGTCGGCATGGTTTCGGAGGAGGCCCTAAGTCCCACGGACACATGTTCCAGGTCCAAGGTTCGATTGGCGCCTCTTCTTTCCCGTCGCGTGTTTTTCCTGGGCAACGTATGCCAGGGCACTTCGGCACAGACCAGGTGACAGTGCGCAACCTTCGCATTCGCGGCATTGATCTGGAAGATAACCTCCTGATGGTTGAGGGTGCTGTACCGGGACCACGTGAAGGATACGTCATGATCTCAAAGGCGAAGGCCCCGCCACGCGAGCGTCGCGGCTTCGCTGGCGCAGGTACGGTTGATCCGCTGAAGGCTTCGAAGAAAGCATCAGCAGGTAAGAAAAAGTAACCTCACGGCGGGGCAGCCAACATCTGTTAGGCCTGCTCCGATCCATGGAATGTAACGGTAACTCTGCGCGGAGAAGATACCGGGAACGCAGACGAATAAACGATGGGCAGATTGCATTGATGATCTGCAGGAAAGTGGAACGACGATGGCAAACATCGATCTGAAGAACCTCGCGGGAGAGACGGTTGGCAGCCTGGAGCTGCACGACGAAGTCTTCACGGGCGAGGTGAATGAGGCGTTACTCTGGGAGGCGGTCAAGCACTATCGTGCTGCGATGCGCCAGGGTACGCATGCAACCAAGAATAAGAAGCTCGTTTCGGGTTCTGGAAAAAAGCTTTGGAAGCAGAAGGGCACCGGCCGCGCGCGTGTGGGCAGTGTGCGTTCGCCACTATGGAGGCATGGTGGCACAGTGCACGGCCCCCAGCCGCGTAGCTACGATTATGCCTTCCCGCGTAAGAAGCTGTTCGGTGCTCTGCGCTCGGCGCTGGCATCGAAGCTGGCCGACGGCAAGCTGGTTGTGGTGGAGAACTTTGGGGCAGCTGAAGCGAAGACTCGTCTCTTTCGTAAGGCGCTTGATACCTTCGAAGCCAAGAAGACCGTTCTGCTGGTGGAAAGCTCCCAGCAGTTGAATGAGAAAGTGTACCTGGGCACGCGGAACCTGTCCGGCGTTGAGCTCGTGCTTTCTTCCGAAGTGCACCCCTATGATCTTCTGCGGTATGAGCATGCCATTTTCTCTAAGGCTGCTCTGGAAGCTCTACAGGAAACGCTAGTCAAAAATCTGCCCAGGCACAAAGCTGCGGCGCAGGAGGCTGCATAATGCCGACTCTGTTTACCACCATCGTGCGTCCACTCATCACTGAGAAAGCGTTGACGACGCGCGAGACGGAAGGAACGCTTGTGTTTGAGGTGGCGCTACACGCCACGAAGACGGAAGTGAAGATCGCGGTCGAGAAGCTTTTTAACGTAAGGGTCGCTTCCATCCGCACGGCAAGCGTAGAAGGCAAGGAGCGCCGTCGCGGGAAGTTTTCGGGCTATCGGCCTGACTGGAAGAAGGCCTATGTTCGCCTCAAGGCGGGCGAGAAGGTCCCAGACTTCGCGGCCGAGATTTAACAACAGGAGGCTGCTGCCGCCGAAGAGCGGCAGCAGCTCCGATTTGTAGCAAGAACCATATATCGCGTCCGGGGAACCGGAGCGCGGCAGGCAAGGAACCCAATGCCCATTAAGAGTTTTCGACCGATCACACCGACCCTTCGGTTCCAAACGAAGCTGGTCAACGATGACATCACCACCAGCAAACCCCATAAGCCGTTGCTTGCTCCAAAGCAGCGGACTGGCGGACGCAACTCGGCAGGTTTGCTCAGCATTCGTCACCAGGGTGGCGGCCATAAAAAGCAGCTTCGCCTCATAGACTTCAAGCGGGAGAAGTATGGCGTTCCGGGTACGGTCGCGACGGTAGAGTATGACCCGAACCGCTCGGCCCGTATCGCGCTGATTCACTATAAGGACGGTGAGAAGCGCTATATCGTCCAGCCCGTCGGCCTGAAGGTTGGGCAAACGATCATGAGTGGCCCTGAGGCCGACATTCTGGTGGGTAACGCTCTCCCCCTGCGCAACATTCCTGCGGGTACGACGGTTCACAACATTGAGCTGCGTCCCGGTAAGGGTGCGCAGATGGCCCGTTCTGCCGGCGCGCAGGTACAGCTTGTGGCCAAGGAAGGCGATTATGCCTTGCTGAAGTTGCCTTCTGGCGAGACTCGCCGTGTGCTCGTGGATTGTATGGCGACGGTTGGCCAGGTCGGTAACACAGACCACGAGAACGTCACGATCGGCAAAGCCGGACGTAACCGCTGGAAAGGAATTCGGCCGGCGAACCGTGGTGTCTCGATGAACCCCGTGGATCACCCGCACGGTGGTGGTGAAGGTAAGACCTCTGGCGGTCGTCACCCGGTGACGCCATGGGGTCAGCCAACACGCGGGTACAAGACGCGTAACAACAAGCGCACCGATGTATTTATCGTGCAGCGTCGGAACAAGGGCAAATAGTTTCCTTAACAGCGGAGTCAGACTCGATCCGCAGTGTCAGCTGCTGAGTTTATGCAGCGCCCGGAGTGGACCACCGCTGAAGGCAGGCGATGATTGTAGGGCAAAACCAAGTCGCGTATTCCCTCACGCGATTCGTAAGTTTCAGTACCTGGAGTCACTATGGCACGTTCTACAAAAAAGGGACCGTTCATCGACACTCACCTGATGGTGAAGGTTGAGGCTTTGAATGCGTCAAGCGATAAGAAGGTCATCCGCACGTGGTCGAGACGTTCGACCATTCACCCGGATATGGTGGGTCACACGATTGCCGTACATAACGGCAAGAAGTTCATTCCGGTGTATTGCACAGAAAACATGGTGGGACACAAGCTTGGTGAGTTCTCCGCCACGCGCACCTTCAAGGGCCACACAGCGAAGTCCGGCGACTCGTCCAAGGCGAAGTAACTTACGCGGAGCGTAGCTGCTCTGCTGCTATGGCCTGAATGGGCCGATGGGGATTGACATATGGCAAAGACAACGGAGACGACTGAGTTCCGCGCTGAAGCGCGATACCAGCGTTCAAGTCCGCAGAAGACCAAGCTCGTGCTGGACCTTATCAAAGGTCAGCGCATCGAGGCGGCACTGAACATCGTGGCGTTCACGCAGAAGAAGATGGCGCCCGTGGTGGAAGGGGTACTTCGGTCCGCGGTACAGAACGCACTGCACCTCTCGGACGAGCGTGGGTTGGACATCGATGTAGATAACCTCATCGTGAAGACGGCCGTGGCGAACGAGGGTCCCCGCCTGAAGCGGCTGCGTCCGGCACCTATGGGGCGCGCCTTTCGGTATCAGCGTCGCTTGACCCACATCGTGATTACGGTGGCGGAAAAGAAGACGGCCGAAGCCAGCAACGGTGGAGATGGTGAAGCTGCAAAGCAGACCGGACGCCCCAACCGCAAGCTGGGAGCTAAAGCCGCCACGAAGAAGGTCGCGCCGAAGAAGGCCGTGGTCGCGTAGAGATCAGGAACCAAGCCGTGCCGGCTCAACCGGCCAACGGCGTGAAAGAAGAAGGAAGTTCCCATGGGACAAAAGGTTCATCCGTATGGATTCCGCCTCGGCATCAACAAGCCGTGGAAGTCGCGCTGGTTCGTGGAGCGCGGTTATGACAAGTTGCTCGTAGAGGATGTGAAACTCAAGGCTGAGCTGCGCGAAAAGCTCAAGCAGGCCGGGGTGTCGTCAGTAGAGATTGAACGTCCAGGCAACAAGCTGCGGCTGATCATTCGCACAGCGCGTCCGGGTATCATCATCGGTCGCAAGGGCGCGGAGATCGACAAGCTCAAGGCTGACCTGCAGAAGCGCACCAGCCGCGAGGTGTTCATTGACATCCTCGAGGTGAACAAGCCGGAGTTGGATGCACAGTTGGTGTCAGAAAACATCGCGCTCCAGCTAGAGAAGCGCGTTTCATTTCGGCGTGCCATGCGTAAGAGCGTGGATTCGGCCCTGCGTTTCGGTTGCAAGGGCATCAAGGTCCGCGTATCCGGCCGCCTGAATGGTAATGAGATTGCGCGCTCGGAGTGGTACCTGCAAGGGCGGCTGCCATTGCACACGCTACGCGCGGACATCGATTACGGCTTCTCGGAAGCGAAGACCACGTACGGGGTCATTGGTGTGAAGACATGGATCTACCGTGGCGACATCTATGAGCAACGTAAGCGTCGCGAGCCCGCTCCGGTCATTGCTGGGGCGTTCACCTCCTAATAACGGCAGAGGGGGTGCGACCCGGCCTTCCCAACGCGCCTCCTTTCCCGTATACTTATCAAGTTTGGCCCTGAGTCTGTTCGCTCCTCCGTGAGTAGGACAGAGACCCTGGTCAGCGTTTTCGCGGTCATGCGATTTCATCATTGAGATCCCAACCTCGGCACCGCCCTCAGAAGCCTGCGTCACCCGGCTCTAGCCTTTGCCCTTCCGGGCTTGTAAGGAAACTCATCTATGCTTTTGCCTAAGAAAGTTAAGTACCGCAAGCAACAGCGCGGCCGTATGCGTGGCAAGGCCTGGCGCGGTTCAGAGATCGCTTTCGGCGATTACGGCCTCAAGGTTTTGGAGTGCGGCTACATCACCGATCGTCAGATCGAGGCCTCGCGTATCGCCATGACGCGCTTCATCAAGCGTGGTGGGAAGGTGTGGCTGCGGTTGTTTCCGGATAAACCAATCACCAAAAAGCCAGCCGAAACTCGTATGGGTAAGGGTAAAGGCGCTCCAGACCATTGGGTTGCTGTCGTGCGTCCCGGCAAACTGTTGTTTGAGATGGAAGGCGTGCCCGTCGAAGTAGCCAAAGAGGCAATGCGTCTGGCCAGCCATAAGCTGCCGCTCCGGACGACCTTTGTGGTGCGCCCGGGCCTTGCAACTGAAGTCGCGGCGAAATAGTACGGCGTCACCCGGCGAGGTAGCCGGATCTGGGTATTTAGGACTTAGGTATGGAACTCGAAAAGATTCGTGGACTTAGCGATGAAGAGCTGAAAGGCGAGACAGCCAAGACGGCTGAGCAGCTTTTTCGGATTCGATTTGCAAAGAGCCTGGGCAAGCAGGATGGTGTCGGAAAGATCCGACTTTTGAAGCAGGACATCGCTCGTTTTAAAACCATTGCTCGTGAGCGTCAGCTCGGCGAGCAGAAGGCAGGGAAGTAACTATGGCTGACACTCCAGTCAACCCTACGGCAGCTCCGCAGGCCACGGCTTCTGCATCGACCGGCGCGCGTCGCAATGAGAAGGTGGGCAACGTCGTTTCCACGAAGATGGAAAAGACGATTGTGGTCGAAATCGAGATGCGCAAAGCGCACCCGAAGTATAAGCGCGTGATGAAGTCCAACAAAAAGTTCTATGCGCATGATGAGCAGAACTCTGCACGCGTTGGTGACGTTGTGAGGATCCGCGAGACCCGTCCGCTTTCGAAGTTGAAGCGGTGGACGCTCGAAGAGATCATTCGCCGTTCTTCGCTGTCTAACCTCAGCGAAGAGAAGCCGGTCGCCGCGGCACAGTAACAACCTGTCGTTAGTCGCGGGCGGAAGCCCGTTCGAGGAGATGCACCATGGCAGTACAAATGCGCACCATGCTGGACGTTGCTGACAACTCCGGCGCGCGAAAGCTTCAGGTCATTCTGCCGCTGGGCGGAGGGCTCGGCAAGAAGGCAGGTCTTGGCGACGTCGTCACGGCCGCTGTGAAGGAAGCCTCACCCGATGGCACAGTCAAGAAGGGTAAGGTCGTCAAGGCAGTCATTGTCCGCACGCGCAAGGAGTACCGGCGCCGTGATGGAACGTACATTCGCTTCGACCAAAACGCAGCGGTGGTAATCAACGATGCGAACGAGCCAGTGGGAACCCGTGTGTTCGGACCGGTAGCGCGTGAGTTGCGTGAGAAGAAGTTCCTCAAGATTGTGTCCCTAGCACCCGAAGTAATTTAAATGATGTTTACCGGATTCCGGCTCCGAGAGTTCGCCGAGTGGAGAAGGTTATGGCCAAGATAAAGCGGAATGATCAGGTACTCGTGATTGCCGGCAAGGACAAGGGCAAGCGTGGTCGTGTGCTACGGGTGATCGTAGATAAGAACCGCGTCCTCGTTGAGGGTGTGGGCATGATCAAGAAGCATGTAAAGCCCAACCCTCAGACGGGGACCCAGGGCGGCATCGAGACTCGCGAGGCGGCGATCGCCATTTCGAATGTGATGTTGCTTGATTCCGAAGGGAATGCGACCCGCGTGGGATATCGTTTTGAAGGCGACAAGAAAATCCGCGTGGCCCGATCCAACAACGTCGATGTGATTGAGAACGACGCAAAGCAGGCGTAGTTCGGTGAGCGACAAAGGAACACCCCACGCATCGGTAGACGGCAAGCAGTCACTCCGGCACCGTGGAGAAAGAGTAGGACTATGGCAGCGCGATTGAAAGAAAAGTACACGCAGGAGATCAAAGCTCAATTGCAGAAGGAGCTAGGTCTCGAAAACACAATGGCCGTCCCGCGGATTGAGAAGATCGTCATCAATATGGGCATCGGCGAGGCGACGCAGAATAACAAGATCATCGATCCGCTTGTTTCTGATCTGGGATCGATCACGGGCCAGAAGCCGGTGATCACAAAGGCGAAGAAGTCGATCGCGGCGTTCAAGTTGCGTGAGGGCATGCCCATCGGCGCGATGGTGACCCTGCGTGGGGATGCGATGTATGAGTTTCTTGATCGACTGATCTCGGTCGCTCTTCCACGGGTACGTGACTTCCGTGGAGTGAGTTCGAAGAGTTTCGATGGACGGGGAAACTACACGCTAGGTCTGCGGGATCAGTTGATCTTCCCGGAGATCGACTACTCCAAGGTGGAAAAGACCAAGGGAATGAACGTCACGATCGTCACCACGGCGACAGATGACAACGGCGCGCGTAGCTTGCTGCGCTTCTTCGGTATGCCCTTCCGTCAGGGCGCATAACCCGGTTCTCGTACCAGAAAGAGCAGATTCATGGCAACTACAGCAAAGCGCGTCAAAGATGCACGTAAGCCGAAGTTCAAATCTCGCCAGCATAATCGCTGCCAGCTATGCGGGCGTCCTCGGGCGTTTCTACGAAAGTTTGGCATCTGCCGTCTTTGTTTCCGCAGTCTGGCGCTCAAGGGAGAGATCCCGGGCGTTGTGAAATCAAGCTGGTAGTGGAGTGGCGCGGCGGCTTGAGAGCTGCCGCCATCATCAAGACACTTGTGCCTGAAGCGGCACCACAACCATTCCTGCTGGTTCTCCTGGTTGACCTGGGAGCGAACGGGGAATGAAAGGAACTCGATGAATTTGACCGACCCAGTAGCAGACTTCCTGACCCGCATTCGCAATGCACATAGCGCCCGCCACCAGAAGCTGGACGTCCCCGCATCGCGGCTCAAGGCCGAGATCGCCCGTATTCTGAAGGAAGAAGGGTATATCTCCAACGTGAAGCCGGTAGAGGAAGAGGGACGGCAACTGTTGCGCGTGTACCTGAAGTATGGTGCCAACAGCGAATCGGCTATCCGCGATCTTAAGCGCATCTCGAAGCCAGGATGCCGCGTGTACCTGGGTAAAGATGAGATCCGCCGCGTCCAGGGCGGATTGGGCATCTCGATCATGACGACGCCCCGGGGTGTCATGACCGGACGTCAGGCACGACGTGAAGGCGTTGGCGGCGAGATTCTCTGCGAAGTCTGGTAGCTTTCAGCACTTCTTGATGCAGGAATGACAGGGATGTAAGGCAAGCTAAGTGGTTTGCTGGCTGCAGTGGAACGGAAAGCCTGAAAGGTGCCCGCGACTCGCAAGCCCAGGGGATAAGAAATGTCACGAATTGGATTGAAACCGATCACACTGCCCAAGGGCGTGCAGTACACCGTAAATGGTGGAACCGTCGTCGTCGAGGGTCCAAAGGGCAAGGTCTCCGCCCTTGTACCGCAGGGCATCACGCTCTCCGAGAAGGATGGGGTCCTCTCGGTTGAACGCCAGAGCGACTCTCAGAAAGCGATCCATGGACTCGCTCGTTCGTTGGTGTTCAACGCCATTGAGGGCGTGACCAATGGATGGAAGAAAGAGTTGGACGTGGTGGGTATCGGTTACCGCGTGGAGTTGAAGGGCAAGGACACCGTGGTGTTCACGCTGGGCTACTCCCACGTGATTGAGTTCCCGCTGCCGACAGGCATTGCCGTAGCAATTGACCCAAAACAGACGCATGTAACGGTGTCCGGAATCGACCGTCAGAAGGTGGGCCAGGTAGCTGCTGACATGCGGTCACTGCGTAAGCCCGATCCTTATAAGAACAAGGGTGTGCGTTATTCCGATGAGAAGCTGAAGAAGAAGGTCGGCAAGACCGGCGCGAAATAACCCGCGCGACCGAAGTTAGAAGGCCGGCAGGGATTCGGTGAGTTTGAATCGAGTTCCTGCCCAGAAGATTCACCGAACGTCGCCAAGTGTCTGGTGACGCCCATAGGAAAGAAGACAAAAAATGATCTTGATGCCACAAAGAAACAGTATCCGTCAGCGAGTGCACAACCGCATCCGCGCCAAGATTTCTGGCACCGCGGAACGCCCACGCTTGAACGTGTACCGCTCGTTGAACCACATCTATACCCAATTGATTGATGATGCCAACGGTGTAACGCTCGCGTCGGCCTCAACGGTTGCCAAAAAGGGAGCAGAAACGACCCTGGGTGGAAACATTGAGGCAGCAAAGACGGTGGGCAAGCTGATCGCCGAGCGCGGTCAGGCTGCAGGCGTAAAGCGGGTGGTCTTTGATCGTGGAGGGTACCTGTACCACGGTCGCATCAAGGCGCTGGCGGAAGCGGCGCGCGAAGCCGGACTCGAGTTCTAAGCCAACGCTGCTCATAGAAGGGCAGCAATCCCGGACCGGTGTGCCGGGAGGAAAATACAAAGGAAATTATGGCTACCAAGAAGAAGCTGGACGGCAACAGGATGAACCTCAAGGATGAGGTCGTCAGCATCAACCGTGTGACCAAGGTGGTCAAGGGCGGTAAAAACATGAGCTTCGCAGCGCTGGTGATCGTGGGCGACCCGAGCGAAGGCGTGGTGGGCTACGGTTCTGGCAAAGCGAAAGAAGTGCCCCAGGCCATTCGCAAGGGAATTGAGGCCGCCAAGAAGAACTTGATTAAGGTGAACATGACGCCGACGTCTATCCCTCACCAGGTTCTTGGTCATTTTGGCTCGGGCGAAGTGTTGTTGAAGCCTGCTCCGGAAGGTACGGGCGTCATTGCCGGCAAGACCGTGCGTGCGGTGATGACGGCAGCGGGTGTGCAGAATGTGCTGACAAAGAATATCGGCTCAGCCAATCCGCACAACGTGATCAAGGCCACGTTCGACGCGTTGACTCAGCTGCGCGATCGGAACGAAGTGGCTCTGTTGCGCGGCAAATCTGTAGACGAGCTGTAGAGTAGCGCAAACGAGGGCGATGGACGCAGGCTGTGAGTCTAAGAGCCTGCATCCCGCCTGATTGAAGTCTGTTTCGGAGATGAAGATGGCAAGCGAGAATAAGATCAAGATTCAGTACTTCCGCTCGAAGATCTGCACGCCAGTGAAGCACAAGCTTGTCGTCAAGGGCTTGGGTTTCACAAGGTTGAACCAGGTTGTTGAGCGCGAAGACACTCCGTCGATTCGTGGCATGGTGAAGAAGATCCCCCACCTTGTACGGATCGTAGAGTAGTCTCCACCCGTCCTCCATCCGAGGACCGAATGCGAGTCGGGTTGCTGTGCCAACAGTAGCTGCGGCGTTAGCGAGGGAAACATGGCGAAGAATCTTAGCAATCTGCGGGCACCCAAGGGAGCCAACAGCAATAAAAAGCGTGTGGGCCGTGGTATGGGCTCGGGTATCGGCAAGACGTCAGGCCGAGGCCATAAGGGACAGCGGTCCCGTTCGGGTTCACGCATGATGCGTGGCTTCGAAGGTGGTCAGATGCCACTGCACCGGCGCATGCCGAAGCGCGGCTTCACGAACATCTTCCGTACCGAGTACCTGGTGTTGGGGCTGGACCGGATCGCCGAGCTTGGCGAGACGGAGTTGACCTTTGAAAAGCTGCAGGCGCTGGGCGTCGTAAAGGGTCGCAAGCTAGTGAAGGTTCTTGCTAATGGAGAGCTGACAACCGCTGTGACGATCCACGCACACAAGTTTTCCGCAGCCGCACAGAAAGCCATCGAGGCTGCCGGGGGCAAGGCTATCGTGATTGGGGCCGAGGCAGTAGCAGCTGCAGCATAGAGTTTTGGAGGCCGGGGCTTTGCTCCGGCCTTCAACGTCTTCCAGCAGTCCGGGTAGAATAGCTGCGAACCGACGTTACGCCCAAGGTTGACTGCGGGGCGTTTCGTCGCATATAGGGTTCATTAAGGCCATCGCTTCGATGCTTGAGAAATTCGCCAACATCTTCCGTCTGCCTGACCTGCGCAAGCGCATCGGGTTCACGCTGGCCCTGCTTGCTGTCTACCGGATTGGGTTTCACATCCCGACGCCAGGTGTGAACGCGGACATGCTGGCGCAGTTCTTCAACCAGAACGCCGGATCCGCGCTTGGCTTGCTGGACCTGTTTGCAGGTGGCAACCTGCGCAAGTTCACCATCTTTGCGCTGGGCATCATGCCGTACATCACGGCCTCCATCATCTTTCAGCTGCTGACCGTGGTGTATGAGCCCCTGGCAAAGCTGCAGAAAGAGGGGGAAGTGGGCCGCCGCAAGATCACGCAGTGGACGCGTTACGTGACGGTGCTGCTGGCGATTGTGCAGAGCTTCTTCATCTCCCTGCCGCTTACGAGCCAGGGCATGGTGACGATGCCGAAGCTCGAGTTTGTGCCACTGTGCATTATCACGTTGACCTGCGGGACGGCGTTCATCATGTGGCTGGGCGAGCAGATTACGGACCGCGGTGTCGGGAACGGGATGAGCCTGCTGATTTTCACAGGTATTGTCGTCGGTCTGCCGGGAGCCGTAAGTGAGCTGCTGACCAAGGCGAAGACGAATGCCTGGGGTGGTTTCACGCCGATCGCGATTCTGCTGCTTGTTGTGCTGATGGTCGGTGTCGTTGCGTTCATCATCTTCGTCGAGCGGTCCGAGCGACGGATTCCGATTCAGTCTGCGAAGCGCGTGGTGGGACGTGCGGCGGCGCAGGCTTCGACATCGTTCCTTCCCTTGAAGGTGAATTCTGGCGGCGTCATGCCAGTGATCTTCGCGGCTTCGATCCTGTCGGCTCCGCAGTTGCTCGCAAATGTCAGCCTGTTTGGATCGGGTCCGCTCCGTGACACGACGTATCTTGGTCCGGTCTTCCGTGCGCTGGCGCCGGCTGAGCCCTGGTATGAATTGGTCTACATCGCGGCGATCGTCTTTTTCGCCTATTTCTATATCTCGATCATCTTCCGCCCGGATGATATCGCCGATAATATGCGCAAATATGGTTCCTTTATTCCGGGCGTGCGACCAGGAAAGAGGACGTCAGACTTCATCAACGATGTGCTGACCAGGATTACTTTAGTTGGTGCGATTTACCTGATCATTATCTCGATCATCCCGCAGCTGTTAATCTCGGGCATTCACTTCAACCACCTACCACTCGTCGGAGGCGTATTTGATCGGTTGCCGACGTGGGTTACGAACGGTCTGGGCGTGCGGTTCTACTTCGGTGGTACCAGCCTCCTGATTGTCGTCGGTGTGGCTATGGATACCATGCAGCAGATTGAGGCGCAGCTGATTATGCGGCACTACGAGGGATTTTCGCCAAAGGCCGGTCGACGCTTAGCGAAACGCTGGTAGGGAGTTGCGGTTTGACGAACGCAGGCGTGAGGGAACCTGACTCCGCCTGCGTTCTTTGTTGTGTGGTGGGTTTGCAGGATAGGAAAGACACTTGTCTGAAATGAAGGATAGTTCGATGACGTTTCTTCCTGGCCCTGTGCTGATGCTCGGGGCCCCGGGCGTAGGTAAGGGAACACAGGCCAAGCGCCTGATGGCGGAGTACGGCATCCCGCAGATATCTACGGGGGATCTGTTGCGGGAGCACCGGAAGAACCACACCAAGCTGGGCATGCTGGCAGATGACCTGATGAGCCAGGGCAAGCTGGTGCCGGATGAGCTAGTGAACGACATGGTGGCAGATCGGCTGGAGCAGAAGGATACCGGGAATGGCTACATTCTGGATGGGTTTCCGCGAACGCTGAACCAGGCTGAGTGGCTGGATGAGTACATCACGCGGGAACATGGGCAAATGTCTGATCCAGGAGAAGCTGCGACAAGCCCGTCTTCCAAGCTGCCAGTGGTGGCGATCTATCTTGTAGTGGAGACGCAGGTGCTGTTGGAGCGGATCACGGGTCGGCGTATTTCGCCGACTGGCAATATCTACAACATCTACACGAACCCGCCGAAGGTCGAGGGGATCTGCGACATCGATGGGGGAGCCCTGACGCAGCGCGCCGATGATCGGGAGGAAGTCTTCTACGAACGAATGAAGGCCTTCGATGCCAAGACGGCGCCGGTGATTGAGTACTACAGGACGCACGGCAACCGCTTCGCCGAGGTAGACGGAGACCGTTCTCTGGAGGACGTTACCGCGGCGATACGCTCCACACTGGTCCGCATGCGGCAGGAGTCAATCTAGGCACACGCCTGGACATCTGATACCTATGGCTATTTTGATTAAGTCTGCCGCTGAGATTGAGAAGATGAGGACCTCCGGGGCCGCGCTGGCTGCGGTGCATGAGGCTGTTCGTGGTGCCGTACGGGTTGGGGCGACGACGATGGATCTCGAACGAGCTGCGGTGGCGAAGGTAGCGGAGCTCGGCGTGACGTCGGCTTTCAAGGGATACCACGGGTACCCGGCGGTGCTTTGCACGTCTGTCAACCATGAGGTGATCCACGGGATCCCGAGTGACAAGCGCGTGTTGAAGGATGGCGACATCGTGTCTATCGATTGCGGTGTCGTCGTGGGCGGTTTTTATTCTGATCGTGCCATGAGTTACCCCGTAGGGAATCCCAGTGCCTCCGCGTTGAAACTCCTCAGGGTTACCGAAGCGTCGTTGTATGCCGCGATCGCGAAGGCTGTGCCTGGTGGCCGGCTCGGCGACATTGCGTGGGCGGTGCAGAGCCTGTGTGAGGCCGAGGGTTATGGCGTGGTGAAGGAGTTTGTCGGCCACGGCATTGGGAAGAGCATGCATGAAGACCCGCAGGTGCCGAATGTCGGCAACCCGGGTAAGGGGCCGCGGTTAAAGCCCGGGATGGTGCTTGCCATCGAGCCGATGATCAATGCGGGGACGGCTGAGGTGAAGGTGCTCGAAGATGGTTGGACGGCGATCACGCTTGACGGCAGCCTGAGCGCTCACTTTGAGCACACCGTGGCCATCACCAAAGATGGACCGCGTATCCTGACGAACTAACCGGTTGTCGTAGGCGACGGCTCGTAGGGCGGCCAGTGCTCAAATTGCGGTGATGTGGCCTCATGGCTGACGAAACTTGTTCTTATGCGACACCTGGAATTTGCGCGGTGTCAACGTGGTCCTGCATCTGATGGAAACAGCAGGAATCATACATAGGAAGAGTTTTGGAGGCAGGGTACCCGTATGACCACAGGAACGAACGCAGAGGGACGCCGTCCGCGCGTCGTGATCGTTGGCGCGGGTTTTGGGGGCATCCACGCCGCCCAGGGGCTAGGGAAAACCCAGGTCGACGTTACGGTTCTTGACCGGCGCAACCATCACACATTTCAACCCTTGCTATACCAAGTAGCGTTGGCCGTGCTTTCGCCGGGCGATATTGCGCAGCCTATCCGCTCGATTCTTCGGGATTATAAGAACACCGAAGTGTTGATGGATGAGGTCGTAAGCTTCGATCTTGACGCTCGACGGGTGCACGTAAAGAGCGGCGCCGAGGTGGTCTATGACTACCTGGTGGTGGCGACTGGCGCCACGCACAGCTATTTTGGACATGACGATTGGGCTCCGCTGGCCCCTGGTCTAAAGACCGTCGAGGATGCCACCGAAATTCGCCGGCGTGTGCTGCTGGCGTTTGAGCTCGCAGAGCGGCAGAAGGTGGAGACCGGGTCGCACCCACCGTTGAATTTCGTCATCATCGGAGGCGGACCTACGGGTGTTGAGTTGGCCGGGGCGATCTCTGATATTGCACGACTCTACATGACGAAGGATTTCCGGCACATCGACCCGGGTTCGGCGAATGTGATGATCCTGGAGGGATCGCAGCACATTCTGGGAGCGTACCCGGAAGACCTGCAGAAAAAGGCCGTGGAGCAGCTGGCGAAGCTGGGCGTGAAATGCCGCACAGGATCGCATGTGACCGAGGTTGGGCCTGGCTTTGTGAAGGTTGGGGACGAGCGCATCGAGAGCGTCTGCACGCTGTGGGGAGCAGGAGTACAGGCTTCGGCTTTAGGCAAGCAGCTTGGTTTTCCGACTGACAGGCGCGGGTCGGTGTTTGTGGATGAGCACCTGAACCCTCCAGGCCATCCTGAGATTTTTGTTCTGGGTGACCTCTCTCACTTTGAGCAGGACGGCAAGCAGGTTCCCGGTGTGGCGCAGCCTGCCATGCAGATGGGCGATTACGCCGCAAAGCGTATCCGGCTGCTTATGCAGGGCAATGGTGCTGCGGAGAAGCAGAAGCCGTTCCGGTACTTTGACAAGGGCGACATGGCCACCATCGGGCGCAAGGCCGCAGTGGCTCGCGTTGCCTGGCCGTTTCACGCGCATATGAGCGGGTTTCTCGCGTGGGTGATGTGGCTGGTAGTCCACATCTTCTTCCTCATTGGTCTGCGGAACCGGCTAGCGGTGTTCCGTAGCTGGTTCTGGACATACGTCACGCTGCGGGATGGTGTGCGGCTGATTGTTGGATCGCAGGATCTGCCAGGCTGGGGAACTTTGGCGCAGAGCGCTGCGCCCGACAGTACGGCGATCCCATCGACCAGTTCTGGCGCCGGGCAGCCGAGTCCTGTACCTGTGACCTCGTAGGTTAGCGAGTGTTGGTGTCCGGGAAACATGAAGTCAAACGGCTCACCTCTTTGAGGGAGCCGTTTCCCTGTGTGCGTTGTGTAGTTACGCGTTTCGAGGTCGGACGGCCGCTGGTTTTGGCTTACCGCCAAGGGCGAGGATTGGCTTCTCGAGCGCATACCAGCTCACCGTGGCTAGTCCGACGGTGAGGAAGAACACAATCGGTGCTGCAAGCGGAGGTGGGAAGTACGGGGCAAAGCGGGTCAGCATAAGAAAGTGCAAGAGGTAAAAGGCGTAGCTGATGCGGCCGAGAAAGCGGAGTGGGGCGAGCGAAAGCAGACGCAGGATCAGGCTTTTGGGGTCGGCCAGGACAGCCCAGAGAAACAGGCCGCCCAGGACCACGATGTTCAGTGTGTAGCCAAGCCCGTTGAACGCCGGCGTGTTTGCGGCGCGACGAAACCATGGGTGTAGGCCGAGCAGGCTGTAGGCGATAATGCCGAGCAGCATCGCAAGCTGGGCCCAGCGCAGAGTTTTTTGCCGCGACATACGGGGAAGCCAGAGTGCGGCCAGCGCCCCCGCTGCCATGGCGTCCAGGCGAAAGGGCGTCAGCACGTAGATGGCTTCCGGGTAGGCGAACAGCGGCGTGCAGAGTGCCCGCAGTACAGGCACGCCCAGGAGCAGGGCGAGCATGCAGGGGGCCAGTGCGCGGCGCGGCAGGAAGTAGACCAGGAATGGCCAAAAGAGATAAAAGTGCTGTTCGACGGCAAGCGACCAGAGGGGAATCAGCGGACTGAAGCCGATCCAATGGAAGGCAAAAGGCAGGTTCTGCAGGAAAAAGGCGTAGAACGGCCAAAGCCCGGCCCAGTTCTGGGTGGTAAGAATCGCGATCAGCACGAGGCAGAGAGCATAGGCCGGCAGGATGCGCTGGGCGCGACGCCGGTAGAACTGCCCGAGCAGCCTGCCAAAGGGCATGCGCGCACTATCCCGCAACAGGATGTTGGTGATGAGGTAGCCGGACAGGATGAAGAAAAGGTCTACACCGCTCCACAGCAGGGGAATGGCGTAGGCATGGTGTACGAACACCATCAGGATGGCCACGGCACGGAGACCGTCCAGCTGCGGGAGGTAGGCGTTGGGCTTACTCGCCGAAACAGACTGGGTGACGTGAGGTGAAGCCTCGGCCTGGGGTGGAATGGCGCGTGACGCAGCAAGAATACTGGCCGTTGCTGTGTCACGCGCCACTGCGTCTGCTTCAGGCATTGATCGGCTCGCCGACATCCTCCAGGGAGCGCACCTTGACTGGGGTGAGCCAGTTGTAGCGGTCCGGGGCGACGCCGTGCACGATGTCGAAGAACGCATTGTGCAGCTGGCGCGTGATGGGGCCCATGGTGCCGTCCCCGATCATGATGCGGTCTACCGACCGGAGATGGGTGACCTCCGCGGCAGTGCCGGTGAAAAACGCTTCGTCGCAGATGTAGAGGAATTCGCGGGGCAGCGGCTGCTCAACGATGGGAATGCCAAACTGCCGGGCCAGCACCAGGATGGAGTCGCGGGTGATGCCGTTCAGCACGGAGTTTGCCAGGGGCGAGGTGTACAGGATGCCGTCGCGGATAAGGAACAGGTTTTCGCCCGAGCCCTCGGAGAGATAGCCGTTCCGGTCGAGCGCGATGCCTTCGACATAGCCGTTGATGTCGGCTTCCATGCGGATCAGCTGCGAGTTCATGTAGTTTGCGCCGGCCTTGGCAAGTGATGGCATGGTGTTGGGGGCGAGGCGGTTCCAGCTGGAGATGCAGACATCCGCGCCGGCATCGCCTTGCACGTATTTGCCCCAGGGAAAATTCGCGACGTAGACCTCAACGGGTGACTTGAGCGGATTGACGCCGATCTCCCCATAACCGCGAAAGGCGAAGGGGCGGATGTAGCAGGGCGCCACGCCATTGGCCTCGACGACGTCAATTACCGCCTGGTTCAGCTGGTCAAGCGTGAAGGGCAGCGGCATGCGGTAGATCTTGGCTGAATCGGTCATGCGCCGCATGTGCTCCGGCAAGCGAAAGATGGCGGCAGTGTCACCCTGGGTGTAGCAACGGACGCCCTCAAAGACGGACGAACCGTAGTGGATTACGTGACTCATCACGTGAATCTGCGCTTTGTCCCAGGGGATTAATTGGCCGTTCTGCCAGATGTGCTGTGTGGGCTGGATGGGCATGGGTGTGAGACCTCGTCAAATCTGCGCGAGCTGCATCCGCGGAACCCATGGGCAGCGAGTCGCTTTGTAAAAGATTATAAGAGCGTCAAGGCTCATAGCCTGGCCTTTCCTCAGAGTGTCTTCGGGTCGATGCGAGGCCGTCCCCTTCGCTTTGCGTTGACGACCCTGTCCTGTCCCGGGAGGGAGGCAATTTCAAAGGGGCATGGAATAATGGTGCCACTTTCCGAATGGTCACAATTGCTCGTGTATCGCTCCTGCAGCACCGGGTACGTCCTGAACAGGCGCACGGAGAGGCCGCATGTTCCGGGGTCTGCAAACAGGTTGGCGAGGTAGCTGGCACCAAGGCAGGACGCAGTTGGGCAACGTCGCAGGGAGCGTAGAGAAAGAACATGATGCAGAGAAACGGTGCCTGGTCCTCAGGCAAGTCCTACCAGTACGTCGCGATTTTAGGATGTCTAGTTCTGGCCTTCATCATGGTCCTGAACACGCAGATGAGCGGCGAGGCAATGTGGTTCTGGTACGGAAACGTCTTCAATGGCGGAGCCAAGATTTACTCAGACCTGCATACCGCCTTGCAGCCGCTGTTTGTGTTGGAAACGGCAACCTGGATCCGTCTCTTCGGCAAAAATCTCGTAATTTATGAGATTCCGTCGCTGGTTCACGCCTTTCTGCTGAGTCTGGGGATCTTCCTCGTCCTGCGCGAGTCGAACTGGCCTGACGGACAAAAGGCCATCATCTTGTTCGGGGCCTTTGTCTACGTGGTGGCCGGGCACTCTTACCGCTTTGACGACTACCATGTGGTGGCCGAAGCGCTGATCACCTACGGCTTGCTGCTGCTGTTGCAGATCGGCAGGCCAGGGGTTCTGCCTGGGACCCAGCACGAGCTCCGGCTTGTTGCACTGCTTGGGTTGGTGTGCGGTTTGACGATCGTCACCCGCATAACCGATGGCGCCGCCCTTTCTGTCGCCTCAGTCCTCAGTCTGCCTTTCGTGTTGAAGCGCCGGAAACTCGCCGGTCTGGGTCTTCTGTTCCTCGTCATCGCGCTCACGATGGTGGTCACTGTCAAGCTCACAGGTGACACGCTCTCGGCGTATGCCTCCAGCAGCATCTTTCGCGCTGCCGCCAGTAAAGGGGGAACCGGCAGCATCTTTGCAGCGCCCTTCCTGGTGATCAAGTACACGCTGTCCATGGTGAAGCAGCGCAAGCTCGCGGTCACGCTTGTTCTTATGTTTGCCGTTGCGGCCGTGATCGCAAGCAGGTTTCCCCGGGCGATCCGGTTCATCGTGCCTATCCAGCTTGCGCTGGCGGCGCTTGCGTATGTAGGGGCCTCTGCCGTGCGACGAGACGATCTGCGCAGGGGCGGCCTGTTCGAGTACCTGGTCCTGGTGCTCACGCTCCTGATGTACGTTGCGCTGGCCGTTGTGATCGTGCGCTTCATCCGGCACAAGCAGGGCAAGGGTTCCTGGGATCCTCGGGAGATCCTCATCGTCGTCCCCATCCTGGAGTGGGCGTCCTACTCGGCGGGCGCTGCTGCCGAGCCGCTGACCAACTACTATGCACCGGTCGCGCTGCTGTTGTTGCTCATCCCCGTCGTGCAGCCTTTCAGGAAGTACGCCGTCTGGGCTAACCCATCGGTAGTCACCCTCATGTTGCTGATTGCGATCAGCGGCATATCCGGGAAGATCATCACGCCGTACTCCTGGCAGAACTACAAATACGCTGGCATGTTCCAAAACCGGCAGTTGTACCACCATCCCGTCTACGGCGAGATGTATATCGATCGTGACCTGCTGCGCTTCAGTGAAAAGACCTGCGCCGAGATCGGCGCAGTGCCCGGCAAACCCGGACCGGATCTGCTCTCACTGCCGTACCCGTACCCAAATTATTTCTGCAACACGGCCCCATGGCACAACTACGTGCAGACCTTCTTCGACACCGCAACGCGTGCCACCGTGGAAGGCATGATGCAGGAGCTCAAGACAAACCCCCCGCGGTGGATCATCTATCAGCGGCAGCTGAACATCATGATCGGATCGGAAAGGCTGTACAACCACCGGCAACCGATCGCGCAGCGCGCCCTGGACGCGTTCATCATGGGCAAGCTCTCATCGGGTCAGTGGACTTTGATTGACGAAAGTGGCTACCTGCGGCCGAACTGGTGGAAGAACACGAAGGAAACGGACTGGTACATCATCCGGACGAAGCCTTGATCCTGGGGATGGGAGCGTCCGAAAGTGTTACATCGCTCCACCCACTGGCAAGGCGAAGGGCACGAAGCCGCGTGACACAATGGCAATGCCATGATTCTCTCGCCGACGCTGTCGCTTACACACCTCGGCCAGTCTGCGTACGTTCGCTTCTCGTTGCTCGCCCTCAGCTCGATCTTCTTCCTGGTCGATCCCTTTGCCGCGCTTCCAACCTTTCTCGCCGTCACCGCCCATCAGGATGCGGCCAAGCGGGTCAGGACGGCGCGTAAGGCATCGCTGACCGCGTTTGTCATCCTGATGGCCTTTGCTCTGGCCGGGCAGTACCTGTTTCGTGTCTTCGGCATCACTCTACCGGCATTTGAGATCGCAGGGGGCATCATCCTGCTGCTGATCGGCCTGGACATGCTGGAGGCCAAGCGCTCAGCAACACAGGAAACCACGGGTGAAACCCAGGCCGCGGTGACAAAGGACGATGTGGGCATCGTGCCGCTGGGCATCCCCATGCTCGCCGGCCCCGGTGCCATTACCAGCGTCATGGTGCTGGTAGGGCAGGCACAGGGATTGAACCAGCGTCTGGCCATCTATGGCGCCATCCTGGTGACGAGTGCGAGCTGTTTCCTCGTGCTGGGCAGCGCGATGCGGGTGGCAAAGGCGCTTGGCGAGACGGGCATCCGCATTCTTGTACGGATCATGGGGCTTCTGCTTGTGGCGTTGGCGGTGCAGGACTTTGTGAATGGCCTGATGGATCTCGGCGTGATCAGTAGGCCATAGCCGGATCTGTTCGGGAGCCGCGTCTCTGGCGAGTGGGGAAGGACCAGTTACTTGACCAGCAACGCGGAGGCTGCAGCCAGCAGACCCACGGAGCCCAGGGTCAGCGCAATCAGGACATATAGCCAGCGTCGCGTGATGAGTGTGATGGAGGCCAGCACCACAGAGATCTGCATGAGGGCTTCGCCGATATCCAGCCGTGTTGCCTTCTTCTCCGCCAGCCCGACTTCGGCCTCTAAGGCCCTTGCCTCACGGCTGTCTTCATCGAGCTGCTCCTGGAACCTGATACCTGATGCCTGGTACTGATCGAGCTTCGCCTTTCGCGAGATATCTGTTCCAGGCAGCAGGGTGATGAGGTCGGCGGAAAGCTTTGTCTGCGCCTGCCGTACGCGACGGCCCTGGTACTCACTCCACTGATCCGAGGCCTTGGCTTGAGACAGAACGGCTTCGGTGTGTTCGCGATGACTCAACACAGTGACAAGCGCCACCAAAACGGCAAGCACGCTGATGATGAGCGACACCCGGGTCATGCTTGCCTCACCGGCCTCCCGCATTTCCTTGGCAAATTCAGAAATCTCTTCAGGCTCCATGGCGGGAGGATACCGAACGAACTCTTCGTCCGCCTAGATCCCGCTGCATCTGCCAGCAGGCGGGCTCATGACGATAGGACTGGCGAACCGGCATCCAGGTGGGGATGGCAAGCAGACTTTCTCCGACCAAAGAAGACTATGAAGTTACGGTTATGGAGGAGAGAGACTCCGGGGGCTTGCACAGAACGTCACTCGTTGCTACTATTCATCTTGTCGACACGACAGCAACACACACGGGTCGACAACAAAGATTGCATGATTGGGAACAATCGGTTAATCTTTGCAAGTACCAAATGCCAGCCGCCGAGAAAATCCGGCAAAGCCTGGCGCAGTCCAAGCGTTTGATTTGCGGATGAGAGCGAGAGCCCACCGCCCAAACCCAAGATACTGCTACTCATATTCGGGGCATACGCTCCGCAGCCCATTGCCTGGGTTGTTCTGATATTTGAAGTTTGCGCCTGTCTAACTCACCCAGTTTTGCAGCTCTGAGTTCTGAAGCAGCTAACAGAACAGGGGGCTTGACAAACACGAGCGAGTTTCGATAGTCTGGGTGAGTCGCGCAAAACACTGCGGCGAGGCCGAAAGCTGGAAAGCACATTAGTCCAGTCGGCACACCAGACAGACAGCGCATCAAGTTCGAGGACACAAGGTTGAGGCTCTGCCCACCTAGTTTCCTTGATCCAAAACTGCCGGTTTAGGCCGATGCAGTCAGGATCTTTGACAACATAGTTGAACGTGCCAATCGTGAGCGATGACTCGAATATTTGGTCGATGTCATTCTCACAAGTTATACCCTCCACTCCATCGAGTGAGTGGGGGCGCTTTGATGTT